>JAUXAL010000043.1 GCA_030619925.1 Phycisphaerae bacterium | reverse complement strand
TGGTAACTGGATACACGAAAAAACAAGCTTCAAGCTTCTACAGCAAGTATCGTTACGAGCATCCATAACTTTAAACAAGAATCCACCCTCCGTAGCTGCGCTACTGCGGAGGACGGGTCGCTATTCCGCATCAGAGCCTGCTGTGAGCGTGTCTTTGCGCCTGTGAGTCAATTATGCAAAACAAAGCCAATTTCCGAAAAAGTCAAATGAACGTAAGTATCTTTTTAACAAAGTCTTATGAAAATAAAAGCGATTGGACACTTGGTGAAAACAAACCCAATTCAAACCCAATCAAACCCAATTGCCGAAAGAGTAAAATTGATGCAAAGTGTGTATTTACAAAGGATTATGAAGAAAAATGCGGCTAAGGGCCATAAAAAAACAAAGCCAAAACAAACCCAATTTCCGAAAAGCCAAAAAATGAACGCAAACGCTTTTTTACAAAAGGATTATGAAAATGAAACCACCTTCAGGCTCCGAAAAAACAAACCCAATCAAACCCAATCTCAAAAACAGAAGTCAGAAGACAGACGACAGAAGACAGAAAACAGACGACAGAAGACAGAAGACGGGTATTGCTGGAAAATCCCGCCGGGAGCGACTATATTTAATCCAATAAAAAAGTTGACAACCAACCGGACGGGTGCTAATTTAAAAGGCCAAAGAATTATTTGGCGGTCTGGTTGTTTCTGGACCTGGGGAATAGGAACCTATTTTTTGGGAGACAGAAGAATGGAATCTCACACCGAAAGAAAATTAAATATCAAAAATCAAAGTGCAAAAATAAGGAATTCCACAATTTTGATTTTCGGATTTTTATTTTTGATTTGTCAGGTTGGTTTTGCCCAAGAAGCTGTTGCCGGGGCCGGTGAGCCTAATGAAGCTGGTATGCCATCTTTTCCCTACGTTGCCGAGATAACGGGCGATGACCTCTATGTTCGTTCCGGGCCGGGTACAAACTATTACCACTGCGGCAAGCTCAACAAGGGCGACAAAGTAAAAGTGGTCGACAGACAATTTAGCTGGTCGTGCATTGTACCGCCGGCCGGGAGTTTTTCCTGGATTTCAATGCAGTATGTCAAGATTGACCCGAATAATCCTGCTGCCGGGACTGTTACCGGTGACAGTGTTCGTGTCTATGCCGGCTCGGATTACGTAAAGCCGTTATATTCGACGACTCTACAGGGAAAGCTCAACCGGGGCGAGAAGGTCAAGTTGTTGGGCGAACAGATGGACGATTATTATAAAATAGCTCCTCCGGCTTTTGCCTATCTTTGGGTAAGCACCGATTTTACGAAGCCGCTCAAGTCGGTTGGTGAGGTTCCTCTGGTCGGCCCCAACGGGACTCTGGTGGTTGGACCGGAGATGGTTTCGGCTGAGGTAAGGCTCAAAGAATATCAGGCTCTGGAAAAGCAGATAAAAGCTGAGCAGGCGAAACCAATGGACCAGCAGAATTACACAAAAATAAAAAGGGGCCTTGTCACGATTGCCGACGACAAGACGGCCGGCAAAGCTGCACGCTATGCGGAGTTTATGATTAAGCAGATAGACGGTTTTGAGCTGGCTTTGGCAGTAGGCAAAGAGGTTCAGCTTCAGAATAAACAATTGCAGAAGATTAAGGAGGGGATAGATAAAGCACGTGTGAGAAGGCTGGCAGAAGTCGAAGATATGGGTAGATTTGCGGCTGTAGGGCGGTTACAGACTTTCATGACTTACGGCCCCGGACACTACCGGATAGTTGACGAATCCGGCAAAACCGCTTGTTACGCCCTACCTGCCAACTATGTCTCGACGATGAATTTGGGCAGACTTATAGACCGCAAGGTCGGCCTGGTCGGAACAGTCGAGCCGCATCGGCAAACGGCAGGGGCCTTGGTGCGGTTCGTAGAAATAGTTGAGATAGACTAATCGGCTCGTGAAAAGCCAACAGACCGACAAATAGTGGTCTGTAACACGATAAATGCACAGACTAGTAGAGATGCAAAATCTTGCGTCTCTACGCCATCGGCAAGCTCGTCCCGATTTTTCGGGACTCGCTTGAGGCTGCCACTCCCTTGGGGACACCTTACGGCGCCAGCAAATTAGATGTTACAGAATAATAGTCAACAGTCGTCAGACCTGAGCTTTCACCTTGCCGGGGACAACGCCCGCATCGACAGCGAGAACGTTCTATCGTCTCGGTTTGTACGGCGAACCCGGTATCGGAATAACATCGTCCGGGGGCGCCACCGCGTTACCGGTCTCGAAGTCTTCAGCGGTCGGCTTGAGAGTAAAGTTGTACCACTGAGACTTTTCGTTCTCGGCCACGTCCGACCATCTTATCGCCTGGCCGGTATAAGCAGAGATTCGGCCCATGATCGCGGTCATCGTAGATTCGGCAACGTTGCGGGTCTCGTTGAGAGGCTTGCCCTCGAGAATACTGTTAAGCAGGTCGATATGCTCCTGCACATAAGGACCTCCGTGCTCGGGGAAGTCCGGTACGTCGACGTTCTTGCGGGACTCCATCGAGCTGCCGTCACCGAAAGTCGAACCTCTGCTGCCGACAAAGTGCTCGGCAACTCTATTCCAGCAGTTGCTGACTTGCCGACACATGCTGTGTATGTGAAGGTCGTCGGCATAGTCGTATTGGATGCTGAAGAGGTCATACTGGTTGCCCGTTTCTCGGCGAGCGCGTCCACCAAAGCCGATGGCTCTTATCGGCGGATGACCAATGAACCAGTTGGCGACGTCGAGGTTGTGAAGGTGCTGCTCGACAATGTGGTCGCCTGACATTTCGACGAAATTGAGCCAGTTGTCCACCAGGTAGTCGGCATCGGTGTACTCGGGCTTGCGTCGGTGGATCCAGGGGATACGACCACACCACCAGATACAGCCGCCTCTGATCTTACCGATTGCGCCGCGCTCAACGGCATATTTAGTCTGGAGATATTTTGCCTGGTGACGGCGCTGTGTGCCGGCGACGACGGCCAGGCCTTTGCGTTTTGCCAGCTCGCCGGCCTTGATGACTCTGCGGGCACCCGGCGGGTCGACAGCAACGGGCTTTTCCATGAATACGTTCTTGCCCGCTTTGATTGCTGCCTCGAAATGCACCGGGCGGAAATTCGGCGAGGTGGCCATCAGCACGACGTCAGCGTTGGTCCTGAGGAGCTTCTCATACGCGTCGGCGCCGCTAAAGCATCGCCGTTTCGGGACGCCGTGACTTTCGCCGGTTTTCTCGGCCTTGGACTTGAACCAGTCGGCGACCGCAACGACTTCTATCTCGCGGCCGATGTGCTTGCCTGCCTCCGTGCAGTTTTTCAAAGCTCCATTGCCGCGGCCGCCACAGCCGATCAGAGCGATGCGGATTTTGCCAGAGCCGGCGGCGAAGATGCGGTTTGTTCCCGCACCCATAGCCGCGAGCGATGCCGCCGCCGATGTCTTAATGAAATCTCTGCGAGAAACCTGACCTGTTGTTTCGTCTGCTTTCTTCTTCATAAATGTTCCCTTTCGATTAAATTGCTTTCAATTAGTTCACGCGCCTCCAAAATTCTCTATAAGAGCGACCGGCCTAAAAATCGTCACAGGCCCGATAGGCTTCAATGACGGCCCTCTCGCCTTCCTTGCCGCGTTTGCTGTTGCCATGTTCCATACACAAGACGCCTCGATAACCTTTCTTATGGAGATGCTTAAAAATATTCTTGTAATTGATCTCTCCGGTTGTTGGCTCCTTGCGGCCGGGGTTATCGCCCAAATGAAAAGCGGCGATTTCATCCCAGGCCATATCGATATTGGGGATAAGGTTGCCTTCGGTGATCTGCTGGTGATACAGGTCGTTGACAATCTTGCAGGAAGGGCTGCCCACTGCCCTGCAAATCTGATACGCCTGGGGAATCTTCGTCAAAAACAGCCCTGGATGATTTGTCCAGGCGTTGAGAGGCTCAATTACTATCACCAGCCCCGACGGCTCGCATACTTTGGCGCAATACTTGAGGTTCTCGATTACGTTGGCCGTCTGATAGTCCCACTCCAGGGCCTGGTCATAGGCGCCAGGCACCACGAGTGCCCATTTGACGTTGGCGCGCTTGGCAAACTCGACTCCGTCCTTGACCTGCTTTATGATGTTCCGGCGTATTTCCCTGTCGTTTGTGACAAATGACTTTCCACCGATACCTTGTAAGACGAACGGTCCGATGGTCATCCCCAATCTGTCCGTTTCCCTGACGATCTTAGCTACCAAGTCCTTGTCCTTTTTCATCAGGCCGTTATCAAACATTGCCGAAAAGCCCTGGTCGGCCATAAATTTGAGCTGGTCGATCGGGTCCTTGCCTGCGTGTTGTTCAAACATACCAAAACGCGGCGCATACTTGAGTCTGAACTTTTTGGACGGGTTTGCCGCCCGCACTGTAGAGCTCGCCGTTGAAATGGCCACTGCTGCTGCCGCAGCGGAAGCCACAAAATCACGCCGAGACATCTTCTTGTCCCGCTGAGGGGAAATCTCTTGTTGGTATTTCATTTTTAGCACTCCTAATTTAAGTTTTTTTTTCAGGCTTTCTTGAACGCGGTCCATTTCTGCCTGCTCTTTGTGCTGGCCAAAACGGTCTCAATAAAGAGCATACCCCGCAGACCATCGTTAACATCCGGAAAATCCCGTGCCAGCGGGTCCGGTTTTGTCCTGGTCAATCTTGCACGCACAGTATCAGCGAAGTTGCAGTAAGTGTTAGCGAAGGCCTCAAAGAAAGCTTCAGGATGGCCGGACGGCAAGCGTGTTGCACGACCTGCCGCAGGGCTTTTCGCCCCGACATAATTGTTTCCACGGCACCAAACCTGCACCGGCCCATCGGGGACCTTTACGCACAGGTAGTTAGGATGCTCCTGGTGCCATTCCAGGCCTTTTTCTTCGCCATAAATCCAGATGACCAGGTTGTTCTCCTCACCGATGGAAACCTGGCTGGCATGAAGGACTCCCCTGGCGCCGTTGTTGAAACGCAGCAGACAGTTGCCGTCGTCGTCCAGCCGCCTGCCCTTGACAAAAGTCGTCAGGTCGGCGCATACATGGGTAATCTTCAAGCCCGTTATGTATTCGGAGAGATTCTCGGCGTGCGTGCCGATGTCGCCCATACAGCCGGCGCCGCCGCTTTGCCTCGGGTCGGTCCGCCATGCGGCCTGCATCTGGCCCGTTCTTTCCAGAGGGGTAGACAGCCAGCCCTGCGGATACTGTACGACAATCTTGCGAATCTTACCCATCTCGCCGGAGCGCACCATATCGCGAGCCAGCTTGACCATCGGATAACCGGTGTAATTGTGCATGAGTCCGAACACTCTGCGGGACTTCTTGACAAGTTTTCGCAAGTCTTTGGCCTCTTTGGCGCTAATCGTCATTGGTTTTTCGCACATCACGTGGAAGCCGGCATTGAGAAAATCCCTGGCAATAGGAAAGTGCCAGTTGTTCGGCGTAGTAATTGAGACGAAATCGATCCTCTCGCCCTCGGCTAAGTTAAGCTCTCGCTCGATCATCTGGTTGTAAGTGCCGTAGACCCGCCTGGGATTGAGGCCCAGCTCCCGTCCCATTTGCTTTGATTTGCGCGGGTTAATATCAAACGCCCCGGCGACAAGCTCGATGCCGCCGTCCATGCGAGATGCCTTGCGGTGTACCTCACCTATAAACGCTCCCGGCCCGCCACCAACCATTCCCATCTTCAATTTTCGGTTGAGTTTCATACCTATGCTCCTTTCACTAAAATGTTCGCGCGCTAAAGTTAAAATTCTTAACCGTTTATAAATGTATCTTGTTCAGAAGAAGTAATGCCTCCTGCAAAAGCAACCTTTCAAGATTATAGAAACTTGGGCCAACAAAGCAACACAAAAAGATGTCTTTTCAGGTCGCAGATTCGGGCCAACAGAACAGGTCAATATAACTGGAACCGACCAACCTCGCAAGGCCTCGTTTAAGAAGAAATTAAGACGGAATATGCTGTAGAATCGGTCAGTCTGAACTGCTTCTTTGGGCTAAGTTCCAGATATAATAATCCCACAATAAAAGAAAGATACCTCTGCTCCATATGTTCTACATATTTTCGCGGCATCTTTGCGCGTTCTACGCTTGCATCTGCGAAGTTTTGGATCTGTTTCCTATATTACATCAGCCGCCAGAATACTTCTATTCAGACTTTTTGAAGATCCTTCCTCGGAACCACTTCAATCCTTCGACCAACAACCGAATCAACCTAGGTTGTTTTTTTCGGTCAGACATGACAGTCCCCTTAACCAAAACATCCCTTTCATAAACCTTCAGCGTGACACTTCTATGGTGTGACTGTATAGTGCCATCAAACTCACAACCATTGATCATCTTAGGTTCGAGATTGTGATGTTCCAGTTGTTTACACTCATTGGGTTTGTGGAGTTGTTCTTCATTTAGAGAATTTTCCTTTTCCATTATACACATCCTCTATTTGGTAAATCCAAAAAGGGGAGTAGCAATAGAGAGAGAGATGCGATTGTCACTTTTCTACTTTTTCGGCGTTGGCATCAAACCGTACTATTGCGCACGCCCTAACATTTTATTACTTTCGACATCTTACAACATATTCCTGCAAAAAACAGTTGTCAATACAAATGCGAAAAAAAGCTAAAAATTTTTCTCAAACAAATCGCGTTTTTTGAGCAAAAAAACGCGATTCTCATGATTTTTCCTTAAATTTTCTCAAAAAAATTTTACAACGTGAAAACTTATATGTAATATTGTAATAAGAATATCGGGGTAAGCACTTTTCTATTTTTTTGGCGTTGGCAATCTTTTTTTTGTCAACGCCATTTTTATTTGTTTTTAGCCAAAAAATAGATATTTTATGTGACTTGTTCCACACATAGTGCATTTAATTATTTACAAATCGATTTCTATCAAGAATTTCATTCAGCTCGAGAGCTGTATACATATCATTAGCCTGCATGGCTTCCAAGATCTTTAGTCGGCGTTGCTCGCTATCAGAGATTATTGTGAGGAATTCTTTCCGCGGATCATCTTTTGGGAGTCTGACAACTATGTTTTCTTTGCTCTCTTTTGCTGCTTTCACTATCTTTTGGAAGTCGTCAAAAAGCTTACTGTGACCACTATTGTAGCCTGCCCGGGCCAGGAACAACAAAAGCATTGTCCACCTGTCATCCTCACATGAATACACAGCATTTTCCAAAGTTGGGTTTTTCTTAAACCGCTCCAATGATTTTTTGGACTCGTCAAGCGCTATTTTAATATCTTTCACTAATTCATCAGATACTTTCTGATATTTATGCAAAACTAACTGAACAAGGTTTGGGAAGGTTTCTGCCTTCATACGATATTGCTCGACTTGCTCACCAGCTAACCATATAGCTTTTGCACACTCTTCCTGGCTGCTGTCTTTGGCTTTTTTAAGAGTTTTCAATGCTTTTT
Organism: Phycisphaerae bacterium; assembly: GCA_030619925.1. Classification (GTDB taxonomy): domain Bacteria; phylum Planctomycetota; class Phycisphaerae; order Sedimentisphaerales; family Anaerobacaceae; genus JAUXAL01. The sequence goes on along the minus strand of JAUXAL010000043.1, from coordinate 28,764 downwards.
CAAAACCTTTCATGGGGCTATATTCTTTACAAAAAACTCTCAGAATTCCGGCAAGATACTTGTCTTCCATGCGATTGGTATATGTTTCCACCATTTTTATGTTGTCTTCTGATGCACTTTTAAAATCGGGCCCCGATTCACAAAGCATCTCAGATCCAAGCATAGATACATCGCAAGCATTATGCGACACCAAATTACCTACCGAGATACTCACATATGAAAGAAACATAATGATAATAATCATAATGCCGATGGACATGCATAGTTTGTGTTTGCACAGTGTCTGAAAAAACTTTCTCATCTCACAAAGTTCCTTAATCTATAATAGTTCTTGAAGCTGACTCTTTAGTTTTAAGATTAAGTTAAAACTCACTCTAAAACGAAAATGGCACACAAAAGTGTGCCGCACGGTATGAGTGTTAATTCGAAGAATCTTAATAGTACGAAATTAATACTTAGCTTATCCAGAGCATCACCACAATAGTGCAAACCCCACGTGGCTAAAAGAAAAACGATGAAAACGAGAGCCGCAAATACCAGATCGGTTATGTATGACAAGAATAGTACCAGCGTTGATAAGGCTGGCTTTTCGGCCATAGGTTTCTCATCTGACGGTTCTTTTTTCAAATCCATTAAGGTTCTTTTCTTTGTCCAACAGTTGATCAAGTCTTTGATTTCAACTCTTTTTCCTTAAGAGCGCTACTTTGCCCGCTTACTATTGGGAGATCATCAATGATCGAAGTCACAATAATATCATCACTAAGGGTTGACAATAGTTGGACATAAGTTATAACTCTCCTAATATTAATCATCAATAGGATTTGGACGTCAAGGAATATGGTAAAAGGAAAGAATCAAAAAACAACTGATATTAGTCCGGTATCTGTGGATTTATACTTTATTCCGGTGGAAACAAGAGTTCCGCTGAAGTTTGGGCCTGAAACGTTGACCTCTGTTATTTGTGCGCGTGCCTGCATGACGGTGGCAAACAAACAGGGGCGAAAGGCACAGGGATGGGGCGAAACTCCGCTGAGCGTCCAGTGGGCCTGGCCCAGCAGTCTGGGATATCAGGAAAGATGCGACGCGATGCAGCTTTTCTGCCGTATGCTTGCCGAGGCATGGGCACAGTTCGACCGGCAGGGCCATCCCATCGAATTAGGCAGCGATTTTATCGAATCAGTATTGCCCGGGCTTCTGGAGCAGCTCAACGACCAGCGGGGCCGGCAGGCAGAGCCGATGCCGCATCTGGCGGCCCTGGTTTGTTGTTCGGCTTTTGATGTTGCCTTGCACGATGCGTATGGTCAGCTTCTCAGCCGGGATGTATACTCGACCTACAACGCCGAATTTATGAATACTGATTTGTCCGCCTTGCTTAAACCCGCCGAAGGATGCGACGTCTCGTTTGCCGGCAAATACGTATCAGATTTTCTCGATTTCCCGTCGCCCAAGAACCTGCCCGCCTGGCACCTCGTAGGCGGCAAGGATTTGCTCGACGCATCCGAACTGACGGGAACAGAGCCGGACGACGGCTACCCGGTCTTGTTGCCGGATTGGGTAAAACGTGATGGTCTGACGTGCCTGAAAGTGAAACTGCGCGGCAACGATTCGTCGTGGGATTACGAACGATTGATTAGAGTCGGCGAAATTGCGCTCGAGAATAACGCTCTATGGTTGACCAGCGATTTCAACTGCACGGTTACCGACCCTGCGTATGTGAGCGACATTCTGGACCGGTTGATGGCAGAACATCCTCGAATCTACCAGATGATTCTCTATGTGGAGCAGCCGTTTCCATACGACCTGGAAGAAAACCAGATTGATGTTCACAGCGTATCGGCGCGCAAGCCGCTGTTTATGGATGAAAGTGCTCACGACTGGAAATTGATAAGGCTCGGGCGGAGGTTAGGCTGGACCGGAGTGGCGTTGAAAACCTGCAAGACTCAAACCGGCGCATTATTGAGTTTGTGCTGGGCCAAGGCGCACGGGATGACGCTGATGGTGCAGGATTTGACTAATCCGATGCTGGCACAGATACCCCACGTTCTTCTGGCGGCGTATGCGGGAACGATTATGGGGGTAGAGACCAATTCGATGCAGTTTTACCCGGCAGCTTCGGCGCCGGAGGAGGCGGTACATCCGGGGCTTTATAAGCGGCGCAACGGCCGGGTTGATTTGTCAACATTAAGTGGGCCGGGTTTTGGTTACAGGTTAAGTGAAATTAAGAGAGAGCTGCCCGATTTGGCAGCGCATTTCGAAAAGTGAAATTGGTTTATTGAACTGTTTTGTCCGTATTAGGGAGTAATTGAAAATGGCGAAATTAAGTGCATTTGCAGATGAGGTAGTCGACGACTTTTTAGAGCAGGTCAAGTATCTTGCCGCCGAACGTGTGGGTTATATTGAGCCTCGCTTTATTAGTAAGGCAAATATAATGGACCTGGCGAAGGACAAGTTGAACGAGGCGAAAAAGATGATACAAGACCACGGCCTGAAAGTAAGCGCTATCGGCTCACCAATAGGCAAGGTAAGGCTTGACGAGCCTTTCGAGCCGCATCTTGACAAGTTCAAACACGCGGTCGAGCTGGCGTTGCTCTTTGAAACGCCGTACATACGAATGTTCAGTTACTACGCTCCGGAAGGTGAGAATATCGACGACTATCGCGACCAGGTGATGGAGAGAATGGCTGCCAAGGTCGAGGTGCTAAAGGACGTTGACGTTACCATGGTCCATGAAAATGAAGCTAATATTTACGGCCATACCGCTGAGCAGTGCGTTGACATTATAAAGACAATCGATTCGCCGAGACTGCGGCTGGTATATGACCCGGCCAATTTCGTCTGGGGAGAAAAGATTACAGACAATGTCAAAAGGTGCTGGCCTGTGATGAAGCCCTACGTTGTCCACATTCATATCAAAGACTGGAAGCTCGGGGCACAAGACGTTGGCAGCATACCGGGCGAAGGTGACGGCCAGATTAAGGATCTGCTCGCCGAGCTTGCGGCGATGGACTATGACGGCTGTCTTACGATGGAGCCGCACCTGCAGGCCGGCGGTCAGTTTGGGGGCTCCACCGGGCCTGAACTTTTTTCAAAGGCGATTGCAGCGGTGAGAAATATTGCGGCCGATGTTGGCCTGGCTTGTGATTAACTTTATACGGAAAGGAAAACAAATATGAAAACCTGGAACTTTGGAATAGTGGGTGCCGGATTAATCGCGGATTTTCACGCAAGAGCCTTGGGCGATATTCCCAACACAAAGTTCATAGCTTGTTGTGACAAGATTCCAGATAGGGCTGAAAAATTAGCGGATAAATACGAGGCCAAGGCTTTCGGAAGCTATGAAGAGATGCTGAAGGTCAAAGAGATAGATATTGTCACCATCGCCACACCAAGCGGCTTCCATCTGGAGCCGACCATTGCCGCAGCCGAGGCCGGCAAACACGTAATATGCGAAAAACCTCTGGAGGTTACTCTGGAGCGAATTGACGCTATGATAGAGGCCCACGAAAAGAGAGGTACTCGTCTGGGTGGCATATTTCCGTACCGATTTAACGATATGATTGTGCCTATCAGAGAAGCGATAAACTCCGGACGCCTCGGCGTAATTACCTACGCCGGCATATATGTTCCCTGGTGGCGCACCGATGAATATTACAAGGACTCCTGGCACGGCACGTGGAAACTTGACGGCGGCGGTGCGCTGATGAACCAGTCCATTCACATGGTTGATATGCTGTGTGATGTAATGCCGCCGATTGAGTCTCTGCAGGCATTCACCGCGAAACTGGGACATCCTCAGATTGAAACAGAAGATACCGCGGTCGCGGTGCTGCGCTATACCACCAGCGCATTGGGAGTTATCTACGGCACCACCGGCTCGTATCCGGGACAATTCAGACGATTTGAAATTACTGGCACAAAAGGCACAATCATAAATGTGGAAAACAGTATTACCCTCTGGCAGTTCGCCGACGAAAAACCGGAAGATGAACAAATCCGAAAGAAATTCGGCGAGATCACAGGCGGAGGCGGCGTGGCTGACCCGGCTGCCATCACACATGAAAATCACACACGCAATTTCAAGGCCTTTATAGATGCTCTCGAAAGCGGCGAAGATTTTTGGATTGATGGAGCCGAGGCGCGCAAAGCGGTGGAAATTATACTGGCAGTATATAAGTCCGCCAAAGAGCAAAAACCTGTAAGGCTCGGTTAATCCACCAAAGACCGACTCAATGGCTTGGAGCCACGGAGTACGGGTTACGAAATAGCTGCGAGCACTCCTCTGACGTAACCGACCGACTCGGCCAGGCCCGCCAGCGGGTCTTCGGCGTCCTTTTCGTATTCGAACGATACGATACCGGAATATTTTATCTTTAACAGCGTCTTTAAGAACTTGGGAATGTCAATCACCCCTCGTCCGATTTCCACTCCATGTCCCTCAGCGGCCGCTGCTGAGACATCCTTTATGTGCACGTCCAGCAACCGGTCTGCATACTTCTTGGCCGAGACCGACGGGTCCACACCTGCCCGCTGGGTGTGTCCGATGTCGTTGCAAAGTCCAATCCGCTTGTCCAGATGCTTTATTTTTTCGTAAGCACTCCCCGGCGTCGGATAAATCTTGTCTGTCGGCCCGTGATTGTGAATAGCCACCTTGATATCGTATTGTTTGACCTTTCTATTTACCAGCGGCAGCAGCTCGGGTGCCGGCACACCGATTATGACCTTCATTCCGGCGGCTTTGGCATAATCAAAGGCACGATGCACGTCAGGTTCGGTTTTCATAGAAATCACTCCGCCGCCGTAAAGCGTCAGGCCCGCTTCCTTGACTTTTGCCACTGCCGCTTCGATTTCGGCCTGTGTGCTGTCCAGCTCCAGGTGAAAACTCTTGAAACAAATGTACTTCAAGTCAAGCCGCCGGGTCATCGCCAGCGTTTCATCCAGTTTGAATTTTCTCAAGGTATAGGAGGCCAAGCCTAATTCAAACGGCGTTTTGCCCTGTCGACGCGAAGCGGAACCGCGAACCTGTGTCGAACAGCTGCTCGCACCGGCCAGCGAGGCCGCCGCTCCTATACCGGCTACCTGTAGAAACTGTCTTCTGGTCTGTTCTTTTTCTGTCATCTGTATTTTCTCCTTTTTTAATATTAACACCCTGCTGTTTACGTTCGAGCTAAAGATAACACAAATGTCTTTTAGATACAAGTAAATTCGCGTTGCGAATGGACAGCGTATTTGGTAAAATAATATTTCACAGACTAAATACCAAAGTTTTAGGTTTTGCATCGAGAAAGGCAGAGGAAAAATGCTGAAAAGCCGAGGAACTAAAAAGACGAACAGGCTAACCCGGCGGGAGTTTCTGAAATGCTCTGCGGCGGCGGCGACAATCGTACCGGCTTGCGTGTTTGGCGCCGAGGCACCGGGCAATCGCATCCTGGTCGGCTGTATCGGCGTCGGACGCATGGGGCTCGGCGATATGAAAGAGGTCCTGGGATTTAAGCAAGCCCAGGTCATCGCTGTATGCGATGTCGATTCCAAAAGGGTCAAGCACGCCAGGGGGCTTGTCGAAACACATTACAGCAGGCAGAGCACGACTGGAACCTATAAGGGCTGTGCGACGTACAAAGATTTCAGAAATCTTCTCGCACGAGATGATATTGACGCGGTGCTGATAGCCACGCCTGATCACTGGCATGCGCTGCCCGCCATTGCCGCAGCCAAGGCCGGCAAGGACATATTTTTGCAGAAGCCGCTGACGTTGACCATTAAGGAGGGACGAGTGTTAAGCGATACGGTTCGCCGCTACGGGCGTGTCTTTCAGGTCGGAAGTCAGCAGCGCAGCGATTCGAGGTTTCGCTTTGCCTGTGAGCTGGTCCGCAACGGGCGGATTGGTAAGCTGCACACCGTGAAAGTTGGCTTTGGGGTCGATCCGTCGACGGGGCCGCAGCCGCCTATGCCGGTCCCCGAGCAGCTTGATTACGACATGTGGCTGGGTCCTGCGCCCTGGGCCGCCTATACCGAAAAACGTGTCCATCCTCAAGACGGCTATGGCCGGCCGGGATGGCTGCGTATCGCAGACTATGGCGCCGGTATGATTACGGGCTGGGGCAGCCACCACAACGACATCGCACAGTGGGGGATGGGGACAGAATACACCGGCCCTGTCGAGATTGAAGGCCAGGCGGAATACCCAAAAGATGGACTATGGGACGTACACGGAACGTTCCGTATCGAGTACACGTATGCCAACGGGGTCAAGGTCATCTGCGCGGACAACGAAAAGAACAAACAAGGGATTCTTTTCGAGGGAACGCAAGGCTGGGTGTATATTAAGCGCGGAGAGATTGACGCGCAGCCGAAGTCACTGTTGAGCTCGACTATCGGTCCAAACGAAATCCATCTCTACAAAAGCAATAACCACAAAGCGAATTTTCTTGAGTGTATCAAATCGCGGGCAGAAACCGCGGTCCTCGTCGAAGTCGGCCACCGCTCGTGCAGTATCTGTCTGCTGGGTGAAATCGCAATGCGGCTTGGCCAAAAGCTAAAATGGGACCCGGAAATAGAACAGTTCAACAACAATGATGAGGCGAACCGGATGCTCTCAAGGGCGATGCGCAGCCCATGGCAGCTTTAGAATTGATTATTAAAAAGACTGAGTATGAATTTGTTGAGGAAAATCATTTCAGTTTATGTGTTCGTTGCTGGGTGCAATATTCTGATATCGACACAATCGAGTACCTATGCTCAAGCAGCTTCGCAGCAGGTAGCGGCCAAATTCGAGAAGGATAAGGTCGTAGTTACCATCAACGGCGAGCTGTTCACGTGCTATAAGTTCGGCAAATCGCAGAAATATCCGTATTTCTGGCCGGTGAATGGGCCGGCATCGGGCAAGTCCGTCACTACCGAAACATCACAGCCGTATCCGCACCATCATTCGTTGTTCTTCGGCTGCGATCGTGTCAACGGCGGCAACTACTGGCAGGAAAGCAACGAACATGGGCAGATTGTCTCGCAGGGCCCGAAGCTCATCGAGGCCTCGGGAAAGCGCGTCATTTTTACCGACAAATGCCTCTGGCGCAGAGGCGCAAACGAGCCGGTCATCCTTGATCTGCGCCGTGTCGTTATTACGGCGCCGAGTGAAGCTCTGCGCTTTATTGATTTCGAAATTTCGTTGGAACCTTTGACAGACGTCGAAATTCTTAAGACGAACCATGCGCTGTTTGCTGCCCGCGTCGTACCTGAGCTGAGCGTCAAGGCCGGCAACACGCTGATAAACGCTGAGGGCAAAACCGGCGAAAAAGGCACGTGGGGCGTGGCCTCGCCGTGGTGCGACTACTCAGGGACGCGAGACGGCGTTACCGAGGGCATCGCTATTCTGCAGCATCCGGACAACCGCTGGTTCCCGAGCAAATGGTTCACTCGCGATTATGGCTTCTTCTCGCCGACGCCGATGTTCTGGCTCAAAGACGAGCGTCTGGAACTGCCCAAGGGCCAAACGCTTACTCTGCGCTACCGCGTCGTCGTCCACAACAACGATGCGAAAACTGCGGGAATAGGAGAGATATTCAAACGGTACGAACGGTCTGCTAAGCGTTCCCAAACGCAAAAAAAACGCGTTTGGAGCCCCTGAGGCCGGCAGCGCCGGCCTGGCCCGTGTCCGCCTTCGACGGGAGTTGTAACATTTTTCCCTAAGTCCTTTTTTAGCAATAATCTATAACAATATATAGGCCTTAAATTTTTTAAGGCCGACATATATATGGTTTGAATTTTCGTTGAAAATAGTGTATAATCAGGTGGATTGTGCAACTGCAAAGGGTACACTCCATTATTTTTAACTCTGACTCGATTAGGCGTACCTGCGGTACCATGGGTGCAGGTAAATATAATTGTTCAGGCCGGCAAAACCGATAATTTTGCGGCTAAGGCAAATGCAATGAGAACAAAAAGAGCGATCTGTGTGTTAATTGTGACCATGTTCGTGGCGTCTGTGCCGGCCCAGGGCAAGGAAAACGACTGGTTCGTCTATTTAGGCAACAAGACAACTCCAAAGGCGCCGCGCAAGAACATCAGCGCGGCCGAGGCGCTGGCGCCGCTGCCGTTGCCGGCTACACCTTTGCGGCGTACCGAACGCAAGAAGCCGCCGCAGCCAGACTACCTGGTAGGCAAGGTAATATGGGGTGAATCGGCCTCTTTTGTGGACTCAGGCGGCCAGAAGACGGAGATTGCCGACTGGAATCTGTGTCCTACGGACATGGAAAAGTTCGTGGGAAACGGCCGGACGATGGATTTGGCATATCACTGGCAGAATGTCAACCTTAACGATTTTCACTTCGACCCGAAGAAGCTGCCGGCACTACTATTCAGCGGAGGGCGGACGCTGAGGCTTAGCCAGACGCATATCCAGGCGCTGCGTGAATACGTATTGAATGGTGGTATGGTTATCTGCGATTCGATTGCGGGCTCGCCTTACTTTTATGAATCGGCCAAGAAGATTTTCCTGGAGGCGTTTCCGGAATGTCGGTTCCGGGTGCTTCCGGCAGATCATCCGCTCTATCATATGCTTGTGGATGTGGCGAAGCTGATTTATCCAAAAGACCGTGCGTCGAAGGGGAGCATGATCAAGGCCGGCGCCGGCGGCACCAAGCCGTTTATGGAGGGTATCTACGTCGGCAGCCGGGTCGGTGTGCTGGTTTCGAAATACGGGTTAGGCTGCGGATGGAACCGTGATATACGAAGGCTCAGCGGACTGCGGCAGGCAGCTTATTACGACATAAAAAGTGCCAATCAAATTGGCCTTAACCTGGCGGCATACATTGTAGGCTACGCCGAGGTGGGACTTTTGGAGGGTCAGCCGGAAGTTTTCGGCCTGGCGGACGAGAAAAGACCTACAGACGAATTTGTCTTTGCCCAGATCAAGCACGACGGAGTGTGGAACGTGCATCCCGGGGGAGCAACGGCACTGCTGACGAAGCTGCGGAGGCACAGTGCTGTTCGCGTCAACCTAAAACGCGTGGCGGTGGACCCGGAAGAGGACGACCTTTCCTCGTATCCGTTTCTGTACATGACAGGTATGGACGATTTCTCGTTTTCTCCGGAGGCAGTTACTGCTCTGCGGCGTCACCTTGATTACCGAGGCGTGCTCTTGATAAACAACGGTATGGGGTTGAGTACGTTTGACAGAGCGGTGCGGCGGGAGCTGGCAAAGATTGTGCCCGAGGCGAAACTGGAGCCTATCGCGGCAAATCATAATCTCTACAACAGTTTTGTCTCAATCAGGCAGGTGACGTATTCGCCCGTGCTGGCGAAAAACAAACCGGAACTTAAGAATCGGCCCTACCTATTGGGCGTGACAATCGACGGTGACCTGAGAGTTCTCTACAGTCCCTACGACCTTGAAGCCGGCTGGCTGGAGGCCTACTATCCGCTAATAAGGGGCTATGACTCGATCGGGGCCCAGCAGTTAGGTATGAACATTATTACGTACGTTATGACTCATTAGACTCGTGCTACGTAGCGTAGCTACTACGCAGAGTAGTAGCGGAGGGTATTGTATGGCAGATAAGAGGTCCACTGTAAGCTGTCCGGAATGTGGAAGAATGTATCAGGTCAGCAATGTTTCGCCCGGGCAGCCCGGCAGCGCCGGGTCGGATCAAACCCGCCTTCGGCGGGCTCGCTGCAAATGCGGATGCAAATTTGATGTGGCATCCGGGCAGATTGTCGACGAAAGCGGGTCCACAGCTCCATTGGTGAGAACCGCTTCAGGGTCAAGCGGGACCGTCGCGGCGGTTGAATCGCTGGCACAGGCCAAAGCTAATATCCTCGCTGAAGTGGGCAAAGCCATTGTCGGGCAAAAAAAGGTGCTGGATCAGATCCTCACCGCGTTTTTTGCCCGGGGCCATTGTGTGCTGATGGGGGTGCCCGGACTGGCAAAAACTATGATGGTGTACAGCCTGGCGCAGACGATGCTGCTCGATTTCAAGCGGATTCAGTTCACGCCTGACCTTATGCCCACCGATATTACCGGGACGAACATTCTACAAAGCGACCCGAAAACTCGGCAGCGACGGTTTGTTTTCCACAGAGGGCCGATCTTTACGAATGTACTTTTGGCCGACGAGATCAACCGTACTCCGCCGAAGACGCAGGCGGCGCTGCTGGAAGCAATGCAGGAGCGTACAGTGACCGAATCAGGTCGTACCCACACGCTGCCTGAACCTTTTTTAGTGCTGGCAACGCAAAATCCCTTAGAGTTGGAAGGCACCTATCCGCTTCCGGAAGCACAGTTAGACCGGTTCATTCTGCTTATAAAGGTTGACTATCCCAACCTGCCGGAAGAGCAGCAAATTCTGTTGTCGACTACCGGTCGCGATGGGGAGGTGCTCGACGGCGTCCTCGACGCTAAATCGGTCACGAGGTACCAGGATTTGGTCCGGCAGGTTCCGGTCAGCGAGTATGTGGCTAAATATGCGGCCCGACTGTGCCGCGCAACGCGACCACAGCGCGATGAGGCTCCTGAGTTTGTCAATAAGTTTGTGCGATACGGCTGCGGACCTCGTGCCGGGCAATCGCTGATACTGGCGGCTAAGGCGCATGTGGTCCTGAACGGCCGCTTCAATGTCTCATGCGATGATATCCGAGAATTTGCCTTGCCGGTGCTGCGTCACAGGATGATTCTCAACTTCGCCGCGGCCAGCGAAGGACTCGATACCGATGCAGTGATCAAAAAACTGCTGGATGCGGTGGGTGAGTCAGAGTAGGAAGAACAGAGGACAGAGGACAGAGGACAGAGGACAGAGGACAGAAGACAGATGATAGAGGACAGAAGACAGATGACAGATTTCTGATTTCTGACCTCTGACTTCTGTTAACCGGAGGTGTGTATGACTGAATCGGCAGGTCAGGGGAGCGGAGCCGGGTCGGTGGCGGGCCCGCCCTCGGCGGGGGTCGGCTATAAGTATCTTCCGTCGCAAATGGCCGAGCGTCTGCGCGGAGTTGGAATAGCTGTGCATCGGCCGATGGACGGCAGCCGCCAGGGACTGCACAGGTCGCCTGCGTTCGGGTCCTCTGTGGAATTCGCTGAGTACCGCGAATATGTGCCGGGCGATCCGATTGCGCGGATTGACTGGCCGGTTTACGCCCGAAGCGACCGGTACGTTATCCGGCGGTTCCATGAAGATGTAAGTATCCGCTGTTACATTATGCTCGATATATCCGGCAGTATGAAATACAAGCAGGATGGGCCGCTGCAAAAGAGTGAATACGCCTGCTATCTGGCGGCGGCGCTGATGTATCTGATGGTGCGGCAGGGAGATATGGTTTCGCTGATTACGTTCGATGACCGGGTCCGCAAGTACTATGAACCGTCCGGGAGCTTCGTGGGGCTTAAGCCAATGCTGCTGGGCCTCGAAAAAATCGAGCCGGCGAATTCCAGCGCAGCCGGGTCGGAATCAACCCGGCCTTCGGCGGGCAATATCGAGGCGGCGCTGCACAGCGCGGCCGAACTGATCAAGGGCAGAGCATTCGTGATTGTCATTTCCGACCTGCTGGAAGAACCCGAAAGCATACTGCAGGGCATAAACCACCTCCACTATGACGGCAAACAGATTACACTGTTTCACGTTTTGGACCCGGCAGAGATTAGCATGTCGATGACGGGACTGGTGGATGTTGCCTCGCTGGAGACGAAAGAGAAGATAACGGTGGATTTTAGACAGATACGGGATGCTTACCTTGAGCAGCTACGTCTTTATCTCGACGAGCTGCGAAGCGGCTGTCAAAAAATCCGGGCCGAATATATCCTGGCAGAGACCAGGACGGAGGTAATAGACGTCATTTTGCAGAGGAGTAGAATGGCATGATTTTTCCCGCTCCCATCTTTCTTTATCTTCTACCGTTAGCGGGGCTGCCCATCGTTTTTCACTTTGTTCTCAAGCAAAAAAAACGCACGGTGGTATTCTCGACGCTGATGTTCTTTCACCGGACGGATCCAAAGCTGAACTCGCATCGCAAAATCCGGCAATGGCTGCTGCTTCTGATGCGGATTTTGTTGATTGCATTCATACTGCTGGCGTTGTCACGCCCGATATTTCAAAGCTCGGGGGGGCTGGGCGGCAAGATTTCGGTGGTGGCGGTAGTGGACAACTCCGGGTCAATGAGCGACGGGGCCGGTTATGATAACGATAAGACAAAGCTCCAATGTGCGGTGACATCTGCCAGAAGACTTATTTCCACACTGGAAGACGGCTCGGAAGCAGCGGTGGTGTTGCTGGTCGATGACCCGGCGGTAGAGCCAGCCGAGGGCCGGTCAGATCGAAACCCGGCGCTGGTCGGCGACTCGCTAACTTCCGACAAGGAGTCTCTTTTAGCCTTACTTGATAGAATCAGGCCTACGCAGGCGACAGGAGATGCCGGCCGTGCGCTGGCGCGGGCTTTTGGACTTCTTCGTGCGAGCTCTGCGGGCGGCGGGGCTGTGCATGTGTTCAGCGACCTACAGCAGACCGAGTGGGGGACAGTCTCAGAGCGCCTTGAAGCGGGTGAGGCGCCGATAACAGTTTACGTTCATAAGATCGAACCTGAAATCCAGGACGAAGCTAACGTGGCGATAACGGCGATACAATTGCCCGAGGAAAGGATTCTGCCTAAACACACTTATTCAATCGGCTTGGTGCTGCAGAACACCTCGGATACTGTCGCCAATATCCGTCTCAACTCTATTGACAGCCAGGACAGCAAAAATACGGAGAACGTGACGCTGGCGCGGGGTAGGACCGAGACAGTAGAAGTGGAAACAAAACCGGACGAGAATGGGTACCACTGGATTAAGGTCTGGATCGAAGGCGATGGCTTCTCGGCGGACAATGAAGCGGGGGTGGGAATATTCTGCGAAGAGACGGCAACAATCATGTTTTGGGGCACGCCGGAGGAGTTCGGCGTGCTGCCGGTGGCCCTGTCGCCTTCGGGCCAAGGGCAGTTTACCGGTATGGTTGCGGAGTTCCGCTTGCCCGGTCAGTTGAGCCAAACGGCTGCCGAGGAAAAACCAATTATGATTGTTATGACCTGGACGGGATTGCAACTTATGGGAGAAAGCTCGGTACCGCTGCGGGAGTACGTAGAAGCCGGTGGCAATCTTCTGGTCGTTCCATCGGTTAAACCTGGGCGAAGAGTCGTTTCTGAACAGCTCCCGGACTGGCTCGGTGCGGGCATAAAGGCCCGTGAGGTGTACCCGCGGGGTGCCGGCTTGGAAGTATTGGATGATAGAACCACCTTCTGGCATCGAATCCGCGATGCATCAGCAGGTTCGAAGCTGGAACCCGTCAGCGCGTACGTGTTTCATCCGCTGGTATTGGCCGGCGAGTTCACGCCACTTTTGGGAGTTGATTCCGAAAGAGTAGTAATTGCACATAGAAAACTGGGCCAGGGCAATATTTACGTCAGCGGCACAGCTTTCGCTCCGCAGTGGAATACGCTGCCTCTTACGGGGTTGCTGGTAGTGATGACCCAGCGCATGGCGGTAGGGGGGGGCTCGTCCGAAGGGCAGCGAACATTATCACTGGTGGCCGGTGAGCGTCCGCGCGGTATCATGGCCGAAGGTAGTGAGGTTGAGATTCTTTCCCTGGTGGGTGATCCGATGGACTGGAAAGGCAAAGGGCAAGAAATCCCAGCCTTTCCCCGAGCCGGGGTGTACCTGGTCAGGACAGATGATGACAAATACTGTATATCAGTGCGTGCATCAGAAAAAGAAGGATTAGAGAAATTTGTCGAAGGTTCGCAAGTTCCGATTATAGGTCAGATGGCACATAAGATATTGCCCTACGATGAGGCCGAAGACTTCGGACAACACCATAAGGGCCAGGCAAGAGCAATAGAGTCGTATTTATTTCTGCTTCTGCTGGCAACGCTGGCGCTGTTGGCAGAGGGCTGGCTGGGCAGCCACAAGCCGTCCCGGGCCGGCAGCGCCGGCCTTGATCATGCCCGCCTTCGGCGGGCCGGGCAAAGCACTGCCGAAGAGAGAATATCAGAAGCCGAAACAGTGCCAGTGGCTCCGGTTAACAGACTGAGCCGTAAGGTAATGAGGATCATTGGCAAATCACCTGCAGATAAGATTACGGGCTGGAGGGCAGGCTAATGGGAGCACTTCGGTGGCAGACACATCTTAACCCGGTCTTGGGGGCGGGCTTGATTCTGGGCCTGGTGGTTTGGCTGATTATTCTATATCGGCGACTGCGAAGACAGCATCCAGCCAAACAAGCCGTAATGCTGCTGGTACCCAAGGTGCTGATAGTGCTGCTGCTGATTTTGGCCTATTTTGACCCGGTATGGAGCGTGATGCAAAGGCCGGGAAAAAATAAAAAGGTTGTCGTCCTGGTCGACACATCATCTTCCATGGAGGTCGAGGACGAATCCAAAAGCACACGGGCCCAGCGAGCTGCCGGCCTGGTGGAAGAGCTCACGCAGGGACTGGAATCTTCTTACATTGATATTGATGCCCTGGAATTCGACCTGGAGGTGCGCGAGCTAAGTAAGCGCAGTAAGAGCAGGGCTGACGCCGGCAATTCCGAGAAGGATAAGCAGTTTGCCGCGTTTGGTCCTACTGAAGGGGTCCGAAAGACCGATTTGGGTAAGTGTCTGGTTACCATGGCAGACAAGCTGGACTCAACAGCGCCGGCCTGGACCGGACCGGCCGTTGACCGGTCCAGCTACGTGGGCGTGATTCTGATTACAGACGGCGGCGACGAAGTGGTACAAGATGTCAGACTGCCCGAAGTGCCGGTTTACATCACCGGCGTGGGCAGTGAGCCGGAGACCTGGAATGATATAGCGATAACCACGATCGAAGCACCGGAGGTTGTGGAAGAGCAAAGCGATTTTGAAGTGGCCGCTGACATCGTGGTCCGCTCTGTCTCCGGTGATTTTGCCGCAAGGGCCGGGCAGGTGAAAGTCAGGCTGGAGGAGAAGAACGCAGACGGCTGGCAAGTTCGAGCTGCTGAGGTGGTTGACCTCGCAGGGGCCGAGGCACGGGTGAAATTCAGGGTGCAGGCCGGCAGTGCCGGCCTCGAGCAAACCGGCTTTCGGCAGACCCAAGCCAGCGCTGCTGGGTTGGGAACGAAAAAGTATCGCGTTCGGGTTGAAACGATTGAGGGAGAACTGTCAGAATTGAATAACGCCAGGACGTTTCCAGTAGAGATACGTAAGACCGCTCTGCCTATACTGCTTTTTGCTCAGCAGGTGGGGTGGGATTTCAGCATGATTCGCAAAGAGCTGGCCCGCGACCCATTGGTGGCACTGACGGCACTGTTTCGCATAAGCGATGACCGATTTATTGTGCAGGGCAGTCGCCATGAAGGCGATGAGAATCTTGAAGCCGGCTTTCCTTCCAGCAAAGCCGGCCCGCCGGAAGCGGGTTTGATCAAAGACGGCGGGGCCGGCCTTGGGCTGTATAGATGCGTTATAGTGGGCTCACTGCCCGCTTGGCAGTGGCAAGAAGAACAACTGCAGGCCCTGGTAGAATACGTGCGTGAGGGCGGAGCAGTGATCTTTCTGGGAGGAGAGCATTCTTTCGGTCGGGGCGGTTATTCGGGGACGGTGATTGAGCCGTTGTTTCCGTGGGAGATAAGTGATGCTGAGCCGGAGCTGCAAACGGGCCAGTTTACGGTAAGTGTGCCGTTGTCAGCGGTAAATCACAGTATTATTTCGGAAACGTCAGAACTTATTGGTCAGGCCGGCAGCGCCGGCCTTGATCAAACCGGCCGTTGGCCGGCTGGTAGGGGCGGTTCGCGAACCGCCCCTACTATCGAGAGTATAAATCTACATGGGCCTCTGAGGAGCGGAGCTATCAGCCTGCTGGACGCTTCGGTCGGCAACAGGACAGTGCCGGTGATCGCGCTTCAGCGTTATGGACAGGGACAAACAATGGCAATAGCGACAAACACTCTGTGGAAGTGGACTGTCGGCTCTGAGGTGCTCGGGCAAGCGTACGGTCATTTCTGGCGACAGGCGGTCAGGAACTTATCGCAGTGGGAAGAAGGGCAGCGCTTTGTCAGCGTCAAGTGGGACAAAAAGGGCTATAGACCAGGCGAACAGGCCCGTGCTACGATTCGCGTCGGCGGGCGATATAACCCTGGACAGTTACATTTGAAAGCAACCTTGAAGGCCGCTGGGGCCTCTGATGAGCAGGTTACCAGGCCGGTATCTGTCGAAGCCGTGATGGGCAGGGAAAATACGTTCAGTGCGGAAATGGTCTTTTCTGAGAGGGCGGAATACCTGTTTGAAGTACATGCCTACCTGGGAGAAAAACTATTAGAGTCCTATGAAAAGACACTGGCAGTGGGGCCAAGGCTGAATGAAGGTGCTAACCTCCAAGTCGATCATGCGTTTCTGGACAACCTGGCGACGAGGGGCGGCGGTGCGTATTTTAGGGAGGCCGACTTTGAAGAGCTGATTGAGACACTTAGAAGCAGGATTATGGATTACGCTGTCAGCCTGGAGATGCCGCTGGTCCAGGACAGGTACATATACCTTCTGATGTTTCTAATCATTCTTATGCTGGAATGGATAGTGCGGCGCAAGATGAATTTGTTTTAAAGCAGGAAGATAGATAATATGCAGGTGATACAGTTGGTTTGTGTTTTTGGCTTTTCGGTTTTTGCCTTGCTCGTCTCGATACTCGATACTCGATCGACGAGGGTCGAGCATCCGGGAGCAAGAGCAGCGGTTTATTTTTCGGACGGCAAAGTGCTGACCGGTGAAATTTCGCTGACGCCGGGCCGAACTTTTAAGCTAAACATACCCAGGGCGGGGAAGCTTAAAACCACAGATATGGTAACCGGCGAAGACGTGCAATATGGCAAGGTCAGACACTTTGGCCTTGAGCCGGTGCGGGAGATTCGCTTTTATCCGGAAAAGGAGGAAATGGCCCGCAAGTGGAGGTTCATAGAGCAGACCAAATACGACGAAAAAACGGCGAAAGCAGATTATTCGCCGGCTGCAAAGGCTTATTCCGGCCGACCGTATCCGCTGCGGTATCTTGCCGCGACGGTAATCTTCAATAGCGGTGAATCGCTGGAGGGACATCTCTACACCACGGTGGTGTATCTTGAAACCAAAGAGAAAACGCACAGGCTGATTTTGCGGAGCAAGCAGCGGGGCAAGGAGGGAACGACACTGGACGCCCTGGTCTATGTCAGAAGAATAAAACTGCTGGACGAGGGTATGCACGTTGCGCCTAAGGTTACGGTAAAGTTTACTGATATGTGTTTCGGTCCGACCGATGCGGTGCAGGCTGTGACGAGGGAATCTCTGACGCCGATACCGACTAAAGTGACCGACAGCAACGATACCTGCGTAGTAGAATCCGCGTTCGGTGAGAAGTTCTATCTGGCGGTAAGAAAGGACGGAAAGTATATTGTTGGCTGGCCCGAAGAGCAGGATAAAGAGCTGTTTGCTCTGGCCCAGGACCACCTAAGAAGGCAAAGAGATTTTTACAATGCCAAGGAACTGTTGGGAGTGGTCAAGAGTGAGGACAGCCGTGAGGTGCTTACATTGGTGAATCTGCGACGAAAGGTGGCTCCGACCCATTTCGGTGCCATTGGCGGGGAGTGGGACAAGAAATTGGGGACAGTGGTAGAACCGTGGCGGTTGAGTATCTGGCGATGGAAATACGATAAGGCAAACCAGGAGCTGATACTGTCTTGCCGCGGGACATTCTTCCGCATCATTCTTCTCCCAAAGGACCCTACGCCGGAAGTTATTATTTCAGAAAAGCTCTGGCAATTGCAGCAGAAGAACGACATTGTTATTGTAGGCCAAAGCCAAAAAAAAGGAGTTTTGGAGGAACGAAGCAATGAGTGAAGTAGATGAGCTACAGGACCAGCCGAAGGCGGGCATGATCATGGCCGGCGTTGCCGGCCCAGTGCGAGAGATAATAGCCAAGGGCCGGCAGGTAATGATTACAGGCCGGCTGGTCTTGGGATTGCTGGTTTGGGTGACGGTTTGCCTGGGGATGTGGCTTGCGTTGTTTTTCTTAGAGAATCTTTTGCATCTTCCGCCGGGCTTACGTCTGGCGATTGTCTTGTGCAGTGCCGGTTTGATGATATTCGAACTCTGGAAGAATCTATTGTCACCGATTTTACAGCGCCAGAACCTTGAGACTACTGCGTTGCTTCTGGAGCGTAAATACAATGTGCCGGAAAACATGCTGGTCAATGCCATGTATTTTGAAGGGCGCCAGTTTGACTCGGACGAGGAACCATTTGTACAGCGAACAATAGATACAGCGGTTTCCTTGATGACGAAGGCAGATTTGAAAAAACTGTGGGAACGGCGGAGAATAAAGAAATGGCTGGCAGCATTGGTGATTATTATGCTGCTATGGGGGATTTATGGTATCAGTCAGGGCCCCTACGCAGTCAATGCGCTGGCCAGATTCATCCGGCCGTTAGGGGACGTGCCGCCGGCAGGCTCGGTCGTGCTGAAGATTACGCCGGACAGTGATGTGACCATAGCAGAGGGTGATGACCTGCGTGTGTCGGTTGAGGTTAAAGGCAAGGGCGATGCCAGTGGACCAGGTTCGCTGCGGAGTTATCCTGAGATTGCGTGGTTGGATGGAGCCGACAGTGTAAATCCTGATAAGAGCAAGAGCAAGACCAAGACCATGCGGGTCGCAGAGCACAAACAGCCCGGCAGCGCCGGCCTTGATCAGACCCGCCTCCGGCGGGCCGGCAGCGCTGGGTCTGCTCAGTTCAGCTATACTTTTGCAGGTGTGGAACGGCCTTTTGCTTTTCGGGTATTCGCGGCAGATACTTATAGTCCCAGCATCAAGGTGATGGTCGACACTGTGCCGAGAATACAAGAATCTCAGTTTCATATTTCGCCGCCGGCATACAGCGGCGGCGGTCGGGTCAGCACACTGGGGCCTCCTGAGGCCGTATCAGGGCTGGCCGGTTCGCAGGTAGTTGTGGAGGTGAAGCTGGACAAACAAGCAGAAGGGCTGTGGTGGAAGGCCCCCGGCGAAACGATTGAGTTTAAGAATGTTGACAGAGTGTGGCGTGCAGAGACGCAGTTGCAAAGAGCCGGTTCCTACCAGATTGAGGTCAAGCCCGCCGAAGGCGGGTCTGATCAGGCCGGCGCTGCCGGGGGAAGCGATAGACGTATTGCCATTGCTTCCGGGGCCGTCCTGTTGCAGCAAGACGGTGTGCCGGAAATCGAATTTGTGGAGGCCAATCGCAACTATACGGTGAATCCGGGAGAAAGATTGAATCTTGACATAGCGGCTCGCGACGATTTTGGGGTTGGCCAGGTATATGTGACACTTCGGCAGGTGCGGACAGACAGCCCAGCGGAAACAATAAAGCGTTGGAGATACGAAGGACCGCCGGGAAGGGAAGGACAGGTGGAGGAAACGCTGTTTCTATCGGCTGATACCAGCCGGCCAACGGCCGGTTTGATCAAACCCAGCGCTGCTGGGTTCAAACCAGGCAACAGCTATGTTTTGCAAGCATTCTGTCGGGATTTCAGCCCGATGAACAACACGGGCAAATCGCAGCCGATAACGGTTCAGGTCAAGTCGCTGGATGAGCTGGCGATTGCGGAGGATGACCCGGCCAGTGATGCCTTTGCGGCACTGAGCAAGGCGATTGAAGCCCAGCAGGCGGCGCTGGGTGTAACAAAAAATCTGCTGACCAATCTCGACGATGTAATTGATGAAAGTAAGAAAGAAGCGGAGAATGTCAGGTCCTTGCAGAGGCATCAAGTCGAAATGAGCAAAAAACAGGAACGCGTCGGTACGCACATGACCGAGGCCTGGGACGTATCATCACCTCCACGTCCAAGTTTCGTTGATAAACTTGTTACCCTTCGAGACGGTGAACATGCCCGGGCAATGGAGAAAATAAAAGCAGTTGACGCAGTGGAGAAGGACACCGGCGCCACTTTGCCTGGCAAAAGCGAAGCAGCGGGGGCAGCCCGGAAAGTTAGCAAGCCTGCTGTTTCGCGTTCGTTGCGGTCTGTTGAAAGACTGCAGGCTTTTCTGCTCGAACAACTCGTCTCGCTTAAGGGCGCAATCGCCAAGCGGAGCCAGGCTGAGGCGGAAAAGGCTATGGCGGAAATTCTGGGTCAAAGCACTGAGTCACTCGATGCAAGCTTAGAAGAAACACTCAAGGAAATAGTCGAGGAGTTGGATGAGTTCGTCACGCAACAGAAAGAGATAATGCAACAACGGCAAATGATTATGGACAAACCGCCGGAGGACTTCAGTGCAGATGACGAAGATACGTTGGAAGAACTTGCGCTGGATCAGTCAAAGCTGGCGGAGATTCTATCGAATGTGGTAAACGATTTTACTAATCTGGACCTGCTGGACTTCGGGGACGACGCGATGGTCGAATCGATGAAAAGTCTCTACGAGGAGGCCGACGAACTTGCCGAACAAGCCAAGGAAACTGCGGAGATGCGTCAGGCGCGAGTGGACGCTCATCGGCTGGAGACCGAAGCGGTGGAAATGGCTGAGGAACTGATGATAAACTGCGAGGCGACGCTGGGGTTCGTGGATAATATCCAATTCATTGCGGAAATCCCCGAGGATGAGCAGTTGGTCGCGCCGTTAGCTGAACTACCCTCGGAGCTCGAAGACCTGGTAAGCGACTTGATTACGTCGGAAGAAGAGATGCGGCAGGAGGTGGAAGATATCGGCAGCTACCTTGCTTCTCTGGACCATACCGCCGGGCCGGTTGCCGACGGGACCATAAGCAGCACCAGCGCCAAGGGCAAAACCGGCGACCAAAGGCCTGAGGATAATATCCTCCAGGGCCGCAGCGGAGCCGGACGCAGCGGTATGGCTGACGGCCAGCTGGTGGAACCAGTGGCAAAGGCACTGTCTGACAATGAGTATGGTCTGCGGGAACGAATCTCAAACACGCCACTGGAAAACGGCCAGGTGACGGATGAGGACACGAAGGCTCAGACAGGGGGCACAGGGCTCGGCAAAACCACCGACGGTGCCAGCATGTTTGGGGCGGGCGGTAAATTGCCGCCGAAAGTGCTGGATATGATGAAAACTACAGAGGAAAAACAGCGCAACATCCGACAGTCGGCACAAGAGCTGGTGCCCAAGCTCAAAAGTCACAATCTGCCGACAATGGAACTGGAAGACTCCATCCAGGCAATGAAAGAGGTAGAAGAAGCTATAAACAGCCTCGGCGGAATCGATATCCGCAGCGCTTACGACGAGGCGGTCGATACGCTGAAAAAATCACACGGGGCAGTGGGCAGTCAACTTGCAGTGCAATATACGCGGGACAAAGCGCTGGCAAAGAGGCTGGACGATATGCTCTCCCAGAAACAGCAGTACGATTTCAGGGGCTATGAGCGTATGATTGGCGCCTATTTTGAGGCGCTGGCGCGGGACAAAGATAAAGGACAGAAGACAGAAAACAGAAGACAGAATAAATGAACAATTTTGGATGTAGTTACAGTATGCTGAAAATTGTGTTGTCAATAGAGCATATAAGACGGTTGTTGTTTGCCGCAGCGGCAGCTTTGCTCTTGTGCAGCAACTGTTGGGCCGGGGAAATCCGAAGATCCGTCCCGTGGGACGTCGAGGATGCGACGTTGCGGTTTCGCATTGAAAAGGACCACAGTTACGCGCAGGTGCCTGACGTTTACGTCTCTGACCTGAAGGCGACTAAGGGACCGTCGGATTTGAAAAAATCAAAGACTAAAGGACAATGGGCCGGCACATACCATAGGGTGAACGGAAAAGTCTACAAAAAGGGCATCGCTGTGTCCTTGGCTACGACTGTCGTTTACAAAAACCAGAAGGAATATGGACGTTTTGTGGCGTTGGCTGGTGTTAATGACAGGGCCGATCCTAATGCGTCTGTCAGCTTTGAGGTGTACGCAGATAAGAGAAGACTGTACAAATCAAGGCCGTTGACCAAACAGATGCCGCCGGTTGAAATTAATGTGGGGATACTATCGGGAAGTAAGGAGCTCAAATTAGTAACAACCGGTTCGAATATGAGGGGCCGGCGGGCACACTGGGTTAACGCAGGTTTTCTGCTGAAAAGGAAGAATCCGAAGGTATCTTATGCAAAAATATATACAGCCGGATATGACCCGACAGATTTTGAAGCAGTAGTTTTTACCTCAATGGGCAAGCGGGTCGACAGCCAGCTTCTTTGGACCCGGCGGGGCGAGCCGATGGAAATTCTCTTCGACAGCTCCCACGGCAGCGTGATCTACTACGCTTATCTGGTGCCAAAAGAAGGGACCCCAGCTAAGTATAAATCCACACCTTCGGCATGGGAGCCGAAGGCCGGGCTGGTCCTGGAGACAAGACGTACAAGCAAAATTTACCCCGAGTGCCATAAGCTGCCTGGGCTGCTGCGAGTGTGGAACGAGGTCGCCGAGCCGGTAGGCAGGAGTATGGTCGGCAATATTCACCATGGGTTTCCAATTCATCGGCTGCCGGAATTCGGTTCTGGTAACGCTAAGAAAGGCAGTATGGCGCTGTATCACTATAAGGGTTTCTTTGAGACTGAAAAAGCCGGTCAGTACATATTCGCCACGGCGTCGAATTGGGGGTCGCACTTGCTTATTGACGGTAAGGAGGTGGTGAGCTGGCCCGGCGAACACAACTACCGGGCCGGGATCAGGGGACAAAAACAGGGCCGGATTCGTCTTGAGCCGGGCCTACATAAGCTGGAATATCACAACTACATCCCATGGGGAGGAATGTTTACGTTGGCTGCCTGGCAAAGTCCCAAAGGAAAATTAGGCCTTATTACCAGAGGCGATTTTTTGCCTGTGGGACGCTACGTGGCTACGGCAATTGGATATAATGAGCTAACCAAAGATGGTGGCAGCTTTGAATGGCAGATAGTCGATGATTGGCGACTGGACGACAGGCCGGGGGCGCCGGCTTTGGCCAAGCCCGCCGTCGGGGCGGCTCTGGTGCAGATGCGCTTCAAGGTAATCAGAGCAAAAGGAACCGACAAATACTCATACAGGTGGAAATTCGATGACGGAAAAATCGAGACGGGTCAAAGCATCGAGCATGTATTTTTGCGGACCGGGATGTGCCCGGTGACATTTGAAGTGCTGGAAGACCGGAAAGTGGTCGCTGAGGTGGCGCAAAAAGTTCACGCTCACGCTTTGTGGGATAAGGTCCGTCCCGAGCCGATGAACATACAGACTTTCGAGAAAGCCATATCCGAAAGCGATTTTGGCAGGTTACCTATCGGAGCTCTGGTCAATTTGTATGCTTTTGCCGATGGACTCGAGCGCGCAGAGTTGAAGCAGCAAGTTGTAGCGGCTTTAATGAAAAGGGTAGGCGAACTTGTGGTAGAGGCCCGGCACCGGCGTTTTTGCTTTGAGCTGGGCCGGCACCTGCGCTCGGCTCCGGTACGGCAGTATGAGCAAGCATTGAGACTTTTCACCGGTCTTTGGGAGAAATCGACCGAAGATAAGCGGGTTCAGCAGCAGGCGATGGTTTGTCAAGCCGAATTGTTGCTGCAGTGCTTCGGAAAGGTGAAGGAGGCAGGGGAGATTTTAAGCCAGCTCGAGAAGGTAAGAGATTTAGACAAGGAGGCCGGCCAAAGGCCGGTCCGATCGAAACCCAGCGTTGCTGGGCATCGATTTGGGATAATTCGGGCCGAGACGCTGGTAGCTGTGGGGGAGGTGCAAAGAGCGAGAGAGATGCTTGAGAACCTGCTGGAGAGTTCTAAACAGGGCAGCAAGACCAGCGAAAAGGTCAAGCATATGGGGATGCTGCGGCACGCGAGGCTGTTGGCTGAGGCCAGGGACGATCCGGTGCAGTTGGATTACGCTATGGAGAAGATTGAGACCATCCTCGCCGAAGATCCCGTGAAGATGCTGATGCCGAGTCTGAACCTGGTAAGGCTGGATATACACCTGGCGAGGGGGGAGCACCTGATAGCTTTTCATCTGGCTCAGCGGTTGAATAAGCTCGAACTGAGCAACTACTATAAGTTGGAGGTGCTCGTCCGGCAGGTAAGGGCGCTGTGTGGCATCAAGGCCGTGGAGCAGGCCAAGGTGATTTATGAGGCCATGGCGAAGGACTACCCGTACAGCCCTGTCGTGGCCGAGGCTAAGAAAGCTATTGTTGAAGTGGTTATGGCGGGGCAAGGACAGTAACCTTTTCGGCGGGCCGGCAGCGCCGGCCTGGATAGCAGAAAAACCGTCGTCGCGTTTGAAATTGGCTTTGATTGGCTTTGTTTTCCCGGAGCCCGAAGGCAGTTTTATTTTCATAATCCTTTGTTAAATAGAAGTTTACGTCCATTTTGGCTTTTCTGAAATTGGCTTTGTTTTGGCTTTGTTTTTTCATAGCCCCTATCCGCATTTTTCTTCATAATCCTTTGTAAATACACACTTTGCATCAATTTTACCCTCTGGCAAATTGGCTTTGATTGGCTTTGAATTGGGTTTGTTTTCACCAAGTGTCCAATTGGATTTATTTTCATAATCCACTGTATTATATAGATTTACGTTCATTTGCAATCCGCCTACGGCGGACAAGATTGGCTTTGTTTTGCATAAAAAGAGCTGATTTGTAGAGGACTCTCGACAGATGTAGAGGACGGTTGGCGAGTATTGCGTATCGCGTATTGCGTATAGCGTCTCGTATTGCGTATTGCGTATAGCGTATAGCGAGGAAGAAAATAGCGTTTAGCGTACAGCGTATTGCGTATTTCATAGCTCGTATTGCGTATCGCGTATTGCGTATTGCATAGATCGTAGCTCATATCTCGTATTGCGTATTGCGTATTGAGTATCGCGTAGCTTGTAGTAGTTATTAACTATTCACTAACGATTAATTTTGACTTGGGCGGCTTGCCCGATTCGTGCGGTTCTCCGCTAAATGCCTGCCATCTCTATGACGGTTAGTATTATACCAAATTTCGAGCAAAAGTCAAGAACAAAAATGCGATAAAATGCGCGCATTTTAGTTCGTAGTTCATAGTTCGTAGTTTTTAGTCTGCTTGACGTGGATTTCAGGATAAGAATTAGCCACAAAGACATCCGCCTTCGCTAAAGCTACGGCGGACAGGCTCCGGCACAAAGAAAAATTAGACGCAGATTAACGCAGATTGACGCTGATTTGTTTTTAGCCAGCTTTGGCGCCTTTGTCCGAATCTTTGTTCGATGCAAGCATCTACAGAAGCTTCGTCCACAGTCGCCGGGACATTTTTCAATGCCCCATTTGGGAAGCCGGCGAAAACAAGTTTTCATCAACACGGATTTAATCAACAAAAAAACGGCCAAAAAAGTGCTTCATAAGCACATAAATATCTGGATCCCTGCCTAACTGGGTCCCTGTCTACAACATACAGGGATTCGGACTCGTGCAGGCGGCGGAGGGAAAATTAAAGATTAAAATGTAAAATGCAAAATTGTGGAAGCCCTTCGGGCGGAATTTTATGTGTTGGCGGGAATTGCGGGTTTGTTTCGTATTGCGTATGTCGTATATCGTATGTCGTTAGAGGAGGCCGAAGAGGTGGGTGTTCGATGATAGTGTTGACATGGCTGGATAGTTTGGGTAGTGTGTGGTTTGAAGGTTTAGAGTTGTAGGTCGGAAAGTATGGAAATATCGAAGATTGTTATCGAAAATTTCAAGGGGGTTGAGCACGTCGAATTAAGTCTGGTCAAACCTATTAATGTGCTCATTGGCCGAAACAATTCCGGCAAAACCTCAATTCTGAAGTGCCTAAGTTTTCTACATGAATATTTTAGCCCTGTCAACAATGGTAAACCAATCAACGTACCGGCCGGATACTTTCGAGATAGGCTTGATAAGACACCTGAATTGAGTATATCTATTTCTGTCAAGCAATCGAAGGAAGAGAGAAAAAAACAGTTTATTCTTGCAAAAGATTCTTGGCAAATACATCATGACCCTCCTTACCTATCGGACGCGGCTATAAGTGCACAGCTTGAGAATGATTTATTTTCCAGCCTAACGTTCAAATTTGTCGCCCTACCTCCTCAAGGAAATTTCGGATTAGTATCAATAAATACAAAAAGTAACAAAAGTAAAGGAGACTCGACTGATATACTCATTGCCGAAAGCGAAAGTAAAAGCCCGGGGACTCGAATGTTGGGCATACCATTACATCAACTATTAATTACAAGGCAGCGTCCAGAGGTCTATCCAACAATATTAGACTTGGTAGAAAAACATGGTATTGGGAATGATTTAAGAATTGAGGGAGGCGGCGGAAATACCCTGACTGGAAGACCAAGTGACATTATTATTAATTTACTGAGTCCGGCTTATGAATATATCTTAAAAACATTCTACACGGCATTTTTGGTAAGCCCCTATCGACACGGTAACGAAATAATGGGCGCGCTGGCGTGTAGTGAATTAGATCAAAATGGATCGAACCTTGTGAATTATATACACAACTTAAACTTAAATAACTATAGGGCATTTCGAGAGATCGCTGATTTTGTTAAAAGAATAGTGCCAGAAATAGGTCGGCTACATCCGAGGTTTACTGGCGAAAGTGGCTCAGAGCTAGAGTTAGCATTTGAATGGACGGACGGTAACACAGTAAACCTTGCAAACATGGGCGGTGGAGTCGAGCAACTATTGATTCTTGGCTGCCTTTTAATTCACCAGAGAACCGCGTGCATCCTGTGGGAGGAGCCAGAGAGCCATTTGCATCCGGGGGCACAAGAAGTACTACTCACTGAACTAGAAAGGCGCGTTGGTAATAGTGTAATTTTCCTTACGACACAATCACCCGTTTTTGTAAGGGCAAGCAGTAATATTGCGGTGCATGCAATAACAAATCCAGATGGGAAAAGCGCAATGGGAAGAACTCTTTCAAACAATGATTTGCAAGAGGCGGGAGGAATAATCGGAGCACGGCCGGGACATTTGGCACAGGCGGATATAGTTGTTTACGTTGAAGGAAAAACTGGCGCAGGAGTCGTGGAAGAATGGTTAGATAAGTGGCCAGAGAGAAAACGCGTGTTGGAGCACCTGCTATTGATAGTACAATCCTTTAATGCTGATGAAGTCGGCAGTGACGATTTTGATTTAAGGAAGCTCAAAAGGGTTACGCCGAACATGATTGTATTTGCGGATAGGGACAGCGACCCTGGGAGTAGGGAACCGAAAAAAATCAGGAAAAAGCTCAAGGAAAAATGCAGTAAATTGGGGATACCCTGTATTCTTACCAAGCGACGACAAATAGAGGACTACTTTACCGAAGAGGCTGTGAAAAGTGTGCTGCCGAGAAGTAAGGTAGAAAGCTGGGCTTGTGATCACAGAAAGTCTATGCGTAAGGAACTAGAGAGTTTAGAAGTGTCAAAAAAATGCAATCGAAGGATTGCACAGGCATTGAGTTGGTCGGAAGTTACTAAACATGAGTGCTTAATGCAAATTTTTGATGAGATTAAGAAGGACGCAGATAAGCTTAAACCTTCTTCAAATGAATCGATGAGTGAGTAGATGGGTTGTTGAAGAAGTCGATTTAGTCTGCAAAAATAGGTGGGGGTCTCAGTTATTCGGAGAGTTCCAAATAATCCTTATAGGCTTCGAGCATGAGGGTAAGGTTGTCCCACTTATCTTCAAGGGTTAATCCTACCTCAATGACATGTGTGCCTTTGTAAGAAGCTTTATGAATGGCGTGAAATACATAGCCAATGGTTATAGGTACTCCCATGCATTCGAAAGTATACTCGTTATTTATGTGGGCAAGTTCTGGGTGAATCTTATTATCTTCATCAATTGCCTTTTGTAGTTCCTGACTCCTTGATATCCTTCTTAATTTATCCCTCCTGTGTGCTTCACGATGATGAAAATCCAGTGTTTTCTCCAAGTTTGCTATGTGCGTTTTCAATGGTTCAAGTTCAGATGGATTAATTTTTGGCGCCGGTCTTGCAGGTCCCAAACTCTGCAAAATAGAAGAAAGGGACGATTGATAGTTTGCTTTGTCGCAAAAATCTGAATACATTTTCCCTTTGAGAAACCCAGGTAGGTCAACATCATCTAGTATGGCTGGCAATACCACAACTCGACCTTGTTCCATCTCACGATTTGATGCAATATCCAATTCCTTTTTAACCCAAGGACTGTTGATTGAAGCATTTGAAATTAAAGCTATAACATAATCAACCCTGTCTATGCCGTCTCTGATCTTTTCAATAAGCGAATCACCAACTTTGATTTCGCCCTCATCTATCCAAACAATATGCCCGTTGCGTCGAAGATCCGCAGCTAGCCTTCGAGCAAAAGCTTTATCTTCATGGCTATAGCTTAAGAATGCACTACTCACAGAGCAGACTCTCCCATTTTAACAGCTCGGGGCCAAATTAGTCGATAGTCGTTAGTATTTAGTCGTTAGTATTTAGTTTTTTCGTTGCAGTATTGCGCCCCTTGGTGTGTTCGTCTTTAGCCGGTTAAAAAATAGCGTAAAGTGAAATTGCTGTCAAGCAATTTAGTTTTTAGTGTTTAGTTTTGAGTTGGGATTGAGATTGCCGCAATAATATTAAAAATCAAGCCGCAAAAATGAAGAGATTGCCGCGCTGCGCTCGCAATGACGACGGGAATATCAAATCCCTGTTTTCACGAGGACAGGTATCGAATGCGAATGTCCAATGTCGAAATGCAAATGCGCGGGATGGGGGCTATATAAAACGACGGATAATTACTGAGTATTAGAGTACGCAATTACAACAACCAGTAGAGTCTTCTATGTTCAGAGCTTTGAAGGTGCTGCCTTCTTCCATACACAGGCCGATGGCAGT
>JAUXAL010000027.1 GCA_030619925.1 Phycisphaerae bacterium | reverse complement strand
ACGTAACCCCAATAATAATAATGGATTATGAAGAAAAAAGCAATTGGACACTTGGTGAAAACAAACCCAATTCAAACCCAATCAAAGCCAATTTCCGAAAAGCCCAAATGAATGTAAACTCACTTATAACAAAGGATTACATAAAATACGATGATTTCGCAGTCCGAAAAAACAAACCCAATTCAAACCCAATTTCCGAAAAGCCCAAAATGAACATAACCTCAGCAACAACAGTGAATTATATCAATGAACTACGAACCACGAACTATGAACTAATTATGAAAAACAAACCCAATCAAAGCCAATTTCACCTACCCCCAAAACCCCCCATCTTCTCACAAAATAACTCCCCTTTTCCTATCTCTCTGCTACCAAATAATCCTCCACAACCACTGGCTTTAGCCGTAGGTTTTGCCGGCTTCATCCACGTAAATAGTGCCCTTTGCCTGTTTTATCACTTTAACTGCCTTTGGTACCTCGTCCAACTTTGGGACCTTGAATATTTTGCCACACTTACGGCAGTTTATCCTTCGGTCAGCGGCACTGCTATCAAGCAGCCAGGTACTGCCACATTCCGGGCATTGGGCGATTATCTGCATCAGTATATTCCTTATACCAACAGCCTAAAAAGGAACACCATTAGGAACCAACTTAAACCAAAAAATATTCTATCCGTGGATTCAATCGTTATCCATCATAAATTTCCTTTCTGTCCTATAATATCGCCTGAGCGCAAACTTCTTCGCTTTAGACACAAAAACCAGGGTCTATGGCTGAGTTCGGTAAGATTTTCCTTGATTTACATGCTTGAATCTGTTAAAATAGTTAGTGTTGGGGGCGGAATGATAAAAAGAATTTCATGCAAAGTTATTAGAACTATTCCTCTTAGCAAAAGCAGTGACGCTCTGCGCCATACGAGCAGGTCAAATAATAGGCATCACAAAATTGGCGATGTTGCTGCCGGGACCCCAACCGGATTCCCATTTTGCGACATATTGCAAAATGGGGTCCCCGCAAAAGAGTGTGTCTGGGAAGGTTCCCATTTTGTGAAAGACTGCAAAATGGGGTCTGAACCGTCCCCGAATGCCCAGGTCGGGCACTCCGATAATCCCGCTACCTATATAGACCGGCTGGGCATAGCAAGGGTGCCCACCGGCGATGGCCTGACAGCACAGATTCTTGATTTTTACGTTTAACACTCGGCTTTTTGATTTGTGAGCAATGGGCCTTGAGACCGAGCAGGTAGTGGGTTCCCAATGCATAAAGGTGCGTTTGGCGTCCCAGTCTATATCAAATCTTTTAGATGATGTCTCAGGTAATAATGGCATTGTGACAGTACCAGCGCACCTGCCATTATGGTAATGAAGACATCAGGTGAGACCCCATTTATCACGACGGCCAAGGTTGTACCTGCTGCGGGAGGGTGTTCGACGTCCAAAGCTACCATAACGAAGATGGCAATTCCAACCGCGAGGGGATACTCAATGAAATATGGGAGGGTGATGAAGTAGAATATAGTTCCCAAGACTAAGCCAACCAGATGACCACCAATGACATTTCTTGTTTGCGCAGAGACGGCGGTGGGCATTGCGAATACGATAAAAGCGGTGGCACCCATCGCACTGATTACGACCATTTCGTTCTTGCCGAGAGCCAGGACGAGGATAAACAGAGCGACGGCAGCCAAGAAGCTTTGCCAGAGGTAATATACCCAAAGCTTTTTGAATTTGTCCACAACTTGTGTTCCCAGCTTCATATCCAGCAGCTCCATCGCAATTTTCGGGAACCCATCCCGATACATCGGGATGGGCCGCCCTAATTGGCACGGGACAAAATGAGGTCCCTTTAGTAAGTGGTGCCCCAGGTTGCAAGCAAAAAAAGTGGCGAGGGATGGGCAACTTAAAGGGTGCTAAGCATACACACTTCCTCGCCGAGTTTATAAAATCCCTTCGGGCCCTTAGTTAAACCCTCCGTGGTCGGCCTTGCGATCCAACACTTTCTGTTTTAAAGTTTTTATATACCAAAGTTTACGATGTTTTCTGCAGCTTCCCGGACGTTTTCCGAACTTTCAAGCTGGCCGGACAACAAAAGCTCTCGTGCCCGCTGGACGGCCTGGGTGTCCGTTTGTGGGCTCTGCATCGCATTGTCAATGAGAGAAGCATAATTGACCTGCACAGACACATCCGCATCGTCATTTGGAAGAGCCCCCGCAGAGTTTGGCTGCCTGGATGATGATTTTTCCAAGAAATCTCGAATTTGATTGGTATCTACTTCATCTATCATTGCACTACAACTCTCTTCAGAATTTTTGATCTACGATTCTTTTCGCATATTTTTGATAAAACTTTAGAATTTTTTGTCGAATTCTCATTTTTTTCTAAAGTCAACGTCCCTTTTAGACGAAGTTATATATTTGCATGTTTGCAACTTTCCTCTCGATTTAGCTCCCAAACGCGTTTTTTTGCATCTTGGCCCCAGCTATAGAGTTTCAGCTACTTCATAACTTACAAACTTGATAAACTCAAGCGAACTGACAGCCACCAACTGTTCACGCAAAGACGCAAAACCCGAGCGTTTCTGGGCTTTAAAATACCTTTTTATGCGAGATTCAGTTATTTTATCGGCGTTGTCCCAAACCTGCTCAAGAGCCCATAGTAACTGCCCATCTCTCAGATCCAAAAGCCTCAAGCGGAGACCAACAGCCATATGAGGATAAGGCCTGAATTCGGTAATAGTTCCGATCAATATTCCATCGCACTTTAACGTCTCACGGATTGCCATTATCTGATCAAGGGTGTATATTGAGTCAAAATCCAACTGCAAACTCCGCCACGAAGCGTCGTGCTGGCCAACAACAGTTAAACCGAAAACTTGCCTCTTTTGCAATGCCTGGAAAAGCGCTTCGGTGATATCGGTGGAGATTTGGGGATAACTCGAATCGTTGTTCAACTCAACAATAGCAACCCTCCCAATCGTAGCTAAACGCTTATCCGGATTCAGATAATAGTAGTCCGCTGCAGGGACAGAAGCTCCAAAAACACCGTAGATAGTACAGCCTGATGAAAGAACTGCCAGTAATAATAATAATTTCGTCGTGCGTTGTGCGTATCGAGTATTGCGTAAAATATGCGATATACGCGATACGATACCGATAGGTCCGCTTCTGTCCGGCGGACACGCAACACGATATCCGCCCGTGGCGGACTTGCGCCCGGCGGATATGCAATACGATAATAGCGTTCTTGAACTATCCATTCAATTCACCTTAACTTGGGGTTTCCTATGGCTCAGACTGGCCGGGCTTAGTTGGCGATACGGTGTATGAGCTTGTATCTTTGCCCTGGTTTGATTCTGCCTTGGCCTCTCCGCCAAGAATTTTGAGTATTTTAAGCAGTGCTCTGAGCTGTTCTGTTTCGGCGTCACGTATCTCATCACGAAAACCCAGGATATCGGTTTTCCAATTATTCAACTCAATACGCATCTCAATCAGAACGTCATTTGCCTCAGTTAGCTCCTTTTGCGTCTGCTGCAATTGAGCCTCAAGAGCAGCGAGCTGGTCTCCAAGCTGCTGATTCCTGGTGGAAAGGTCATGGTTTTGCTGCCGTAGTACAGCCGCCTCTTCAGAGAGTTGCGCGTGTTTCTTCGACAATTCCATCGCGGACTGTACCACGGTTGGGCCTTGTGGTGCAGATTCCTGGAACCTTTTTGCAACAGAATCGCTCGACAACGGTTTGACGTTTTGCTGCGGTGGTTGCATAGAGCCGGGCTGAACAGAGAGCCTTCCCGGTTCTTTAGTAAGCGTGCAGCCCGATGGCAGAAGTATTGATATTAATGAAATCAGTAAAACGATGGTTTTTTGGTTACTTTGCATTGTACTTTTCTCCATTTATTTCGCTTGGTCAGGTACCTTGTTAGAGGTTTCAAGCGTGCCGTTTTGCGTTTGGGAACTATCCGGAGCCTGGGCACCGGCATATTCACATCTTAAATACGTTCCTGCACCGCAGGAACAGATTACCTCTATAACAGCGAATTCGGGATGGTTTTCCACAATACGCGCCTGTAGCGCAGCCGATGCTGCACTCATCTGTTTTGGTCTATTTTTGGCGGACCCGGCCGGCGCCAGATCAAGGTGGAATTGGCCTTCAAGTTTAACATCGTCACTCTTTAGAATCCGTTTTGTTATTTTTGACATTTATTATCCTAACCCTTTTAATTGATTATTGCTTATTTTGATGTCTTTTCCAGCCATCACTTATCAATTTTAGTCAAGCACAGTAATCAATCCCAATACTATCGGGATTCCGGCCATTTTCGTTATCAGCCCGCCCTTGTGGCGGATTGCCCAGGTCCTGTTCGTCAACTGACTCGTTCTGTTCGTCTTCGGCGGATTCGTCTTTTTCCTTATTCTCCCCGGGTAATTGCTGCCTGCGCTTCCTCTCTTCACGGCTTTTCACGGGAGTTAAGCCCGCAATATTTTGTAAACCGTCTACCGGCTTTATTATATTGGAATCATAATCGGCCATCTTTCCATTGCCT
This sequence comes from Phycisphaerae bacterium, assembly GCA_030619925.1. Taxonomy (GTDB): domain Bacteria; phylum Planctomycetota; class Phycisphaerae; order Sedimentisphaerales; family Anaerobacaceae; genus JAUXAL01. The sequence continues at coordinate 39,465 of JAUXAL010000027.1, read as the reverse complement.
CAATTTTACAGACAAGTTAAATAAAGCACTTGCGTGCAGTTGGCTGACACGGGACTCGGTAATTTTGAAGATCTCAGCAATCTGTTTCATCGTCAGGTGCTGTTGGTAATAAAGCAGAACGATTCGCCGCTGCCTCTCAGACAACTGCTGTATCGCCTCGGCTAACTTCTCTATAAGCTCTGCTCGTTCGATCTGCTCGTCAGGGGTGGTCGCGTGGGCCGCCGCCAAAAGATTACTCAGGGCAGGCGAATCCTCTCCAAAACCATCGAGTGAGACAAAATGCGCTGCACGGGCATTTTCGAACATTTCGCAAAGCTCATCAACGGTCATTCCAAGTTTTTCGGCTAATTCGGCATCAGTGGGGGCGGTGCCTGTCTGCTCGGTGATCTTCCGGCTGAGCTGCACGGCATTGCGAATCTGCTTGTTGAGATTTGCAGGCACAAAAGACCAGCCTCTCAGCTCATCGAGAATAGCTCCTTTTATCCTGATATAGGCATAGGTTTTGAACCCAGCCTGGTAAGACGGGTCGAAATTGTGGGCGGCCCTGACCAGCCCAACAGTTCCTGCCGAGACCATGTCTTCAAACGATAACGGAGGTTTCAGATACGTTACCACCTGCCTGACTATCTTGTGAACCATAGGCAAAAACTCGGCTATCTGTTCGTTTTCGATTCCGACTCTGGCGGACGTTTTCTGGCCAGAGTATGCGCGCAGGGCAACGCTATTTGGATGCTTTCGGCAGTCCTTGAGGGTTCCCACAGCCGATTCATCGGCCTTGGGGTCTCTAACAAGCTGATCTTCACAGATGTTTTCAGGCTTTACCGCCACTGTCCTTTCCCTCTTGTCTATCCATCCGGTTTGTAATCATCGCACTTATCAAAATAGCGTTTATTGCTTTTACAGCCCAAGTTCCTGCTATATACGCAAGCGCCGCCCCCAGCAGGGCCCTCTTACAACAAGTAAACGGCGAAAGACCACTAATCCAGCCGACTAAGCTCAAGCCGAAAAAACATATCACGGCAATGCTTACTGCAATTGACCGAACGTGTAACGGCATAATTCGTATCCCGTATTTCGTGCCCCGTGCCCCGTGACGCGTATGCCGAACGACTGGCAAGTCACGAGTAACGAGGACAAATCACATTATCATTTTGTCTCCCCTGCGAAAGCAGGGGCAAGCTGTTCTTGTCCTTCGGGCGCTGTCGGCTCCGTTTGTTGGATGGATATGGTTTCTATTGGTTCTACTTCGGTTCCAAGCACGATTTCGTCATAAGCCACGACCGGCAACAGCGAGACTGTTCGTGATAACAGCGCCGCCAGCGATGAGCGTAACCTTGAATCACACAGCAAAACCACCTTGTCCTTGCCTGTGTCCATTGCTGTCTTCCAAGCCTGTGCGGCTTTTCTACTTATATCCATTGCCGTCTCGGTCGGTAAAGCCATGTTTATTTCATCTGCTTCCTGTCGCAACGTTGAGGCCATCTGATGTTCGAGTGCGGGGTCCAGCGTTATAGCCAAAATTTTACCGGTCTCGCTCTTATACTGCTCGGTAATGGTTCTGCTGAGGTGTTTACGAACCATTTCTGTTAAAGCAGCGGTGTTTTTGGTTTTTGAAGCGTATTCTCCCAGCGATTCAAGAATGGTGGTTAACTCACGAATCGGTATTCCATCTCTTAAGAGGCTTTTAAGCACACGTTGAAGCAGGCCGATAGTCACTTCTCGATCGGGGCCAACAATTTCTCCGACCAGTGACGGTTGAGTTTTGCGCAGTCTATCAACGAGAAGCTGCACATCTTCACGGGTCAGCAATTCGTCAGCGTGTTCCCGCAGTGTCTCGGATAGATGCGTAATAAAGACCGATTCAGGGTCGATTACAGTATATCCACTTAATCCGGCTTTTTCCTTGTTGGCTGGTATAATCCACAAAGCCGGCAGTCCATAAACAGGTTCGGCAGTTTCTATGCCCTCCACTTTGGTTTGGACAGTACCTGCATCCATAGCGAGGAACATATCAGGCTCTAACCGCCCCTTTGCCACCGGCATCTCTGCGATTCGAATCTCGTAAGCAGTCGGCTCGAGATTAATATTGTCCCGCAGCCGAACCAGAGGTACAATAATACCGAGCTGCTGGGCAAACTTTCTGCGCAAAGCCCCGATGCGATCAAAGATAGCACTATTTTTACGCGGGTCCACCATACTAATCAGTCGCACGCCGACCTGCACAGAAACTCTGTCGACGTCCAGCAAGTCTTCGACCGGCTGTTTCTCAGCCTTTGCTTGTGCAGGCGTAGCGCGTTTTTTCTCACGGCCCTTTTCAGATTGAGCTACGACCCGTCCAATCAGAACTGTCCCTGTACCCAACAATAAAAAAGGTATTTTAGGCAGGCCCGGCACAAGCGCCATCGAAGCAATAATGAAAGCCGCTATAATCAGCGGCTGGCTGGTCCTAAGAAACTGCATGGACAGGTCCTGACCGACACTGTGGCGTGACGATATTTTAGTTACCAAGAATCCCGAACTTACCGAGATTATTATCGATGGTATCTGGCTGACGAGTCCGTCGCCGATGGAAAGAACAGAATAAGTCCTTACGGCACCGCCAATCGTCATACCGCGTGAATAACCCATGGCTATGCCGCCAATTATGTTAACGGCGGTGATTATCAATCCTGCCTTGGCATCACCGCGAATGAATTTGCTGGCACCATCCATCGAACCATAGAACTCGCTTTCCTTGACAATCTTTGCTCTGCGTTCGTTGGCTTGTGTTTCGGTAATGATCCCCGCATTAAGGTCTGCGTCAATCGCCATTTGCTTGCCGGGCATAGCATCAAGGGTAAAACGAGCAGCAACTTCGCTTATGCGCTCGGCACCTTTTGTGATGACTATAAATTGGATAACAACAAGGATTAAGAAGATTACCAGGCCGACGACTAAACTGCCGCCGGCAACGAAATCACCGAAGGTCTGGATAATTTTCCCGGCATTACCGTATAGAAGTATCAGTCTGGTTGATGCCACATTGAGAGAGAGGCGAAACAGCGTTACGAAAAGAAGCAACGAAGGGAACGTAGATAATTCGAGGGCCTCTTTTGATGATAGGGTAACTATCAAGACAGCCACAGCCAATGAGATACTACAAGCCAAAAGCATATCCAACAAAGGCGTAGGCAGAGGAATCATAAGAGTGGCAAGAACCGTCACCAAACCAATAGCTAAAATAATATTGCTGTGGGACGCAAGAGTCGTATTAAGCGGGTCCGGTCCCAGCGATCCTTGCGAATTTGATTGTGCAGAGTCTGCCATTACAATCCCTTCCCGCGAAGCGGGGTCCCTTCTTACTTAAATTCATGCCCCGGCGTCCTCGGCAGCAGAACCACCGAGACCAAGAATTTGTTTTACCTTGACGCCGAACCTGTCATCCACCACCACCACAGTTCCCGTAGCAAACTTAGTATCCCCCACATACAAATCTGCCGGTGCATCAATAGGTTTATCAAGCTCCAATACCGAACCGGGGCCAAGCTGTAAAAGTCGCCGGACAGGTATCTCCGCTTGTCCAAGAGCAACAGTAACAGATATGTTCACATCCAGTAGGATGTCAATACTTCCGTCGGCACCTGTATCCCCGGTTGCGGCAGCTTCGGAAAACTCGACAGGTTGTGCCTGCGTTTTTGAGTCTGCTTGTCCCGCACCGTTTTCCTGGCCTTGCTTTTCCTCGGCTTTTTCTTCTACGGCTTCAGTTGTTTCCGCCATATTTTCACTTCCTCTTAATATTAAGTACCTGTAGTTGTCCCTGCTTTTGCAGGGGTTATCATTCCCGCGAAATCATAGAACCGCTGAGGCGGAGCAGGAATATATTTCACTCCGTATCACAAGACAGTTCTGGGTTCTCATTTTGCGACCTATTGCAAAATGGGGTCCCCTGTAATTACGACAGCGTACTTACCGGCTGATTTTGCAGGCCAACCCCAAAGAGCCATTCGGCCGTTTACCGTCAGTTCAACCGGCTCATCAATTCTTTTATCAAGTAACAATATGTCATCTACCTCAAGACTCACTATCTCTTCAAGAGTAAGCGCTGCAGAAGCCAGTTGAGCAGTAATAGAAACCGACATTTGCTGCATATGACTAAAGATTGCCTTTGAAACATCCTCCGCTGAGAATCTGTCAACAGCCTGTTCGGCTTTGCCTACGACAGGTTCCAGTTTGCCACAAAGTATTACAATGTAAGCTTCAGAGCTGTTTTCCTGGTGACTTTCCTTAACTTGAAAAGCAATTTTGCAGAGTTCTTCCGTGCCTTTCAGTTCAAGAGGCCACAGTTTTCTGACAATGCTCTGGGCCGGCTGGAAGTCACAGTCGCCATAAATGCCGGAAAATGCCTCAACAATTGCAGAGGCGATGTCCAACAAAAGCGATTCTTCCAACTGCGATAAATCTACTCTCGAATCCTCTTCAGATTTCGTATCCCCGAGCAATTGTGTCGTCCAGATGAAGGCAGTTTGGGTAGGTATGCTAATGAGTCCACATGGATGCTCCTGGTCGGTGCCGAAAGCCAGGTAATAGTCATTCTGCCCGCTGTCTGAGGCCTGGCCAAGCAGTTCGGCAGCAAAGTGCTGGGTGCTCGAAACAACCGTCACATCGAACTCACCGTGGCAAAAGTCAGTGAACTTTTCAGCCACCACTATGGCTAAGTTTTTTGTAAATTCGTTGAGTTTATTGAGCTGGTTGTGATCAAAACAGTGAGGTTGGCGCCAATTGTACTCTGTAGCCTCTATTTGTGCGGCATCTTCTGTTGGCTTGGAACCGACAGCGGTAAGGAGCTGGTGTATCTTCTCCTGGCTTAACTTATTAGTTGCTCTGCTGCTCATTGTACGGCGAATTCCTTAAACAGAATGTGCTTGATTTGAGGTTTGGAATCAGGAAAAAGCTTTTCGTTAAAAGTGTCGAGTACTTGCGCTTGAATTCTCTTGAGGTTCTTGTCACCTCTGATATCTTCAAGGCTTAGACTTGAAAGGTAGACAGTAAGCCAGCTTGTCAAGATGGGTTTTCTCTCATCAATAAAAGAAACTCCTTTCTTTTCGTCCACCTCGGAACTTATCTCGAGTGTTAAAGACACCCGGATATAGCGTGTCGCTTCAGGTACATCAAGATTTGCCACAACGGGCTCTAAATGATAATACCAGGTTTTTTGAGAGCCGGCTGCCGAACCGGCCACTGTCAGGTCCTCTACCTGAACTGACTGGTCTTGTTCAGAAGCCCCGGCTATCTCGGTCGTTCCGGAACCAGTAACTAACCGACTGAGTCCGAAACCGGCACCGATGAAAAGTACTACAACAGCAGCCATTATTATCCACTGCAAGAACCGGCCGCGTGAGGACTTTTCACCGCTCTTTCCCGCTTTTGAATCTTCTTGCTTTTCCTGTTCTGAATCTTCTTGCTTTTCCTGCTCTTTTGTCTCATCTGTATCTGCCATTTTTCACCTCAACTATTTGTCATGAAAATGTTTTTATCAAACTGACTGCAAACAACCTTGTCGCCGATATCGGTGTATTTTGTCCCGTAGCGTTCGGTCACTGATGCCTAAGACCTTTGCGGCTTTCGTCCGATTGCCTCCTGTCTGGTGTAAAGTATCCAGGATCGCCCGCCGCTCTATCTGCTCGAGCGGTACTCCTCCCAGCCCTGAGACCTGAGGACTATCTAATGGAACCAAGCTCGATGCTGGATGCTCGATGCCGGATGCTCGACCAACGAGATTCGGGAATTGAGAATCGAAAATCGAGCTCTTCTCCTGTGGGAGCGGTTGTAATTCATCAAAGAGCCACGAGACATCAGCTAATGACAGGGTTTGGCCAACTCCCAAAATCAGCGATGTTCGCACAACATTCCGCAATTGCCGGACATTGCCGGGCCAATGGTATTTAGCGAAAATGTCCATCATCGCAGGGTCGAGCTTAGTGATACGACGCTGCACTTGCCGTGCATAAAGATTTACAAAATACCATGTGAGGTCAAACAAGTCCTTCTTGCGTTCTCTCAAAGGACAAATAACTAATCTTACTCCGCTTAGCCGATAATAGATGTCCTGACGGAACCGGCCCTGTTGAACTTCCTGCAATAGATCCTTATTGGTAGTACTTATTACTCGAACATCGACTCTAACACTTTCATTTCCGCCAACACGTTCAAAATCCTGTTGCTCGAGCACCCGCAACAGCTTGGCTTGAAATCTTACAGGCGTTTCGGTAATTTCGTCCAAGAGCAGAGTTCCACCATGAGCCATTTCGAATCGGCCTTTGCGCTGACTATAGGCGCCGGTGAAGGCACCCTTCTCATGGCCAAACAGCTCGCTTTCGAGAAGCGAGCTACTTAACGCCGCACAATTGATTCTGATATACGGCCCTTGTGCTCTTCTGCTCTCATGATGGACGAGATAAGCGATCAGCTCTTTGCCTGTTCCGCTTTCACCACTTATTAAAACCGGTGCCGAGGTGGGAGCGACTCTTTTCGCCAGATCGACGGTTCGAACCAGGCTTGCACTTCTGCCCACAATCCGATAAAGGCTGCGGGTGTCCTCGTGAGCCGAAGCTATCGTTGAGACGCTGTGGTTAGGCAGGAAAGTATCCAGCAGGCTCTCTACTTTTTCACAGTCGAGCGGTTTGATTAGAAAATCACAACAGCCCTGACGAACGGCCTTGACCGCCATCTCGATAGTCCGTTGCTGGTTTTGCGAGCTTGCCCTTTCGGCTTTTGTTAGCATAACCACCGGCAGTTCCGGCCAATTTGCCCTGATTTTCGCAAGCAGCTCAAAACCATCCTGCGGCCGAATGGACAGAACCGCCTGCCGGCTTATTCTGTCACTGGTAAATACAACGTCGCAACTATTCTTGTTGAGAAAGCCAATTGCGCTGTTCTTATCGTCGGCGAGATATCCGCGGATTCCTTTGCGAGCCAAAATCTTAAGCATAAATCGAGCCAGCTCAGGATCGCTATCAGCTATCAGTACATTCGCAATATTCTCGGCCTCGGTTTTGTGATCGGCCCGATGGCGGACAAAATTGGAACCCGACTCCCTTTGTTGACCTGTGCTTATGTTGTTTATTTCAGCCTTACTCACTTCCAGCATACTCCGTTTTCTATTGAAGGAAACCCCGTCTTGCGATCCCACACCAATTGAGCTTAGGCTCACCCCGTTGTTAGAAGTAAGCCGTCAACTTCTAACGGGGCTCATGCCTGGGCTCGCCTAATTGGTGCGGGACAAAATAGAATCCCAATAATCTACAATTTGCATTCAGCAATCAACTTCCGCGGTTCGTCTTTCAGGTACCAGGCGATTAATTGGCACTGGGTTTTGGCCAAATCCGTCCACAGTGACTCCGGGTATTCCGTAATCAGTTGTCTGTAAATGTTCAGTGCCGTCGGCAAATCATCATTCCGCAGGCAGCTGCCTATTTGAAATAAAATCCAGGCTCTGTCCTGAGCCGAGCCGGCGTCATCCGGGCTCTTACGGTTGAGAGCTTCCCGGTAAAAAACGGTCGCTTCTTTTAGACTCCCGTTGAGAAACAAAATCTCCGCAAGCTCAAAAGGCTTGTCCAGTTCATCAGGATGTTGCGATAGGTTCTTGAGCATTTGTAAAGTTTGGTCGGTTATCGGCTCGTATGGCAGTTTGGGCCTGGTTTCTTTTTTCTCAGGTTCTTTCGGCACCGCTGTATCAGGTGCAGCTCCATTGGGCTGCGTTGTCGGCGGCGGCTCGACGACGATAACAGGTTTAGGGGGCTGCTTGCGGGGCTTAAATTCAATGGAGCGAATTTGCTCGATTATTCGCTTAAGTTCGTTTTTGCTTATGTTATCCTGCTCGACTTTAGCAATACTAATCGCGGCCTGCCACAATTGGCGTTGGAGGTGATTATTCGGGTCGGCTTGTCCTGATGAAATTTTAGCACCGGCAAAAGGTGTTAGGAAACAAACAGCCAAAAACGAAACGCAAAAGAAGCGAAAAGCGCAAAGCGACCCTCGATACTCGATACTCGATTCTCGACTCTCGCTGCGAGCATCCGGCATTGAGCTTAGCTCTAAATTTTTAGTTCTAACCTTCATTATGTCAACTATCCTGTTTTATCAGGCTCCTGCAAATCATTGGCTTGTGGGAGCCGGACTGTCATATATTGTCCTTTCACTCGGGGCTTCGGTCCCCTGCCACCGGCCCAAAAGAGCCAATGCCGCCCTGTCATAATTTTTCTGGCGGTTATAAGCTGTTGCCAGGATTTCCAGGGCCTTTTGCGAAACCGGCGCTGAGGGGTCCGAATCTAAAAGCTGCAAGCAAATAGAAATGGCTTGAGAGTCTTGATCGAGTCTCAAACAAACCTCCGCCAATTTAAGAGCTATTTCGTACGCCAAAAGCCCGGGTTCAACCATGACAAGAATCCCGGTTAACTTCTCGCGGGCAGACTCCAAATCCCCCTTGGCGACGAAACAGTTAGCTAATTCGAAAAACATTCTGACCTTTAACTGAGAGTCAGGTAAATATTCCGCCCTGTCACCAACTGCCACAATAGCTTTATCAACCAGGCCCATAGAACGAAGAACTCTGCTCTTGAGCAGTAATATCTCGATAGATTCGGCTTTCGAGAACTGCCAGGAACGTGTGTTCTCTAATAGTACAAGAGCCCCGACGAAATCCTCGAGTTGTATCTGGGCTTCAACTAAAGCCGAGATAGTCTCCATACACTCTTCTCTGGTAAGCTGCCCTGCCAATCCGCCTAAGGCGGATTGAAAAGCATCGCGGGCTTGCTGGGGTTTTCCTAATGCCAGGTTAGTTTTGCCTAAGAGAAGATAGGCTGAATACAAGTAATCCCTGCTTGGACCGTCTCCGGTGAGTTTGATATATTGAGTCAGCCACTTGGCCGCAGTTTCATAGTCCTTTTCCTCGTAGCAACATCTGCCTGCTCCGAGGGCAGAGGCAGCCCGCGATTCCAAAGACAAACCAATATAGTAAACTTTGCGATAGAGCCGTTCAGCTTCATGGAAAAGTCCGATTTTCGTCGTGGCATCAGCAAGATTTAAGCAAGCCCGGCCATAAAACTCGACATCAGGATATTGCTCAACGAGCTGAATCAAATCTTCGCGGGCGCCGGGATAGTCATGAAGATCGACTTTCAGTTTGCTCGAGTTTAACAAAGCAAACGGCGCCAAAGATGTGTGTGAAAAGCGATTGGCCACTAATTTGTATTCCGCGATTGACTCGCTAACCCGGCCTTCTTGGGTTTGTAAAAGTCCCAGAGCAAAATGGGCGTTAGGGACACATCGGTCGTTATGAAACGTAAATAAAAATTTTTGCCAAACTGAAATTGTCTCCCGGATAAGCAAAGATATGTGCTCTGACAACGAGGAATAATCGGCTGGATCAGAAATACTCACGAGCCCTTCGGCATCGAGATGTGCCAACAAGCCAACGTGTCCGGCCGCTACTGTGATAAATTGCTGGGCAGTTGCCGCCGGCAGAGACAAACTCACCGGCCTTTTGCGAATAGCATCCCTTGTTTCTTCTATGGGTGGCACCTCGCTATAGACCCAGGAAATATCAAGATCAGCATTGGCGGCAAATCTTATCAGCAGCTCTTCAATTGATGCCCCATGGCAAACAACCGACCAACGATGCGAGGCACGCTGACGCTCGAGCTTGCGAATCCGCGGGCCAAGCAATCCTTTGCTTAATTGCTCTGAGCCGGAGTTCAAAAGGTGTCGCAGTTGTGCCTCGTTTAGGCCGGTGAAAGGATCAAGCTCAGCGTAATTACCCCATAACTTTTCAGGAAGGTCTGTATCGGCATCGCAAAGCGAAAGGACATTCCTGGTCATCGACTCAGCAACCAGAAAGTAACAATCACGCCGCAGCGACAAAGCCCAGTGCTTATCCCCTGCTTTGGGGTCCCACAAGGCGGGATCCCTCGCAAGGGCAAACTCGTCGGCGCCAAGGCGGGGATCCACGACCCCGATTAAGGCAATCGTCTGATAAGCTCTGGCCCGTGCTTCTAAATACTGCTCATTCTCCATTTCAAACAAGCTTAGCTGATAACTGGCAACCAACCTCACAACAGGTGAGCGACTTCGTAAAAGCGTTCTGAATGAATCGCTGGCCCGGTCGGAATCGCCTGTGTTTTTCAAACACAAAGCCATTCTCAGCTGAAGAAAATCTTTTGGCAATTCCTCTTGGGTACCCGTTGGAAGACTCTGGCGAAGCCGGTTATAGATGTCATAAGCTTTGTCATAATCCTTTTGCAGATAGAAGTCTTGAGCAGCCTTCAAAGACAGGGGTTGTGTCGGTGGAGGCTCAGCTTCCGGTTCTTGTATTTGCTGGGGTTCTACCTGTGCGAAATCTTCAACTGGCGGTTTAGAAGAAGGGGGTTGTTGAACGGTGTGTGTCGTAATGTCAGTAAGAGGCCATAGTAAAGGTTTCAACAGCACGCACAGCAACATTGCCCCAATCCCAATAATGCTGGCAGTGAGGACCTTCTGGAGGGTCGAGAAACGCTGAGGTTTGCGTTGAACCGGCTCCGGCGGAGATTGGCTTGCGCCGGCAGGTTGTTGAGCTACAGCAGCTTTGGCGGAATCCGCCAAAAATTTGTAAAAATCTTCGTTTCCAGCGAATGCCTCACGTTCCGAGAGTTCTTCGTGAACTTCGCCTGCGAATAATTCGTGGTCCAATGGCACCGACCTATCGGGGTTCTCCTGGACCCCCGCTTTGCGGGAATGCTCGATAATAGTCCGTTTATCTTCTTTCGCCGCCATAGCTTCCAACTTCGCCCTCAACGCAAGCCCGATAAATCGGGACCAGTCCACATAGTCCACAAAGAATATGAGGGCGTATTTCACAACCCTTTTTAAGAGAATAGCAATAATTGTGCCAGACTCGGCTACAGGTGGCAGGACAGATGTGTTTAGAGACTTTTGGCCCGAAAAATCGGCCTATCATGTTAGATGAGGTTGTTCGCATTACAAAGAAATGTCAGGATTCTATACGAACCGATAGATTTTCTGACAGAGACCGGGGCGATGCTGAAGCTTCATTTTGCTCTTCTTCTGCGCGGTCAGCCGCAACAAACGAATCCTTTTCGATATTGTACTGCTTGACCTTGGCATATAGAGTTGCTCTGGTTATGCCAAGAAGAGCAGCGGCCCGTGTCTTTTGCCAGCCCGTTTCACGCAGAGCCAGAGAAATCAGCTCACGTTCGGCCTTTGCCAATGAAAAACCTTTGATGAGGCCGGCTATCGGGTTGTCCGATACCTGGCCGTATTCAGTTGGATCAATTACAATGCTGTTCAGCCCTATTTTGTCTGTTGTTTCCAGCAGGATCGCCCTTTCAATCACATTACGCAGTTCACGGACGTTGCCGGGCCAATTGTGTCTCTCCAAGGCCTCAATAGCTAATTTAGTCAGGGATGTTATCTTATTGCGCTTCTCGGGGCAGATAGTAGATGTCTTGAGGAAGTATTCAGCCAAAAGCTGGATGTCTTCTCTTCGCTCAAGCTTTCTAAGCGGGGCGATAGTAACAGGACAGACATTCAAACGATAATAAAGGTCTCGTCGGAAGCGACCGGCCTGAACTTCGCTTTTGAGATCGCGATTGCTCGTAGCTATTATTGTGGCGTTGCAGGCGATATTTTTGATACCTCCGACCTTTCGGTAGGTTCTTTCCTGAAGGACACGCAGCAATTTAGCCTGCAGGTCTATCGGCATCTCACTTATTTCATCAAGCAAGACCGTCCCGGCCCCGGCCAACTCCAATAGCCCCATTTTCTCACGGTCAGCGCTCGTAAAAGAGCCCTTCACATGGCCAAAGAGCTCACTTTCCAACAGATTTGCCGTTAGAGCTGCACAATTTACAGCTACAAACTGCCCGCTCGGATGCCTCAGAGTATGTATTGCCTGAGCCGCCAGTTCCTTGCCCGTGCCCGTCTCCCCAAGTATCAAAATCGGATTGCATCGGCTGGCGGCGATAAGTTTAATCATTTTGAGGGTATTGAGGACCGCTTTACTGCGGCCGACCATAGAAACAGAGCCGGCTAAGTCCTCAGCAAAGAAACCACTTATGTTTCTCTCAGAGTCAACAGTCTTTGGCTCATTTTTTATCCGATTTACAATCTGCTCCAGCCGGTCGTAATCTCGCTTTCCCTGCAGATAGTCATAGGCCCCCATCCGCACGAACTCTGCAAGTAACTCAGTATCATTTCCATCGCTGCCAACGGCCACGACAGGGACGTCTATCGAATTTTTACAGGTCATATTAAGGAATTCGCGGATATGACTTGGGCTGAACCGATGGTCAAAAAGAATTAAATTTGGATTGACTGTCTCAACGATATCCAAAGCCTCGGCCAGGTCATCAGCTACAAATATTTCTTGGCCAACCCGCCGAGCTAATTGCTGAATCTCCGCTTCCTTGCCTACAGCAAGAATTCTGCGCAAAACTGCCTCCGTTCTAAAACTAATAGGTATTACTGCGTTGTTGTTTTTTCTGGATGCCCGGTAAATCGACAAACAGTGCCACTAACTTTAATTTTTTATGGGACCGGCCAATAATGTCACTGATTTTGTTAGAGCTAAAGATGCATTGACTTTGTTTGATAGTTTTATAGGACACTTTGGCAAAACCAAAAAGCAGAATTGAAAAGCCAAGTTCATAGTGAGACAGCGGCATTTCTTATAGGACTTCTTAGGGTCACCTAATCAACTTGGTTAGGCAGCGTCATTTTATGGGACCTCTCAATGTCACTTGATGAACACAAGGTCCATCTTATAGGACTTTTGGTGCCACACAGTCGACGCAAAACAAAATTGCAGGAATATCCGGCGCAAACATCAAGCCGAAACCGGCAGAATTTTCTGGGATATAGGAAAATTTATCCTCCGACAGAACCTCTTAACAAAGCTGATTTCAATATTTTCATTTTTTCTAACGCTGGTTGCAACAAGAAGTTATCTGTCGCGAAACCGGCAATGGTTCTAACGTGGCACAACAATTGCTAAATTTAATCTGCCGCTCGTGCCGGTGTAGTGCTGAGCAGCATTGTTCAAAAACAACTTTGTGTAGTTTTTGGTTTTTGAAGAAGGTGGAAAAACTTATGGATTCATCATCAGCAATAAACGCAGCAAGTAGCATCCAAACGGATTATATGAAACTGCTGGTAGCACAACTGCAAAACCAAAACCCTCTGGAACCGATGGACAATAACGAAATGGCTTCTCAGTTAGCAATGTTTTCACAGCTGGAGCAGCTCGAATCAATGAACACTAACTTTGCAAAGGTCCTTACCACCGTCGAGCGGACCTATGCTCATTCGTTGATAGGCAGGAACATCGAGTTCATCGGAGAAACAGAGATAGGCACCAGAGATATCATGAGCGGCGTAGTTGAGCAGGTTTACAACAACGTTGATGGGGAGATCTTCCTGGTAGTAGGAAACCATGTAATCGGTTTAGAAGATGTAACATCAGTCAAAAACTAAAACCAGACAAATAATCAGAGAAAAGGAGAAACAAAAATGAGTTTTGCATTATCAGCGGGAGTTACCGGGCTGCAGGCCCACCAAAAAATGCTCGATATAGCCGGCAACAACCTGGCCAATGTCAGTACTACCGCTTTTAAGGCGACCAGGATAACCTTCTCGGAATTGCTGAGCGAAACGATAAAAAAGGCGTCGCAGCCGACGAGTACTATCGGCGGTACCAATCCTCAGCAGATGGGCAGTGGTGTTGGCATATCCGGTATTTCTCCAAATATGGCACAGGGCAATCTCGTAAATACGGGCAATCCGCTGGATCTGGCGGTAGAAGGGCAAGGCTATTTTGTGGTGAGTGACGGTTCGCAAGACGTGTACACTCGCGCGGGGGCGTTTGCTGTTGACGCAGACTCGAATTTGGTTGACCCCGCATCGGGCTATCTTGTTCAGCGTATCGGCTCGGTAGGTGTAAGTGAAGGTTTCCAGACTGCCGGCAACAGCAATATTCATGTTCCTTTCGATGTAGCGATGGCTGCAAATGCTACGTCCGAAATAAAAGTAGTCGGCAACCTAAGCGCCGACGCAAAACTTCCCGCAACACAAATCAACGTGCTAAGCTCGAATGTGGCATATACCACCAATAATGGCACCACGGCTACGGTAAACACAAAAATCGCAGACCTCGACCAATATACCGGAACGCTGAGCTCGGGCACAATCACCTTCTCCGGTTATAAACCGGATGGTACTGATTTGGGCGCCACTCCAGAGACCGACCTGACGATGGATATTGATGCGACCACCACATTAGCTGATGTGCTGGCGTTCTTGAACGATGACGATGGTATGTCTAACGAAACGCAGACAATTAGTTTTCCAGTTGCTACTGGGGGCTCATTCACAGTGGACTTTGGGAGCACCGGAACGCCCGCCACTATTGCCTATGATGCCACTGCTGCTGAAGTTGAAACTGCGCTGGAAAGTTTGTCTTCTATTAGTGCCGGTGATGTGAGTGTCACCCTCAGTGGTACCAGTGGTCTTCCGACTGATTCAATTGTTGTTGAGTTTACCGGTAACCTGGCCGGGACGGATGTTGCCGACCTGGTAACTGATAGCACTAACCTACAAGGTGATACTGCTGATGTCACAGAAACGAAAAAAGGAACAAAGGCAATTAACGAAAAGCAGACGGCTACTATTACGGGCTCACCAACCGGGGGCACATTCACTCTGAGCTATGGCACCGAAACGACTGGTACGATGGGCCATAGTGCTACCGCCGTTCAAATTGAAGCAGCGTTGGAAGCATTGACCGCCATTGATGATGTGAGTGTCACCCTCAGTGGTACCACTGGTCTTCCGGCTGACGCCTTTGTTGTTGAGTTTAAGGATAACCTGGCCGGGACGGATGTTTCCATGCTGACGATTGATACCACCGGCCTGCAAGGTGGAACAAGCCCGTCGGGTTCGGTTGCAGAAACGATAAAAGGCCGAGGTCTCCAGGGAATTCTTGGCAGTGGTGCGACAGCGTCTTTGGTCCATGGCAAATTAACAATAACCGATAGCACCGCCGGCTTCAGCAAGTCTGATTTGACTACGTCCTGGAGTGGGGATGGTACACTTACAATGCCGGCGTATTTCGAAATAGCAACCGTCGGCGGCGAAGAAGTTAAAAGCATTAACATCACGGTTTATGACACTCAGGGCGGCAAACACGTTCTCTCAGGTGCATTCGTTCGAACAAATACGGCCAACACCTGGGATATGGTCCTAACCTCAATTACCGGCGATATCACTGCGATAAGTATGGGCAACCGGCGAATTGAAGATATCGGTTTTGCTTCGAGCGACGGTTCTTTCTCCGGCTTGACCGGTACGGATACCGCCCAATTTACAATAACGTTTGGACACGATACCGCAAATCCACAAACCATGACGGTCAACACGGGTACTACAGGTCAGTTAGATGGCTTGACACAGTTCGCCGGAAATTCCACGGCGGTAGCAAGAGAGCAGGATGGTTATGAAGCAGGCAGCCTTTCCTCAGTTTCGGTCGATAGTGGAGGTACCCTTATTGGTGTTTTCTCCAATGGTATCAAGAAAAACATTGCTACGCTTATGATAGCGTTATTCCAGAACGCGGCAGCTCTGGAAAGCAAGGGCGGTGGTTACTTCAACTTCTCGGCCAACTCAGGCGGGGCAATAGCCACGCAGGCCTTGAGCGGCGGTGCCGGGGCCATTCACGGTGGGGCATTGGAGAAATCCAACGCCGATGTGGCAACCGAGTTCATCAATATGATTCATGCCCAAAACGGCTTCCAGGCCAATGCAAGGACCATCAGGGTTGCCAATGAAATACTGCGAGAACTGACCAACCTTATCAGATAGTAAGTTTGGAAGTTTAAGATGATAACAGCACCTGTAATCACAGCAGGGTATAATGTTGTTGTTCTGGCACTTACACCGGTGGAACGGTGGGAGGCTGCAGGCCGCTTTAGTACCGACTTTATGACCGAACAATGGTTTATTCTAACAGGGACCGCTGCCATAATCATATTGACTGTGTTGCTGTTGATGGTCAGCTATAATCGAGCGGCACAGGAACGAAAGCTTACCAAGCAGTTATTTGTTAAGTATGCTGAAAGAAGGGGTTTGAGCAAGCGCGAGCGTGAAATTCTGCTTGAGATAGCACGTAAAGCAGGACTTAAGAGAGGCGAGGCCATTTTTACTATGCCCAGTGCTTTTAACAACGGAGCAGCCAAAATAATAGAAGAAAGTCTTGCCCGGCAAGGAGCCGAAAAAAGCAAATGGTTAAGAACCGAACTGTCCTTCCTGCGCGAAAAGCTTGGCTTCCAGAAAAAAACCTCCGCCTCAATAGGCTCGCCAACGAAATCAAGAAAGCTGAGCAGCAGACAAATTTCCACAGGTAAAAAACTTCATATAACCCGCCGTAAAACCCCCGACTTAGTTGATATTGAGTCCACCGTTATAAAGAACGACAATATGGAACTTACCGTCAAATTGACAACGTCGTTGGAAAGTAAGCCGGGCGAGTTCTGGCGCGCGCGGTATTATTTCGGCGCTTCAGTCTGGGAGTTCGACACTTCTGTAGTTAGCTGCAACGGTAACATTCTGGCTTTGAATCACAGTGATAACATACGGTTCATTAATCGCCGGCGTTTTTTGCGTGTTCCGGTAAACAAGCCGGCCTTCATCATGCGCTTTCCATTCGTAAGAACGCTGGGGCCAAGTTTGGCCAGGGCGAAGCCCTGGACCGGATCAAACCGGCCTTCGGCCGGTGCCTCCGGCATCAAGTGGGGACTACCGGAATTTATACCTGCGACTGTTACTGAGCTGGGCGGCCCTGGTCTGCGTATAGAGGCCCCGCTGGAAGTGAAGGCAGGCGAGAGAGTTTTGGTAGCATTCAGCTTGGATGAAGAAAAGGACGAGGATTCAATCCCGTACCAAAAAGACGCTTCGCCGCACGCTATTTTGGTGCGGCCCGGCAGCGCCGGGCAGGATAATACCCGCCTTCGGCGGGGCAAAACGACACCTTCAAAAATAGTAGAAGATATCGGCGAGGTCAGGCGCGTCAGGGCTATAGAAAATGGTCTGTCAATAGCAGTTGAATTGACAGGACTCAGCGACTCAGACGTTAATGAGCTAATCCGCGCCGCCAATGCAGCTTCGACAAGAAGCAGTGTCGAAGGTCAGGATGTTTCAGCCCCTGCCGACGACAAGCAAGGGGCAGAGGAAAGCGCTGCGGAACCGGCGGCTTTGCAAGGAGTCTGAAATGTCAGGGATTATAGATCAGGTCAGTACAACTATTGAAGCGCTAACGCAGGAGTTCGAGATAATTACGCACAATCTGGCCAATGTGAGCACGGTCGGATACAAACGGAGATGCAACGCATTTTCAAAAATCCTCGATGAACAACCGGCTGCGGTCGAAACGTACTCTCCCGGGAGTGTTGAATTGAACTGGGTACTTGATTTTTCCCAGGGCAACACTGTCGAGACAGGTCGACCGTTAGATTTCGCCTTGCACGGCAAGGGATTTTTTGTGATAGAGACGCCCGAAGGGCCGCTTTACACCCGCAACGGCATATTCAGCACAAACCAAAACGGGCAAATAGTGGATTCTCAGGGACGAATCGTAGCAGGCGAGGCAGGCCCAATCACGATACCGACCAATGTGGGAATCTCGCAACTGAATATCTCAAGTGATGGAAGCATCAGTGCCGGCGGCACAACTATCGGAAAATTCAGATTGGTTGACTTTCAGGACGACGAAGACAAACTTGCGTCAGCCGGCGATAACTGTTACCGGATGCCAGACGCGAATATAGTGCCGGTTGCAACCGCAAATATAGTTGTAAAACAGGGCTACCAGGAGGCTTCCAACGTTAAGATCATAGATGAATTAGTGGATATGATAATGGTTGCCAGACTCTACGAAGCAAATATGAAGTCCATTACAGCCACACAGGCAGCATCCGATAGTATTATGAGTGTAGCTATGGGCTAAGGAATTCCAAAGGTAGGGCAGGCACATGGGCCTGCCCCTACAGGAGAACAATATTATGTTAAGAGCATTTTCCACTGCGGCGACAGGTATGACGGCCCAACAAATGATGGTGGACGTAATCGCCAATAATCTTGCCAACGTCAACACCACAGGTTTCAAGCGAAGCCAAATCAATTTTCAGGACTTGCTTTATGTCGAGATGACCGAAGCCGGCACAGAAGTGGCTGCGGGTGTAACCTCTCCCAGTGGTTTGGAAATAGGAAGTGGCGTCCGGGCCGCATCTACGATAAAGGTTTTTAGCGCCGGTGAGTTTCAAAATACCGGCCGAAAACTCGATATAGCCATCAGAGGCGAGGGCTTCTTTCAGGTAACTTTGCCGAACGGTGATTTAAGGTATACCCGCGACGGAGCACTGCAAATAAATGCCGACGGTCAATTAGTTACCACCACCGGATACTTCATGGAGCCGGCCATTAGCGTTCCAGTAGACGCGCTCTCGATTGATATCGGCAAGGATGGAGGCGTTAACATTACCGATTCTGCGGGGACGCAATCGGTTGTAGGTACTCTCCAGTTGGCCCGATTTCCCAATCCGTCAGGTCTTTCGAGCGAAGGAGATAATCTTTTGGCAGAGACCGGAGCAAGCGGCACACCTACGACCGGCACACCGGGAGAAAGTGGTTTCGGCACTATCCAGTCGGGATTTCTCGAAAAATCAAACGTCCAGATGGTGACCGAACTTATCAACCTTATAACCGCCCAGCGAGCATACGAGATAAACTCCCGCGCAATAAAGGCAGGCGATGATATGCTCCGAACCGCAAATCAAATAGCTACATAAGGAATCATAATGAGCAGCAAAACAATTAACATTATCATAATCATAATAATTTGTCTGGTGACGCCAGCTCAATTTTGCCGGGTATCAGCGAATAACAAAACCAACGACTCACAGAAGGACTCTACTCTACAGGTTTACCTGCCGAGAGAGGTTACAATCAAAGACAGTTGCTTAAGGCTGGGCCAAGTCTGCATAATCCGGGGCAATCCGCCTGAGGACGGACTTGCAGCCAAGGCAAGCGAAATTATCTTAGGGCAGATTTCGATACCGGGTCAGGAAATTGTCATTGACAGACGAATGGTCCTGAGCAGATTGGCTTGCAACGGAATCCCAACGTCGAAAGTAACATTAAAAGGTGCGGAAAAAATAACAGTAAGACAGCAACGGCATACTATCAGTAGCGGCGAATTTGTTGCGTTGGCAAGTTCCTTCCTCGAACGAAATCCTCCCGGTGCTTCAGTTTGTCAATGGAATCCAATACGGACGCCCAAAGATTTCGTTATCGGCGAGATGGACAAAGATATAAGATTCTCTCCTCGATTAGTCCAAAGCAGCGCAAGAAGCCAAGCGAGGGTTGAGATTGGTGTGCTTTCCGGCGGCAAAAGAATCGGGGTGCGCGAGGTAACTTTCCGGTTAAAGTACAATTGCCACAGAGCAGTAGCACTGGCTGATATTCCCACAGGTGCGGTTATCAGTCCTGAGAATGTCAAGATAGAAAAGACCGTATCGGACTATCCTGAGCCTGTCAATTGGAGGCCGCCCTATGGCCTGCTCGCCAAACGCCCGCTGTCGGCAAACACCGTGCTTCGTCCACATATGGTTGGCCCTCTCAAGTCTCCAATTATTGTTAAGCGAAATCAAAATGTTGTAATTCGAATCCAAAGGCCGGGGCTTCTGGTTACAGCTATCGGAAAAACGATGCAAGAGGCCCATGCTGGTGAATATATAAAAGTGCGAAACGCAGACTCACAACGAATAATCTTAGCCAGGGTCAATGAAGACGGAACTGTGGAACCCATTTTTTAGAAGGAGAAACAATGAACAATAGAATAGGCTTAGTGCTGGTCTTAACAGTTTTTGCGCTCTGCTTGGTTCTGCCAATGGCAGATTCACAAGCAGGTTCCATCTGGGCCAAGAGGGGCAAGAATATGAGAGCTTTATACGCCGACGATGTGGCTCATCAGATAGGCGACAACCTGACCATTAAGATCACTGAAGACAGTAAGATCGATAACAAAGCAAAAAGAGACCTTAAGAAGGAAACTGGTCGGTCAACCACTTTTAATGGAGATGTAGGCGGTTTCGCCGACCTTGGTGAGTTCGGTCTAACTGCCAAATCCGTCAATGGGTTGAAAAGCAAGGCTGATTACATAGACGAACGCAGCTTCGAGGATCTCATCACCGTAGTCGTCATAGACGTTCTGCCAAATCGCAACCTTGTGATTATGGGAACTCGCAGCCGTAATATCGCAGGTGATATACAAACCATTGAGGTAAGCGGCATAGTCAGGCCAAGCGACATTGCGTTTGATAACACGGTTAAGAGCGAACAGGTTGCAGACTTTCGTATTGTTACTAAAAATACAGGTGTCACGGCACCATACACCAAGCCGGGCTGGCTCGGCACGATACTTGACATCATTTGGCCGTTTTAATTATGTCATTTGCATACTTTTCTTGAGAGTAATGGCTTATGAAATCAACAAAGAGCAAAAGGGCAAAACAGCAAAAGAGCACAATGGTACTGGGTTCCCAAACGCACTATTTTGCGTTTGGGGTCCCACTTATGACTTGTGCACTTATCGCCTGTACACTTATGGTTAGCGTCGGGCGATGCGAGCGAATAAAGGATATCGTTGATATTCAAGGGATTCGCAGCAATCCACTCAGAGGTGTTGGCTTAGTTATTGGTCTGGCCGACAACGGCGATACGACACTGCTATCGCGACAAATGCTGACGAATATATTGAGGGATTCAGGGCTGGTTCTTTCCCCTTCGGATTTGACCGGCGGCAATGTTGCGGTGGTTATGGTCACAGCAGAGTTGGGTCCTTTTGCTCGTGAAGGCTCACAGATCGACGTTGACGTCTCTGCCGTGGGAAACGCCAAAAGCCTTCAAGGCGGAATGCTTCTGCCGACACCATTAAAAGGTCTTGATGGCCAGGTTTACGCTGTAGCTCAGGGAGGAGTTTCAATTGGCGGCTGGACAGTAGCAGGCGACAAAGCTTCAATTACAAAGAACCACCAGACAGTCGGGCGAATTCCCGGGGGTGGGATAGTTGAAAAAGAAGAGATAGCTACATTTGTTGAATATATCGCCGGCCATAGGATTATCACGCTTAATCTGAGAAACAACGATTTTTCAACTGCCGAGCGAATCAGCAGAGCCATCAGCCAGGATTATCCGGACAGCGCAGTAGTGGTTGACGCCGGGACTGTCAAAGTTAAAGTTCCCAGCGAAATCAGTCACACGGGTATAGTCGATTTTATCGTCGCTATCACAAAGCCCGAAGTTGAGGTTGACATCCCTGCGGTGGTTGTTATTAACGAGCGCACCGGCACCATTGTAGTCGGAGATAACGTCGGCATATCTGCAGTAGCGATTTCCCAGGGCAGTCTCGTTATAAAAATCAAAGAAATGCCAATCGTTTCGCAACCCACCGCACCTTTCTCTGACGCCGGCGACACAAAAGTTGTTCAGCAAACGATAATAGGTGTTGAAGAGAAGGATGCATATTTGATTCCTGTGTCCAGGGCAGTCACCGTTTCAGAATTGGCCAAGATCCTCAATGCCATAGGAGCAACACCGAGAGACATGATAGCGATATTTAACACCTTGAAGAAAGCCGGTGCCCTTCAAGCCAAGCTGGTGATAATGTAGGACAGAAGCCGGGAGCAATTTTATGGATAGCGCCAAATTGATATTAACCGAGCCCGTCTCACCGCCGGCACCGCTGGAGCATCTCGATAAATCGAGACTCGACGGTATTTCAGAAGAGAGGAAAAAACAAATAGCCAAAGATTTTGAATCGATTTTACTCAACAAACTGCTGGACGAAATGAAAAATACTATCGGGGACTGGGGCTTTGACAAAGATGGGGCTTCCCAGCAGATTCAGGGAATATTTTGGCTATACCTGGCCCGCGATATTGCAAACAACGGCGGTTTCGGACTGTGGAAGGATATATACAAGTTCTTGACCAATGCTGACCAGGCAAACCCGCCGACCCAACCACTGGACGGGCAGGTATGAAAGCAACAGCGATTGAAATAGAAGATAAAGTCGATGAGCTGCTGGCCGCTCTCGACAAAGACAGCCGGCATATTCAAGAGAGTCTGTTGAAACTGAATGAGCTGCGCAGCCTGGTTGTCAAGCGCGACGATGCCGCTTTGGGCAGACTACTTGAGAGCATCCAGGCCGAGTCAGACAGCTATAGAAGCCATGAATTGAAACGGCAGTCAATACGAAAAGATTTGGCGAATGCTCTTGGCTGTAACCTCGAGCAAATGACTCTATCGGCGATCGAAGCCAGTCTGCCAGAAGAGAAAAAAGCTCAAGTAACCCGGATGAAAGCAAAGTTAAAATCATTGATTACGGAACTTAAGAAAGAACATTTGAGCACCGCTTTGCTTTTGTCCGAATGCACCAGATTTAACAACCTGCTTTTGAAGAGTATCTTCGACCTCGGCAAAAGCGATGTGGTTTACTACAACTCCAATGGTGCAACCAGCCGGCAGAATGACACGGCTTTTGTAAATTTGCAGTTTTGAGTCCCGCACCAATTGAGCTCGCCCAGCACCAAAAGAGCTTCGGCTCACGCCGTTTTGGTGCTGGGTCAATTGGTGCGGGATAAATGGAGTTAAGAGATGGATAGTTTCTCCATAGGGATGAGCGGCCTCAGTGCAGCTCAGAAGGCCTTTGACATAATTGGCAACAATATTGCCAATGCAGCTACTGATGGCTACCACCGTCAGAGAGTAAATCTGGCTCCTGCCTACTCATCGCAAATCGGTGACGTTATATTGGGAGGGGGTGTAGACGTCACCGGCATCACCAGAATGATCGACAATCTTTTGGAGCAGGAGATTCTTCGCCAGCAGTCGTTATCAGGGCAAGTCTCGCAGGAGCTTGCCACGCTGCGTACAGTCGAAAACGCATTCGGAGAGCTTTCAACAGGCAGTGGTTTGAACGCAGCTATAGACGAATTTTTTAACGCATTGCAAGACCTCAGCGCCCATCCTGCAGAAGCCATTTGGCAAAACCAGGCTGTAACCGCTGCCAAGACTCTGGCCGACCGGTTTAGAACGTTAGGAGGATTTCTGAACACGCTGGAAAACCAGATTAAATTGGAAGCTGAAAACACCATCGAGCAGATTAATACACTGATAAACCAGATTGCTGAACTCAACGGCGAAATAGCAAGAAGAGAAATGACCGGTGGACAGACCAACAATTTGCGTGACCAAAGAGACCAGCGCATAGCAGAGCTGTCGGAATTAGTAGGATTAGAGACCCATGCTCAAGAGCACGGCACAGTTAATGTCAGCATTGCTGGAATACCCGCGGTGTCAGGCACCACTACCTTTGAACTCGAGGTGGGTTTGATAACAGGCGGCAGCCTGGGTGTTTCCATCGCCGGCATGTACAACTATAAGACAGACGTGCAAGGCGGACGACTCGGCGGATTATTGTCGTTAAGAAATGACCTTATCTCTGATGTTCACAGCAACCTGGACAGTTTAGCAAGTGCAATAATTCAACAGATAAATCAATACCATGTTCAGGGAGTAGGTTCAGAGGGCTCGTTTACCCAGCTGACCGGCTGGTCAATGGCGGATGAAGATCTGGCCGATTTTGACCCGGCCGTAACCGACGGGAAAATATATATTAGAGTTATCAATACCAGCACGGGCACAATAACACGAGAAGAGATTACTATTGATGCAGATGAAGGCGGTGATACGTTAACCACTATAGCGACGGCTATTTCAGCCATTACCGGCCTAACCGCCTCGGTGAGCTCTTCGAAATTGAACATCTTAGCCGATGCAGACTACGAATTCGATTTTCTGCCCGGAGTATCGTCGGCTGATACCAGCAGTATGACTTCACCGCCGACGATATCTGTATCGGGCATTTACACAGGATCTTCAAACCAGATTTATACGGGCAAGGTCATAAATGGCGGCATTGTAGGCAATACCAGTGGTCTACAGATTCAGGTTAGAGATGGCGCCAGCCAGGTGGTTGCGACGGTTAATGTCGGCAGTGATTATGCGGCCGACGATCGCATAGAAATAGGGGATGGGATTTTCATTTCAGTCGGAGCCGGCACGCTGGTTGTAGATGAAGAATTTACTATTGAGGCGCTGGCAAGCTCGGATACTTCGGGAGTATTAGCGGCGGCCGGAATCAATACCTTCTTCTCCGGTAGCAGTGCTACGAGCATGGCGGTGTGCTCAGAGATAGCCAATTCGCCGGGCCGTGTGGCAACGGCCCTGGGGGCGGATATGACCGATAACGCCAACGCCCTGCGGATGGCAGGAATAAAGGACCAGGCCATAAGCAGTTTAAACTCTATGACGGCCCCGGAGTTTTATCACTGGCTCGTTGCGAACCTTGGTCAAAATGTCTTGGTTAAGGAAATACGCCAGGAAAACACGGTAGTTATGGTCCAAAACCTTGCCAGTCAGCAAAGCGAGATGAGCGGCGTCAACATCAACGATGAAGCTGCCCGTATGTTGATCTTCGAGCAGATGTTTCAGGCAATAGCCAAATATATAAGCACAGTCCAGTCATCGCTGTTTACTCTGATGGAAATAATATAGGAAGCTTGAAACGTATTTTGTGAAGCCAGATAGAAAAGTTGCCAATTTAGGCGCCTGTGGCGGGGCAATTTGCGATCGGAAATTCGAGATCGTAAGTCGAAAATGAACTGTACGAGATACGAGAAATGAGCGGAACACTGAACAACATTTATAATAACGTTAGCTTCGCTTTGTATTCGCACACTAAGGCATTGGCTCGCCTTCAGGAGCAAATGTCTACCGGCTCACGAATAAATCGAGCCTCCGATGACCCGTCTGCCGCTTACCGGGTTTTAGGGTTTAACTCTCAGGAAAAGTCCCTGGAAAATTATATAGACAACCTCTCGGAAGTCCTTAGCACACTGGAGCTTTCCTCCAGCACTATTGAGGGTATGACGTCATCTCTTGTGGATGCGAAAGTGCAGCTAACTCAAATTATGAGCGGCACCTACAGCGAAGAGGGAAGAAAAAGAACGGCAGAAGGAATCAACAGTATATTGGAACACATGGTCTTATTGGGCAACACCAAATATATGAATCAATATATCTTTGGGGGAGGCAACACGACCTCGGCGCCATACCTCGCAGAACGCACCAATGGAAAAATCACCAGCGTAACTTATCAGGGCAGCAGTGACGACCGAGACATAGAAGTGGCCCCGGGCGTGCAGACCAGTGGTTTTTACGCAGGCGACGATATTTTTCGATCGAATAATCGCAGTGACGCCCAATTCCTGCTGGACTCTACCGGTGCTCAGGCCGGCACGAGGACATCGAGTGTTACCGGCTATACCTGGCTGACAATAACGCAAGACACCGACCCAGACAAATATAGACTCTCTATTAACGATGGAACCGATTACGTAACCGTCGGCAAGGGGAAAGGTTCGGAAGTTCAAACATTGACTTTCATCCCGGCACCGACCTCGGGCAGCTTCACCTTGACCTTTGACGGACAAAAGACCGGTGCCATTCAATGGGATGAAGGTGCTGCTGAGGTTGAAGCTGCTCTTGAAGCATTGTCGGACCTTAACGAGAGTGACGTAGCAGTAACTGGTAGCTGCACAGCCGGCAGCTTCACTATTACATTTGCTGACACCGTTGGCAATGTCTCCGAATTAACGGCCGGCGATAACACGTTAGACGGTGGGACAACAACTATAACTGAAGGCACGACAACGGAAGGTGTCGGGGAAACCAACCTCGCTGTCACAGATTCGGCTGGACGAGTCTTGTATGTTAATACAACGGGGATAATCAATACCGGAGTTGATTTGGTAAGCATACCCGGAACTCATGATATATTCAATACGCTCATCACCATCCGGGATGTATTAAAGAACGAAAAAGGGCTTTCCGAGGGTCAATTGCGAACGCTGCAAGATGACTTGTCAAGCACCCTGGATGATGTACGTAATCTTCTTGTTCAAACACAAGTTGTAATGGGGTCAGAAATCGGGTTCCTGGACGATCTCAAAGATAGTCTAAAGAACCGCAAATACAATGCTGAAGATGAGGCGACCCGCCTGCAGGAAGCTGATATCGCCCAAATTGCCATAGACCTCGCTCGCCGTGAGGTTCTATACCAAATGTCGTTAGCCGTAGCTGCCAAACTTATGTCCATGTCGCTGCTGGATTTCATCAGATAGCCGCTGAGAGCCCCGGTGCATCGGGGTTAAAGACCGGAAAATACCCGTTTGAACTACATATGTGTTCGATATTTATACAGACTCTCAGGACAATACGGCGAAATCGCAAATATACGTCGGTAGAGGTTAACGGCACGAAATTTGCACTAATTTCACCAGGTTAACGACCGTGGGATGGTCAGTTCCTGCGCGACCCCATCGGGATGGGAAGCCAAAAATTGGGAGTAAAGCAGATAACAATGGAGGCAAATTCGGACCATTACCAGAAGGGTTTGGAATCAGCTGAAGCCGGTGAGCATCAGGAAGCTCTGGCCTGTATGCAAGAACATCTCCGCACAGCCCCCGACGATGCACAGGTGCTGAACGATACAGGAGCAATTCTCCATTGCCTGGGCCGCTCGAATGAAGCCATCGATCACTTTGTCAAAGCTCGGAGCCTGCAGGACGACTCGGCTGAGATAGTGTGGAATTTAGTAGAAGCATATCTCGCCACCGGCAGAGCAAACGAAGTTATGCAGCTTTTTGATGATATGCAGCGGATGAGCATACTGAATGCGGACGTACTTAACAGAACCGCCAACACATTTCTCAACGAGGATAATAAGGCCGACGCTATCGAAACGCTTCTTCGCTCACTCCAAATCTGGCCCGACCAGGAAATTCTCAAACCAATGATCGAAGTGATTCGCTCTAAAAGGCCGAAGGTGGCCTTCTTCTGCGCTGGCGATGATATGACATCTCTCAACGAAATCGCTGAATTTACGAAGCAGCGTTTTGAAGTGCGCTTTCTTGAAAACCAGACAGAAGAAGAACTATATGAATCAATGAAATGGAGCGATATTTCATGGTTTGAGCGGTGCACCAACCTTGCAATAACAGGCTCGAAACAGCCGAAAGTTTGCAAAAACATTATCAGACTGCACGGCTGCGAAGCCTATGAGCAATGGTCCCAACAAGTGAACTGGGCCAATATCGATATCCTCGTCACTGTCGGCAACAGCTTTGTCAAGGATGCTCTTACCCGCCGGGTCCCGTCCCTCGAAAGTCAAACATCCATAGCCACCGTTCCCAGCGGCGTAAACCTTGAAAAATTCGCTTTTACCGACCGCCAACGCGGCAAAAATATTGCTTTTTTGTCCAATCTGAGAACGGTGAAAAACCCCGCTTTCGTCCTGCAGTGTATGCAAAAGCTGCACTACATTGACCCCGAGTATCGTTTGTTCTTTGGCGGACTATTCACAGATGAAGCTCTTGAACAATATTTGAAGCATATGGTTGATGCTCTTGGCCTTCGCGACGCGGTGTTCTTTGACGGCTGGCAGGAAGACGTATGTTCCTGGCTTGAGGATAAACATTATATCGTTTCGACCAGTATTATCGAAAGCCAGGGTATGGGACTGCTGGAAGGGATGGCCTGCGGTCTAAAGCCGGTGATCCATAACTTCCCAGGTGCAGACCAAACGTTCGGCTCCGAATTCTTGTTTAACATCTCCGAAGAATTCTGCGAGCAGATTCGCAGCGATACATACGAACCACAGAGGTATCGCAAATTTGTCGAAGAAAACTACCCATTGAAAAACCAGTTGACCGGAATCAACAATATCTTTACCCAGCTCGAAGCCGAAATAGATTCGCAACAAACCGGGACTCTATCGGCGCTCCGGGCTTTCGCGGGGACAAGCTTGCCCCTGCCTGCATCTGTCGGTAACGCAGGCACAGGTGAGCAGGCAGGAGTGGGGACAAGCTTACCCCTGCGAGGGACCCCACCTTACCTGTCTCGGCTTGGCCGAGCCAAGACGACGGGCCGGAGCACGGAGCCAAGACGGGCGGGAACCCAAAGCAAGGGCAATAGAGGCAAAGGTCAGCCGAGAAAAAAAATTTGTAATTCGGCGATTAAATTACCTGAAAGCGCAGAACAAATACCTGAAGGAAAAGAATCGACATGGACATAACACAAAACAATACCAACCAACAGCACGATTCGATCCAGCATTATGAACTTCTGCAGGAAATGGGTGACTGTTACACTTCTGTTGGCAACTACGCACAGGCACAGCAATACTACGAAAAAGCAGCCATATTAGAACCTGATGAGCCGGGCCCTTACGTTGGGCTTGGAGCAGTGGCCCTGCAAAAAAATCTCCTTGATGACGCCGAAACAGCCTTCAGAGTCGCTCGCCGGCTGGACGGCAATTGTACCAAGGCCTATGCCGGCTTGGGCTTAGTCGCACAGCAAAGAGCCGATTACAAGCAGGCCTTTGAGATGTATCTTAAATGCCTCGAGTTGGACACTGACAACCTGATAGCTCTTTTGGGCCTGTTTCAAACCTCCTGCCAGATGGGCTCGTTCGCAAAGGTTACCTACTATCTGGAGGTGTATTTGAATATGCACCCGGGCGACACCTCTGTTATGTTCCCTCTGGCAGCGCTATATATGAAAGATGGTCGCCTCGAGCAGTCTAAAAAAATCCTCTCGGACATCTTGGCCTTGGACGGGAATCATAAAGATGCAGCCAATCTCTTAGAAGAAGTTGAACATAGTCTGGCTCAAATAGAACAGACGGAGGTGCAAACCGGATGAGCACAGATAAACAAATACATGTGCTGGATGAGTTGCAGAGTCTGTTAGAAGAGCAAATAAAGCTTGCCCAACAGGGCAATCCGGCCAGCAAACGAATCGAGGTTTTAAGCAAACAAGCCGATTGCCTCGTAGGAAAAATCGTACAGTCAGGAATTCTTGAATCAGCTGAATTTAAGAATCGACGGGAGCATTTGAAGAAATTATACGACACTCTACGCCTGGCCATTACAGCCCAGAAAGCCGATACCTTCGCAAAGCTAAACCAGGTTCGCACAGGCAAGAAGACCATCGGGACTTATCGTAGTAATATTTGATTGTCACAAATGTAACCTGGCAAAGTGGTGTTTGCGTTGGGTTTCACAGGGCGCCAGCAAAACGTTAACAAGGAATTTTCCAAATAAATGTCAATTTCTGGCGAAGCAGGAAAAACTTGTGGCGGTGGAACGTTGATGCGTTGCTGAGGTCCAAAATAATGCCATTAAATACAGAGTAAGAACGGTGTTTTCGTCGCGAGGGATGTTGATATGGGAATTGTGAACTTCGGCCCCCCAGAGGAGCTCATTCGTAGACTGAAAGAAACCTATCATATCACCACCTTCATCGAGACGGGAACATATCACGGCGGTACGGCATACTGGGCCAGTAGCATTTTCGACCATGTCATAACCATCGAAGGTTCCGAAAGCCTCTACAAAAAGGTCGTTGAGAAATACCGCCATATTAAAAACATAGAGTTCGTACATGGCGACAGCAGAGAAAGGCTCGATGATGTCGTAGCCAGACTCGATGGCCCAGCTATCTTCTGGCTTGATGCTCACTGGAGCGGCGGGGAAACATACGGACAGACTGAACAGGGTCCACTTATCGGCGAAATTGAGGCAATAAACAGATCCGAGGACGAGCACTTCATTTTCATCGACGACGCACGGCTGTTTATGTCACCGCCACCGGGCCATCTTTCGATGGACCAGTGGCCGAATATCACCGCAGTAATCAATGCACTGCAAGCCTTCAAGAAGGAAAGGTACATCGTAATAATTGAAGATGTGATTGTCGCGGTGCCCCATTTTGCCAGGATGGCACTCGCTCGGTACTGTCAAGAGGTGAACACAAAACTCTGGGAAGAATACAGTAGCAGGACCAAAAAAGCCCAAAACAATTCAGCAAAACCGGTGACTGTCAGCGGTAAAAAATTAGTTGATGAGCTTCGCTCAAGGATAAGACAGCTTCCAGAAGCCAAAGCGGCCGGCGTGGCGGAAGTTGAAGAAGCCTGGACGTATAGAAAAAACAGGCTTCGTCAACTTATGTTGCAAGACGATGTAAGCAATTTCCTGAACTGGGATGTAATAAGGAATAGTATGTTTTATGAGCCACCGGTTGTGGAACTGGCATTTCTGCAGAAACTTCCAAATTGGAATAAGTGGGAAAGAGCAATCAGAGAATCGCCGGTAGGCAACCCGAAGCCTTACCGATTTTGTGCCAGCAGCAGTGGTAACCTTATACATCAAGCGTATAATCTGGCCAAATTACTCTGTACCGCAGGGTGTAATATCGAAGATATGTCCCAAATTTTTGAATTCGGCGGCGGATACGGGAGCATGTGCAGATTAGCACATCAACTGGGATTCAAAGGACGGTATATAATTTTTGATCTGCCCGAGCTGTCAGCTCTACAAGAATATTATTTGAAAGCAAGCGGTATTGAAGTCAATATCAGCACAAAAGTAACGCATACTGAAAATTGCATCGTATTACTATCAGATTATGATGTGCTGAAAGAGCAATTACAAGAAAAAACAGGTCTCTGGGCATTTATAGGTACATGGTCAATTAGCGAAGTTCCTGTAACCTTAAGAGATAAAATATGGGCTCTTATTTCCAGCGCGACATACGTGTTGATTGCTTATCAAGAACAGTTTCGCGGGATTGACAACACGGCTTATTTCGCGAACCTTGTACGTAATAGTGCTGATTATCAATGGAACGATTATCCCATCGGGCATTTGAAGAATAATCATTATCTAATTGGGGTCAGGAAAGTGGATGCACGGATATTAGACCAAACTTGCGACGACGCGAAAGAGACTAAACCGGTGATTACAATGTCGACGCTGGGCAAAAACGGTCGCTTTGCTAATCAGGTTTTTCAATACGCATTCTTAAAGACCTATGCGAAAAAACATAATCTTGAGGTTAGAACGCCGCCCTGGATAGGACAAGGCCTGTTCGGGCACAAAGACCCTCCAATCCTGCGTAAACTCCCTTTAGTTAAAGAGACGACCAATGAACTTGCAGAAGCTGTCGTTCCGAATACAAAAGAAACATTCGAGAACGTGGATTTTTGGGGCTACTTCCAATACAACACCAGCTATTACGCCCCTCACAAGAACTATTTTCGGTCTTTGTTCAGGCCTGTTCCGGAAATAGAAAACAAAATGAGCCAGCTTATGAATCGCCTTCGCTCGAAGGGCAAAACCGTCGTAGGCATACACCTGCGGAGAAGTGATTATGGGTACGGACATTTCTTCGTTGCGCCGAGCAAATGGTATAAATACTGGCTGCAGGATTTGTGGTACAAGCTTGATGAGCCTGTACTCTTTATTGCCAGTGACGAACCTGAAAAAGTCCTCGGTGATTTTGCTGAATACAATCCTGTAACAAGCAAAGACCTGGGGGCAGAGTTGCCAGAAGCTCCCTTTTATCCTGATTTTTACATACTAAGCAAATGCGACATTGTGGCGATCTCGAACAGCTCATTTTCTTTTTTGGCGTGCATGTTGAATGAGCGGGGCAAGCTATTCTATCGCCCCCGCTTGTCTGCTGAGGCGCTTATCCGGTTTGAGCCCTGGAATAGTGAGACAATTTTGCGGGACGAAAAGGTTGAGGACCGACAACCCGGCGTAAAACGCGCCGCTGAGTATGCGAAAGATCATATAGAGCAGTTACTCACTGAATTCCTTGAATTATATGAGAAAAGACCTATCCGAAATAATGAAGGTGGACTTAAATCAGTGGGTGCGTTCAACTTATGGTACTTCTTGCGAAGAGTCAGGCCTAATCTGGTAGTGGAAAGCGGGGTCTGGAAAGGTTTCAGCACCTGGCTTATCGAAGAGACACTACCTCACGCGGATATTATATGCTTAGACCCACATCCTGAAGTAAGGCAATATACCTCAAAAAACGCCATCTACCCCTCTGTGGATTTCGCGGAAATGGATTTCAGGAATTACGACATTTCAAGCGCATTGGTATTTTTTGATGACCACCAGAACGCATACAACAGGGCTTTGCAAGCCTGGGAAAAAGGATTTGAGCACCTGATTTTCGATGATAATTACCCCGGAGGCAGTGGTTCACATCTGACTTTACAGGCGCATTTGTCTTCGGGCAAAGAAAAGGCAGCACGTTTACGCCAGATCATTGAGGAATACGAGATATTCCCACCTCTTTACCAGTATGATGAACCGATAACGATGGAAAAGGTTTATATCGATATTCCAGCCTTGGATATCGCTGATACGCCTCCTTTTGAGCTTCTAAAGCGCGAGATGGATACGTATCGCTGGATGACGTACGTAAGGCTTGGCGGGTGCCCCGAACTCAAAGATACGGCGCAAGGATGGGCCTGTCCATCAGCGAAGGCTACTTCAGTGGTTGAAAAGAGCGGTAAAACTATTTCCGAAGCTGCTGAGAGCCATGCTGAAAAAGATTCTTTCCAATATCCTTCGTTCAATGCTCTTGTCAGTTTTCTATCCTCAAGAGACAATTACAGACCAACAATCATTTCAACTGCAGAGGTCTTCTGTGGGCCGGATTGCGAGACTACGATGGACACAGATGAATACCGCACGATAAAGAGTCCAGCTGGAGTCTATGACATCGAACAAATTGCCAAACGGTTACCATCCTCTCAAACTCCACAGCTCGTAGCGGTCAAAGCAGATGCAACGGGGCGTAATTTCCCAATCAACTTACAGGCGCTAAAATGCCCCAAACTCCTCATCCTCGGCAATACACAGCATTTGCAAACACCTATTCAAGCTCTTCTCAAGTACGCTTTGCAGGAAAAGTTTGACTTCATTATGAGCGACCATAAGAGGCATCATCTTCATTACTTCAAAGAAATCGGGTTTGAAAAGGTTTTTTGGCTTCCCGCCTTCAATATTTCTCCGCACAAGCAGCCATATTACGAGGACAAACGTTATAAAGTAGCTTTCGTCGGACAGGCTGGAAAATGGCATCCCTACCGAAAATATATTCTTCAATACTTGAAAGCAAACGGCGTCCCGGTTAATCATTTCCAGCTTCCACCGCCAAAAGCTGCGGAGATTTATGCCCAGTCATTGGTCAACTTGAACGTCAGCTTGAATGGTGACCTCAATCTCAGAGTCTTTGAAGTGCTCTCCAGCGGAGGGTTTCTCCTCACAGACAAATTGACTATGGAATCCGGTCTGGAGCTGCTCTTTAAAGACGGGCAGCATCTTGTCTGTTTCGAAAATGACCGCGATTTGCTCGATAAGATACAATATTTTTTGAAGCATCCTGACGAAGCAAAAGCAATCGCACAAAACGGATATGAAGAATTTGAGAGAAATCATACTCCTGAAAAAAAGATTAAAGAATTGAGCGACTACATTCTTAGCGGTGAGCTGAATCCTTTGTACGATATTGAAAAAGACAAACGCAGTATCTATGTCAAAACTGATCCTCCAATCGAGCTGGTCCGAAGAGTTGCTCTCTACGAGTTTTTC
This sequence comes from Phycisphaerae bacterium, assembly GCA_030619925.1. Lineage (GTDB taxonomy): Bacteria > Planctomycetota > Phycisphaerae > Sedimentisphaerales > Anaerobacaceae > JAUXAL01. The sequence goes on along the minus strand of JAUXAL010000027.1, from coordinate 5,809 downwards.
CAGGAGGTTCACCTGACGACCACAAGCGCTTTGATATTGTTCTGGCCAGAGGTCGATGGCCGACTTGCCTGTGATGTGCTGGACCTCCCAAGACTTCGATTGTTTATAAAAAACGATAGTGAACAAATCCCCGACCAAAACACTCGACTCTTCCAGAATACCGACATGGCTGAACGAATCAAGCTCGTTACCACCGAGCAACTCCGGCAAATGGATCTTTTCTGGAACGCCTTGGTCATTACCGCTTCAGAACTTCTAACCGTTGGTCTCGAGAACCTCTTAACTTCGATGAAGTTCAAATGGCTCGTGATTTCAGACGGATTCGATGCTCTTGAGGAGCAACAGAAGAAGAAGTTCAAAGATATTCTCGCTGCTGCCGGTTTTGAGAAAAGGTCTGAAGGTCTGGAGCTCTACTATTGGAAAGATAAGAACCTCTGGGGTAAAATACTCTATTCTGAAAACAAAATTGCTGAAGCTATCAGCTGCTTTGGACAGGCATTGTTGGAAAATCCCTCTCACTGCGATGCCCTAAACAATCTGGGGGTGATTTCATGCCAGCTTGAACAACTGGAGAATGCTGAAAAGCTCTTGCTCAAGGCTGTCAGACTCAATCGGAGGAACCTGAATGCACTAACCAATCTGTCACATCTTTATCTCAGGACGAAAAGATTTGATGATGCCGCTGAACTGTTTCAGGAAGCCGCCTCGCTTGATAAGGACGACCCGTCTTTGTGGTTTCACCTGGGTTTATGTTACGAACAATCCAATAGAAATCCGGAGGCATTGCAGGCCTACAAGTGCTGCAACGAGCTGGGGACCAGCGAATGGCCCACGGCTGAGAAAATCCAGACTCTTGAAAAACGAACAGCAGCAAAGCGGCCAAAAAGGACTGCTAAGGTTATCCTCCCGCCCAAGCGAATCCTCGTGATAAATAATTTGTATCCTCCGCAGGAACTGGGCGGATATGGCCGGCTACTCTATGACTTCACTAACATTCTCGAAAATCGAGGGCATTCCATTTACGTCCTCACATCGAATACACCTTATTTGGGAGCAATAGACCAAGACCAGTCTAATGTTGATAGAAGCCTTCTTTTGTTTGGCAGTTGGCAAAATGGAATCTGCAGACCCATTGGAGACAAAGAAAAAATCCTCCAGATTATTAAGAAGAACGACGAAAAATTACAGAATGTCATAAAGCATTTTTCGCCGCAGTTGTGCCTGCTTGGAAATATTGACTTCTTGTCCCACAGCATCCTCCAACCGCTTCTCAAAAACGGGATTCCTGTTATCCATCACCTCGGAAACTCAAATCCAGGTTATTCTGTCCAGGATACACCTAAGAGTCGTTTTTATCATCTTGCTACCGCAAGTAACTGGCTAAAAGAAGAGATCTTGAAGCAAGGGTATTCTTTACATCAGATCGGCGTCATTTATCCTGGTGCCTTGGTCAAAGAATTTAAAATGTCCGTACTTCCTGCTCTTGATAAGTTACGCATTGCCTATGCCAGCATAATACTTCCGTACAAGGGTCCTCATATCCTTATTAATGCATTAAAAAGGCTGCATGATATGGGAGTCGACTTTTCTTGTTCACTGGCCGGCACTTCCACCGATGAAAAATTTGTCAATAGCCTGAAAAATTTTATCACCCAGGCCGGTATGGACGAAAAGGTCACTTTTCCTGGCTTTCTTCCTCGAGAGGACCTTAAGAACTTTTTCGCAAGGCACAATGTTCTTGTTTTTCCGTCCGTTTTTCAGGAGCCGTTTGGAATCAGTCAGGTCGAAGCCATGGCTGCCGGCTTGACCGTCGTTACAAGCGGCACCGGCGGAGCGAAGGAAATCGTAGAGCACCGCCTTAGCGGCGTCATTTTCAACTCCGAAGACCATGAATCCCTGGCTCGGGAACTATTACAGCTCACCGGAGATGAAGAAAGATGGCGACAGATTGCTCTTGCAGGCCAAAAACGGGCTTTGCAATGCTTTGATATTGAAAAATCTGTAGATGATATAGAGAGAATATATTGTCACTTAACTCAACATAACGAAAACGGCATCGAACATGGCAGAAAGAGTCGCAGTTCAAGCAAGCGATATATAGTTGGCAAAAAAACCGGCACACCACACATATCGCCAATTCCCTTACATACCAACGATAGCAATCCTTTGGTTTCAATCATAATGCCCGCCTACAATGCTGCTGAATATATCGCAGAGGCGATTGAAAGTGTCCTTATCCAAAATTACAGAAATTTCGAACTTATCATTGTTGATGACGGCTCGACAGACAATACCAAAGATATTATCGCTGGCTTCAAAGACGAAAAAATTAAATACTTCTACAAAGAAAACGCAGGGACCGCAAGTGCCCGAAATCTCGCTATGAAAGAATCCAAAGGTGATTTTCTAATCACCCTCGATGCTGATGATATGATAACGCCAGACTTCATCGCCAAGCACCTGCAGCAGTTCGAGAAACATCCCGAGACCGACCTTGTTTATTGCGACGATTATCTTATCGACGAAGATGGTAAGCCGACTCGAGTAAGTGAAAGGCCCGAGTATCCAGACCGAAAGTCGCTCATCAGAGACCTGTTCCGCTATGGTTGCCCCATAGTACCATTTAGAACCTGCATCAGAAAAAGTGTGTTCGACAAAATCGGCTTTTTTGACGAGGACCTACTGGTTGGCGAAGACTACGATATGATGCGGCGGTTCGTAAAGAGCGGCTTGAAAATACATCACCTAAAGGACGCCCTGTACCTGCGCCGAATAACCCCCAATAATCTTTTGAGAAACTCCACCGCCCAAAATGCGAAATGTCATTTTGAGGTCGTCAAGCGATTTGCCGATACGTTCGCGTACGATGAACTGTTTCCGGACGTTTCGTGGGATGAGATACCCCCTGAGATGAGGCAATTGCATGCCAAATGTTTAGCTGCCGCAACTTATGTTGCAATAGGGCATGCTTACATAGAATCAAATTCGCCTGCCTATGCCGAAAGAGCCTCAAAACTGGCCTGCTCAGAGCTAAATGACTGTCTCAAAATAGACCCGAATAACCGGCAAATCCGGCAGCTATTGCAAAAGTATGAACTTCTTCAGGCCAAATGGGCTGAAGAAAGCCCGACGAGCTATTCTATTGGCAAACATAAGATAAATAATTAAGCAAGAAGGGTTTTTGAGCGATAATAGATTACGCGCATGTGTGCGTTGGCCGTATTTGTAGATTCTCGTGAAAGTGTAAAAACTTAAACAAAAAGGCAGAAAGAAATGTCAGCTTTGCGTCTTCCAGGTCTGTTGTCAGGTATTGATACAACTACACTCATCGCCAACTTGATGGCTATCGAGCGCCGTAGATTCTATATGCTCGAAGCACGCAAAAGTACGTGGGAGGCAAGAAAAACCGCCCTGGGCACCCTGGAAAGCAGACTCAGCAGCTTAAGAACCTCTGTTCGAGCTCTTTCCGACGCTGATGAACTTCGCGCTTTTTCAGCTGCCTCCAGCGACAGCGACATAGTGACCGCTGAAGCATCCTATAACGCATTTGAAGGTAATCACACAGTTGAAATCAACCAGTTGGCCACTGCCGAACGTTGGGTTCACGAGGCCGGAGAAGAGTATGCCGAAGATTATGTGGGAGAAGGCACATTTATTTACTCATATAACCATAAGGAGACAAGCGTAACGACCACTGCGACCACAACACTGGAAGAGTTAGTCGGCCTAATAAACAACGATGCGAACAATCCCGGCGTTACTGCAAGCCTATTATATTACGACGGTGCCTACCACCTGGTGCTAAACGGCGATGACGCCGGCACGGATTATACAATCTCCATCAACGCAAGCAACACTGAAGTCTGGGCTCCTGACACCGAGGAGCCGAACCACACTTTTACTGTTGACGGTAACAATGCTACACTAAGTACCAGAATTACAGACCTCGACCAATTTACAGGCAGTCTGGGGACAGGAGATAAAATTACAATCACAGGTGAGAATCATAGTGGTGTTGCCATAACTCCTCCGTTAGAGCTTCCCGTTACAAGTAATACCAAGCTCACTCATCTTATCTCTGAGATTAATGATTATTTTGACGGAGTAGCCAAAGCGACCCTCGTTAACGGGCAAATTATTTTGACCGACGATATCTATGGAGCAAGTGGGCTTGAAATTGGTTTATCTTTCACACAGGGTAGCGGCTCATCAGCAGATCTGGGCTTGCCTACTATGGCCGAAGAGACAGAAGGCGGCAGCGTAACAGCGGACCTTACAGGCTTCGCAGAAGCAGACTTCACTGAAAGCCAGTCAGCTCAGGATAGCGAAATAAGGGTTGATGGCTACCCCCCACAAGCAGGAGGAATTGCTGAGGTGCAGACGCTGTCTAAGACCACCAAGGCGACGGGCGGTACCTTTACCTTAACTTATGACGGACAAACTACTGGCGCGATTGCGTTTGATGCTACACTTGACGCGATTAAAGATGCACTTGAGCTTTTGCCAAACGTCAGTCCCGATGATATAGGTGTGAGTGGTAAGAAGTTGAAGGACGATGGTGATACGACATTCACATTCCGGAATACTGCTGGTGATGTTAGCATGATTTCGATTGATACCACTAACCTGAAGCCCTCTTCCGGTTGGACTTTTTCGGAAACGACAAAAGGCGACAGCACAAATTGGTGGATCAAAAGAAGCTCTAATACCGTGGACGATGTTATCTACGGCGTAACTCTGCATCTGCACGATACCACGGATGCCGGCGGTGAGGAGATAACTCTGACCAGAGATATACAGTCGGTCAAAACGAAATTAAATTCCATGATTACTGCCTACAATTCCACCGTCGTCTATCTTAAGGAAAAGACCGGCTACAATGATGAACTAAAAACCGCCGGCGTGCTAATGGGAGACTATATCGTTTCAACCATAAGGAACAAGATTCGCACACCCCTTATCGCCCGAACCAGTGGATTCTTAGAAGACATCGACACCTTCCTGTTACCCATCCACATCGGCCTTGAGATTGACCGTGACGGTCTGTTGAGTTTGGACTCAAACGTCTTTGATGAAGCAATAGCCGAAGATTATATGGATGTCCTTGCAATAATCGGAGCTGATAAAACCGGCAGCAGCGACAGTAATACTATCGAATTTTACGGCGCCAGCAGCACTTATACCACAGCCGGCACTTACTATGTTGAGGTGCTGATAAGCGGTGGAGCAATCATCAATGCCAAAATCAAACTTTCAACCGAATCAACCTACCGCAATGCACCATTTAGCGGCAATATTGTCACCGGCGATAGCACGTTCGACGATAATGGTGACCCCCTGTATCCTGAGAACGGTCTTCAGCTCAACGTTGACACAAGTCAAGACGGCCCTTTCATCGCTACGGTCAGGGTAAAGCAGGGCTTTACCGGTGCGATAGAAGACGACCTCGATAGAATGCTAAAGACGACAACCGGCTCGATCCAGATTGACCAAGAACGTGTCAAAGATACAATTGAGAACATCCAAGTAAATATCGAACTCGAAGAACGCCGCCTTACTCAAAGGGAGGCAAGATTGATAGCTCAATATGCCCGCCTCGAGAAAACCTTAACTTTGCTACAAAACCAGATGTCTACCTTAACTTTTATGATGTTAGGTGGGTAGTGATTGTGCTCTGTTGAAAACCTTATGCGGCACGCCTGATTATCATCAGGTTGTGCGTCAATATCCTTAATAAACATTCACGCTCACGCGATATATCGCTACGATTTCGCAACGCTGAACCCAACAAACGCTTATGCTGAGAAAA
>JAUXAL010000138.1 GCA_030619925.1 Phycisphaerae bacterium | reverse complement strand
AACAGGCAGGGTAGCAAACTACGCCCAATATGAAGATTATCACTCGTTTATAAAAAAACAGTTACGCAAACTGATTGACTTTATTAGCTCTATCGCCGGCACCGGCCTGCGGTTCAAAATTTGTGTTGACTCGGCACCATTGGTCGAAAGGGCATTGGCCGCCAGGGCCGGCCTGGGCTTTATCGGAAAAAATCATATGCTAATCAATCCCATACTGGGGCCGCAGATTTTTTTAGGCGAAATAATAACCGACTTAAAACTCCGAACCGATGAGCCAATCACAGCCAACTGTTCAAACTGCAATAAATGTATCGATGCCTGTCCGACAGGGGCCTTGAGGGCCGATGGCCAATTTGACGCTAATAAGTGTATCAGCTATTTGACAATTGAATACAAAGGCCGAATACCGCCCGATTTGGCTGAAAAAATTGGCGACCGTCTCTTCGGCTGCGATGAATGTGTTCTCGCCTGTCCCTACCAGAAAGATGCACCCGTATGCAGGAATAAGCAGTTCAAATTCTATAGTGACAGGGCAAAACTTGACCTGCACGAGATTTTGGCTTTGACCGACGATGATTTCGAAAAAAAATTCGCCGACTCAACTATCAAACGCCTCGGCCTCGATGCCTTAAAAAGAAACGCCCAAATCTGCCTTGCGAATATAAACAGTCCTTCCGGTCATTCCCACGGAGGCGGGAATCCGCATACTTAGCCCGGATATTGTACTTGACGAAATACGTTACTATATTTTTTACAAATTATTTACAAAACTTCGAGCCCTTTGCGCAGTATACTAATAGTGTAGTCAGCGGTCGGGACAAAGATTGCTCGAAGAGTAAACAGTGATTGCCGGCTAACAGCGGAGAATATTATAAAATGCAAATTTTAAGGAGAAAAAAGATGTCAGCACACAAAAAAATTATTGGTTATCTGGTCGTAGGGGTGATGATTTTGGCCGGGCCGGTATGGGCGCAGTTGAGCCACATAAGCGTCAGGCCTTTGGCATTGAATGTTATTGTACCACAGAGCCGGGCGCTGGCATTCGCCCCTGACCGCCGTAAAGCCATTGAAATTACTGAAGTAAATGTGCTGATTGACATTCTCGAAAGCACAGCAGTCACGACGATAGAGCTTCAGCTCCACAATACCACCGGGCGGCGGCAGGAAGCCGAATTGATTATCCCTGTGCCGGATGGGGCTGTTGTGCGAGGTTTTGCCTATGATGGTCCTGAGGGTGAAATAACAGCTCAGGTGCTCCCAAAAGATGAGGCAAGGAAAATATACCAACAGCTGGTATCAAAGATTCGCGACCCTGCTCTCGTGGAATTTATTGGCTACAATCTGATTCGCTCAAGCGTTTTTCCCATTCAAGCCAGGGGCAAGCAAAAGGTGCGTCTAACCTATGAGCACCTTCTTGAAGTAGACGGCAGCCGAGTGGACTACATACTGCCACGGACCGAATCGCTGAAATATGCGTTACCGTGGAAGGTTACAGCAAACATCAGGGCTAAACGGCCGATATCAACAGTGTATTCGGCCAGTCACAAGCTTGAGATAGAGCGCATCAGTGAAAAACACATAAAGGTAAAGATCGCCACTGAAGCAGTAAAAGAGCCGGGACCGTTTCGCCTGGCATATTTGCTGCAGGAGGACGGCGTGACCGCTTCTATGTTCGCTTATCCTGATAAGAAAGTTGGCGGAGGTTATTTCCTGTTGCTTGCCGGTTTGCCCGCCGAATCACCGGCGGGCGAGGACAGTCCCGCAATTAAACGAGAGGTAACGCTCGTCATTGACAGGTCCGGCAGTATGAGGGATGAAAAGATTGAGCAGGTAAAGGAGGCCGCACTTCAAATTATCGCCGGGCTGAAAAAGGGCGAAGCGTTTAATATCTGCATTTACAATAACACAGTCCAATGGTTCTCAAAAAAACCGGTATTCAAAACGAAGGGAAGCCAGGAAGCGGCACGTAAGTACATCGAGGGTATTACAGCGACCGGTGGTACCAACATACACGATGCGCTGCTTGAAGCCCTCGCTCAGGAACCGACCGAAGGGATGCTGCCCATAGTTCTATTCCTGACCGATGGCTTGCCAACTGTAGGAAACACATCTGAGGTAGCTATTCGCAACGTTGTAATAAAATCGAACCCTTACAAACGCAGGGTCTTCACTTTTGGAGTCGGCGTTGATGTGAACGCTCCGTTGCTGGAAAAAATAGCAGATTCTTCGCGGGCCAAGGCCGAATTTGTGCTGCCCAAAGAGGACGTCGAAGTCAAGATAGGCAAGGTCTTCGAGAAGCTTACCGGCCCGATACTGGCTGATACTGAGCTCGAAGTTATAAAAAAGGACGGCGGGCCCGCCATCGGGCGAACGCGTGACATCATACCAGACGAGTTGCCGGACCTGTTTGAGGGCGACCAGCTCGTTCTGCTGGGCCAGTATGTTGGTAAAGAACCGATTACCTTCAAGATTAGCGGCAACTATCTGGGCAGGAAGCGGACATTTCAATTCACATTTGAGTTTGATAAAGCCGACACACGGAACGGCTTTGTGCCCAGACTTTGGGCCAGCAGAAAGATTGCACAGCTTATCGACGCTGTTCGGCAGATGGGAGCAGACCCGGCCAAATCCAGGGATGACCCGAAGGTCAAGGAACTTGTTGATGAAATCATCCGGCTTTCTACTGAGTTCGGCATATTGACCGAATATACGGCCTTTCTCGCAAGAGAGGGAACAGACCTCGGTAATAGGAGAGAGGTATTGTATGAGGCCTCAAGAGTACTTGAAGAACGAGCAATGCGTGACCGCTCAGGGTTAGGAGCAGTTAATCAGAGCTACAATATCATTCGCCAGAGGAGACAGGGTGCTTTGAACATGCGAAATGAATACTATGATGAGCGGATGAACAGGGTTTCCATCACCAATATACAGCAGATTAACGACCGAGCATATTACCGCAGGGGTAACCGGTGGGTGGACAGCAGGGTCGTTGAGAATGAGGCGGAACTTAAACCGAAGAAGGTCATCGAGTTCGGCTCGAAAGAATTTATCGAGCTGGCACACAAGCTGGCCGCAGAAAACCGTCAGGGCAGCATCGCGTTTACCGGAGATGTCCTCCTGCTGGTGGATGGTGAAGTGGTACTGGTAAAAATGCCGAGCAATAATTAATAACCGCAGAACCTGAAAGATGCTCAAAGGCCAAAAGCTCTGCGCAAATTGTCCTTGCGAACATAACCAGGTAGGGGCAGGTATCCGCGTCTAAAAAATTAAATATTATTCATCAATGACTACGCTTGTTAGGAGCGTCCGCCTTTGGCGGATTCACTATCTTCGAGGTGCGAGTCACGAAACATTATGGGGCGACAAAAATGTCAGCTTCGCGGGAGGGCGCTTCGGTACCCTGGATTTCGCAGCCTTGAAACATTTCCTGCAGGGTGTATATATCATCGCCGCTGATATAACGTACTTTCAGGAATTTGACACCGCCGTCGCCGGACAAAACGTGTTGGCCGCGCCGCCCGTGATTGCTGCTGTTAAGAGTTGATAGCTCTTTGTCCAGCCGGAGCTTAAGCGGGTTGGAATAGTCCCTGGGCAATCTTTCAAAAAGCGTATTCAAATCTGCCATTAAAACCTTCGGGATGAGCATACGTCCTTTTTGGGGTTTAGGGCACCTTATTGCGAAGCTATAGGTTATGTACCTGCGGGCGGGAAAATCGTTACAGTTCTTCACTTTTGACGGGTCGAATTGAAGTGCTCGGCCCTGGCTTCTGCCGGGGCACACAAAATCGGCTGGATCTACATATTCGCCTTTTACCAACAGCCAAATATGGCGGGTATTAGAATAGTTTTCTTTGCCCTGATAGCCCACTTTCCACCAGGGTGCACCCGGCGTGGTTGCAACAGCGGGCAGTTGATCGTCGTAGTCGGAAATGTAATTGCTCAGGCCTTGAAAG
>JAUXAL010000126.1 GCA_030619925.1 Phycisphaerae bacterium | reverse complement strand
TGTCGATTTAACCTTACACAAATCTATGAAAGGAAAAACGATGAATTACAGAGAAAAACGCATTAGGCATAAGGCAAGAGCGTTTACGTTAATAGAACTATTGGTGGTGATTGCTATCATTGCTGTATTGTTGGCGATCCTACTGCCCGCCATGCGAAAGATCAAGGAGACGGGACGGGAAGCAGTCTGCAAATCGAATTTACGGAATATTGGATTGGCTGTACACTTGTACCTCGACGACTACAACCGCACATTACCTCATACTGGCAGCTCCAACGAATTTCTATGGTTCGAGTCAGACGGCGTTACTTATCGAAAAGTCGGTTCCAGCGATACTTATTGGGGTATTTGGTACAAGGACTACCTGAAAGAGACGAAGATATTCGGCTGTCCGAGCTTGCAACGTGTTCCCGAAGGATTAATATACTCGTATGGTGATTTTCCCGACCCTTCTAAACTAATTCAGCACGCAGCGTTTGGTCTGAATCATCATCCCAGAACCAGAGGCCGGAATACAAATGATGTATATCGTCTTGATGAATTAATTTTTTGCACGGACCACTCTGAACCAAGACCGGGATGTGGAACCGGCGATGGGTTTCATAATGACGACGTACCTGGCGCTATGAATCTAATCGACTATCGAAAAAGTCAAGGGGGCAGTCGTTGGTTCAGCTATCGGCAAATTTTCAGACATAATATAAGGCGTGTTGAAGACGAGAGAACCGGGGGACGAGCCAATGTCTTATGGCTGGACGGACATGTCAGTTCCATCGAAGAAACTACGGGAGACGATGTGGAAAAAAGGTGGTATACAGGCGATAAGCCTTTACATCTTTTCTGAATAATCCGTTGCCAATGGTCGTCAAGACGGAAATCTTCTGCCCGAAAGTCAGAGTATCGAAGCACTTTATGCTCAATTCAATGACTCGTCTTCCAACGTATCAAGGCCCATAATGACATCGTGCATAAACACCCGTCTTCTGCTTGGTGTGTCGTGGGCTGCATACGTTTTACCTCGCTGCGGATCGTAGTAGGCATACCAACTGTAACCGGACAACCATTCGTAATCTTCGTCGTCGACTTTTGCGTTCAGGCCGTTGTCTAACGGTATCTCTTTCATTATTCTCTCCTACCTCTGCTCAGCCAGTAGGGTGCGATATTTCGCACCATTAACCTGCCCCTTCGGCTCTCCCGTTCGGCTGCGCTCAGGGCTTCGGCTAATTCAGGACGGAATCCGTAAGGTTTAGATTATCACATTCCAGTCTTTTTGTTACGTATGATCTGGAAAATCCGGGAAGACAAAATGTTATGTTTCTCCCATTGCCACGTTTCGCCTTTGAGACCCTTTCGAAACAGCCGCGGCCCGTAGTGCGGTGGTTCCTGGCCGAGTTCGTAGCAGCCCAGGTCCGGCGCTTTACCGGCGAAACCGTCGGTGACCTGCGTAAGGGTGATGCCTGCATCAACGACCTTGACGCTCCTGCGCAACCGCAGGTCGTAGTCGCCGGGTTCGCAGGTCTTGCCTTGCTCAGGCGGGCCGGCGTTGACGAATATGTCGTAGTCAGCCAAGATGCCGTGCTCTTCGAGGCCTGTGGCCCTGAAGAATTCCTCGATGGACTGATACTCCGCGACGTTCCCGTTATGGTCTTTCCATCTGAACAGCAGTTCGGGCTGATTGCGGCGGTAGGCGTTGTAGTCCATCATGCTGTAGGCCGTAGGCGAGCCGGAGTTCATCGCATATTGGCTGCCGCCCATAAACAGGTTGTTTCGGAAGTGGCCGTTTTGCCAGATGGCCGGTGGACGAAAACCTTGTCCCGCGCAACATGACGTGTTGTTGTAGGCCTCGATGCCGGCGGGATAGTTGTTCAGCTTGTAGCTGAGGCTGGTGATCCCGTAGAGCTCATTGCGGATTAGGTAAACCGGCCCGCCATAGAACGGTTGAGTGGACATGCCGGTGTGTGCATTATAGCAGCGGTTGCGATAGAACCGCACGTTGTGGCAGCCGTAATCCGCCTCGAAAGTGTCATCCTGCGCCCAGGACAGATCGTTGTTGTAGAAGTCAATGTTCACGCAGTGCTTCATCACGTCATCCACGGGCGGGCCGAAGTTGTAGATCGCCGCCGAATCGCTGAATCCTGTGATACGGTTGTAGCAAATCACGTGCCCCTGGCCGTACACGTTGACGCCTGTGTGGCCGGGACTCATGTAGGTCTCCGGCGGCCGCGGATACCAGGTTGTGTTGATGCCGATGATCTCATTGTCGGCGATGTACCAGTTCTTGGAATTCTCGCAACCGGTGTTGATGCCGAACACCACGTCGTGAATATTGCATCGGCGGACGACGAGACCCTCGGAACCACCAGGCTTTGCAGCGTAGATGGCCGTCTGGGCGTTGCGGAAGGTGAGTCTCTCGAAATGCAGGTGATGCGTTCCGTTGAGCGTCACGATCCGTGACCTGCCGCCGACGCCATCACCTTCGAGAACGGCCTCACCATTGGCTGGGCCAAGGAAAACGATTGGTCTTTCGGCTGTGCCGGATTTCTCCAGGTCGAACGGTCCGTGGTAGAGGCCGGGGCGAAGCAGAATCACGTCGCCGGGCTTCGCCTCTTTGAAGGCCGCCATGAGTCCCTTCTCAGGAGTGGCCTCTATCGTGCCCCCACGGTAGAACGCCCTTGGCTCGGCCCGTGTTGCCGCGCTGACAATCTTCGGCTCCGCCGGAGCGCCGCCATCAGGATCGAACATGGTGAATCGGACTTCGTAAACCGTCGCCGGTTCCAGAAACAGCACGCTTCCGGCAAACAGGTTGCCCGTGCGGTACGGCCGGTATCGCTGGTCTGACACCTCATGATGAACTCGCAGCATCGGCAGGGCGTTCTTCCACTCCGCCTCTGGATTTTTCCTGAACGCGACAGTGACCGAGGCGTTGCGATTGCTATCGCCCTCGATGTACCACCGGAAGCCCAGGTTCTCGATTGTGGGAGGGTCAACGATGAAGCGCTTCGGTGTGATCTCGTCGGTTTCGGGGCCGACCGGAAAGCCGACAAGTGGTTTCGGCTGCCGTCGCGCTCTCCGCAGGACGCCTTCCGGCGGAGCGGACATGGCCGGCGCGATCAGCGCCAGGACGACCGCCGCCGTCACAAACTTCCCAAAACTTCTCTGTGTCTCGTTCATAATGCTTCCTAAATTTCAGCAACTTTAACGATGTGGTTGCGAAGAACGCCTCGGGACTGCTACACCTCATCGGGCGCAGGGCACACGAACGGTTCACGGTATTCGCGGTTTAGTATCTCGTTGGCCGCGGCGCTATCGGTGAATACTTCCTCCTCGGGGTCGAACTGGAGCAGCGGTCCCATCGAAATCGGGTACTTGTCCAAATCGACGCCGTTATCTTTGAGATGTTGAACGGTCCGATTCAGCGTCTCGATGTTGTCTTCCCGGCTCTGGACCTCTTGGAGCACGGCTCTGGCCTGGCTGATGGAGACTTTGTTGTCTTCGCCCAGATAATAGCTGATGTTGGCCAGATGCGCCAAGGCCGCCGAAAGATGGCCCTGGAAAGCGTCGGAATTGAGGTCATCGGCGTTCCGGCTGCGAACGGCCGCAACGAAGTTGTCGTAGTGATCGCCGCCGCCCTTAAACTCCTGGATCATCTGGCCCTGGAGATCGAAAGCGACGCAATGCGTGTAGGATTTCTGGACCAGGTAACCTTCGGAGCCGTAGAAAATGACGCCGATCTTGTTGCCCTTGGTTTTATCGAACAGGGTGTTAATCTGCTCGTCCGCCGAATTGTCGACCGAAAGGCCCCGCGTCTCGAACACCATGCACTTGTCGCCGTAATCGTAGATGGCCACCTCGGTGTTAGCCGTATCGCCCGCATCGACGTAATCGGGGTCATGGCGTTCGGCCTGATAGCCCAGGCGGCCGCCGTAAGCGATGACGCTGTTGGGATGGCGGTTAATTCCCAATCCCCATCGGGCAATATCGGTTTGGTGAGGACCCTGGTTGCCCGAGTCACCGTTGCCGTACAGCCGCTGCCAGTGCCAATCGTAGTGGAACCGCGACCGGGTGAGTTTCGGCGTGGTATACGGCGCCGGCCCGCTCCATAGATTGAAGTCGACATCTTCCGGGATCGGATAATCACCCAGGGCACCAATCGATTTTCGGCGCTTGTAACATAGCCCCCGCGCGAAGTTGACCTCACCGATACCGCCTTGGGCGATGAACTTCATGGCGTTCCGGATGGCCGGATTCGAGCGGCATTGTGTGCCCACCTGGCAAATCCTTCCGTATTTCTTGGCGGCGGCCACAATCGCGGCACCTTCGGGAATGTCGTGACTGATCGGTTTTTCGAGGTACACATCTTTGCCCGCTTGCATCGCCCAGATGCCGCATAACGCGTGCCAGTGGTTCGGTGTCGCCGTCGAAATGAAGTCGACGGAATTGTCGTAGAACGCTTCACGCATATCCTTGACCCACCTGGGGCGACGGCCCGTACGTTTCTCGATAGAATTGCAGCAGTCTTGGCCCACCTTTTCATCCACGTCGACGATGTAAGCGATTTCGCAATCCTCGCGGCCGGAGAAGGCGTTGATGTGACCACCGCCGCGACCGCGGCAACCGATCACCGCACAAAGGAGCTTTTCATTAGCGCTTTTGGATTGCGCTTTGGCAACGCTGCTTATCATCGGCGTTGTGGATACCGCCGCTGCCGCTGCGGCAAACATCGAATCCTGCAAGAACTGTCGGCGAGTGCGCTTTGTCATGATAACTTCTCCTTAAACTGACATTTCACATATTAAACGCTTGGCTACGTAACCAAGCTTTTCAATTCGACTATAGTACCAAAATCTTCTCCACACTGCAAAAATCTTAAGGCGTATTACACCAGGTTCTCTTGCTGAGGTTACCGACAATTCAATTAGAGTATGCATTGTGATTTTTATTAGCAATGGATGGCCCATTGCCTCTTTTTTTCACGCCCCTGACCCCAACAAATTTCTATACACTGAAGATTACTGACTCTGCGAACGTCATGGTTATGGAAAAGACTGAATAGGAAGCCATACACGGACCTCGTCAAACTGGCCGGTATCATCGAATGAGCCCAATCCCACCTTGCCGAGCTGGAACCGGCTGTCTATAGCGGTCATAATAGGGCTCGGCATGTCGTCGAAGTACACTTCGATCGTTCCTGTGTCAATATCTCTTATGACTCGCACCGTGTGCCAATCCGAACCCCAGCTAACGCCATTATTGTGGTCGTCCGTAATCGAGATACGATCCGCATCATCTACAACATGTATCTTGTGGGCCACAGCGTCGGGCTGGCTGGCGATATGGACGTAGTAGTAGTGCGCCGGGTCCTGGTAGCCAAAGAACAGGCACAGGTCGCGGTGCGGGTACTCGTTCACTGTGGAATTTAACTTAAGCTCCATGATAAAGCTGCCGAAGACGACATCCTGGACCAGATTGATGTTGGACGGAGAGCTGTATAGTGGGGTGTAATCGCTCTGGCCTATAAGTGACAGAACATTGGTATCACCGGCTTGTTCAATCTGCCAGACATCCGAGTCTGTTGCCTGCCAGGCATCCAGACTATTGGCCTCGAAATCGTCCTGGAATGCCAGGACTACCTCGACACCATCGGCGTTAATATCCCCAGCAAGTGGCTCCAGGGATTCAAGCGGCACTGAGGAGACCAGTTCTATGCCATCGCCGGTTCCAAGGTTGCGGCTGTATTGCTTGTCGGTTGCATTGTTCCAGTGCTCGTGTGCGCCGAGACTCTGCAGCCCCAGGCCGGTCCCGTCCGGATCATAGAAGGTTCCGGAGGGGGGGTCGTTGGCCATGGCTGCCTCGTGGAGATAGTCATCTACTGTGCTGTAATTATCCGGAGCGGCAGTATACGTCATAGTAGGCTCACTGCGTATAAAATCGACGCAGACCGAGTCAATTGCCACCGGGTCCTGGGAGACAAATAAGCTTGACGGCCAGTCATTGTTAAATGGCTCCATTTGCCATTTTGGTGAGTTCGTCACTGACTTGCCCATATGTAATGCACCGTAGAGTGCGTCAACAATATAGAGGATTGTCTTGCCTCCCAGGTGTTTATAGCCTATGATATCCACCAGGGCCTCGTATGATCCCATCGGCCTGGGCGGGCGGGGATATCCTGACGCTCCCCACGGCTGGGTTGTATCAAAGGCATTGACATGACCGTGTATAGCATTGCCGGGCCAGAAACGCCTGCCGTCTTCCACCCAGGTTGAGCCGAAATGGTTCTTGGCACACAAGGTGACCCCGGTTAGTACATGGCCCTTGAGACCTGCAAGGTTGATCAAGTATGATGCCTCTGACACAAAATTGGGCACCCACCGACGTGGTACTCCCGGATGAGACGGACGGAGCATGGCACCGGTGTCGCGCTGGGCCTTGATTCTGCCGTTGCCGCCCTGTGTGTCTGCAAAGTGTACACCGGCCAGCTCAGGCACACTGCCAAGAGCATAGAGCGTGGAAGGCACCCTGCGTGAGGCATCATATACGGTTATGTCCGATGGTTCGACGCCCACCACACCGACCAGTTGCCTGAGCAGGGCCTCGAGCAACTGTGGTGCCGTGTATGAATCATTGCCCTCAGTTCCATGGGAACCGCACTGATTAAGATTACACTTGATTGCTATCTTCTCGCCCGGTCGATAGCCAATGCCGCCCTTGTTATGACGTTGATTGTAATATCTAAAGATGCTTTCCCAGGCCCCGCTGTCTGTTGTCTGCCCGGTAAGCCACTGGATTGAGCTGCTTAACATCTCTCTTACCCGGTCAGGATCCGTATAATCGTCATTCCACCAATACCCTTTACCTTTCGGCCAGGTAGCAGAATACGGGTCGTGTACCCATACAACGCGACCGGGATGCACACCCTTGCCAACGCCCATTGGGCTGTTCGGCGGGTCAACAGGCGTGAAGATACCGCCATATGCGGCTCTGGCATCCCTGCCTGTCATGCCAGCCGACCACCAGATTGTGAAAACGGCGGCCACGAAGCACGCCCCAGCCACTACATAGCGGGCCTTTAGCCAGCTCTTTCTTGCCTTGCGAACAAACATCATAGAGCCGACCAGGCCCAATAACCACACAACAAAGCTGGACGCAAGTGGTGCAGCCACACGTTGGCATGGATATGTGGCGCGCAAAGGCTTCGGAATAACCCTGATCAAGAACCAGGCCAGCGCAGCCAGCCCTGAAAGGGGAAACAGCCATTTGATTAGCCGATATCGCTTGGATTGGGGCTTTGCCTTGGTCTTTGGACATACAGTGCCATGCTCATTACCGCTTCTGAGGTGGTTTTGAGTGTTCATTTTGATCCTCCTACATACTATCCAGGGCTTGTATTCATTTTTCTAAGGTACAGAATACAAGAAAAGAAGGGAAAAGTCAAAAGGAAAAAGTGTAGTTTTGCTGTTGAGTCAACCCTAAAAGCAGACAATTAGGAATGTGTGATGGCAATATTGTCATTTCGACCGAAGCCCCCGTTCTTGCTTTCGCAAGTCCGCACTCCGCAGTCCGCAGGATGGCCAAGCCCAAAAGCACAGGGGCGGAGCTGAGTAATCTATTTTTGAGAAATACTCCCTTTTTCGCATTTTCGTATTATGTGTGAAACACCGTACGATCCTACGAATTAGGTGACGTTGACTAGGTGTCCATCACAACTCAAATGATGGATGTCATTCTGAGCCCTTCGCTGCGCTCAAGGATAAACTCCGCGAAGAATCTCTCTTGCTTAGGCCAGATGCTTCGCCTTTCGGCTCAGCATGACAACTCATCAAAGTATGCGTGACAGAGCACTAGTACTCTGTCAAATTTGATTTGATAGTTTGGAAGGGTGGCAGCCTCAAGCGCAGTACCCGCTTTCGCGGGCACAAGCTTGGGGATGGCTTCTCCTGTATTCACCATCCCCAAAGCCTTCGGCTTTGAGGCTGCCACCCA
>JAUXAL010000001.1 GCA_030619925.1 Phycisphaerae bacterium | reverse complement strand
TTCTCAGCATAAGCGTTTGTTGGGTTCAGCGTTGCGAAATCGTAGCGATATATCGCGTGAGCGTGAATGTTTATTAAGGATATTGACGCACAACCTGATGATAATCAGGCGTGCCGCATAAGGTTTTCAACAGAGCATAGTCAATAGTGAATGGTAGATAGTCATGCGATGGTTCCGGTTTGCTGTTTTGATCTCTTTAGTTGCTGTGCTGCAGGCCAGCTTGTTAGCAGATCTGAATATCAAGCCTGATTTGCTATTAATCCTCTTGGTATTTTTTGCTATTTACTGCAATACCTCCAAGGCCATCATAACCTCCTTCACGATAGGTTTTGCGGCGGACATTATTATGGTCGGTTCTGCAATGGGCCCGCAAATAATCAGCTTTGGTCTTTTTGGCACCGCCCTTGCGCACCTGCACCGTGTTATCACTATCAAAAAAATGCCTTACCAGGCTCTTGCGATATTCATCACCGCACTTCTGGCCGGCCTCCTGGCCCAATTTTTAGGCTTTCTCAAGAGTGAGCCGACCCCGCCAAACATATACGCCGTCCTTTTCTGGACATCCCTGTGCTCGAGCCTGGTGGGGCCGTTTTTGTTCTTGCCGTCAGCCTGGTGGATGCGTATAAAAACAGACCGCCTCAGCAGGCGCTAAACCCGCATCTCTTAAGTGACGAGATAGGATACATCAGATGCGATGTATGATAAGCGAATCAAAATTTTTATAATCTTAAGCGCGTTGCTTCTGGCGGTATGTTTGCTCCGCCTGGCGCAAATGCAGCTGCTGCCCGGCTCATCGGTCCAGGATGATATCGCGGAGCTGAAAAGAGGCCTGTCTCTACAGCTTAAAACCATCAGAGGCAAAATACTCGACAGAACGGGCAGGGTATTAGCCGCCGATGAACCACGGTTCTGGGTGCATATAAATTACAGATTCAGCTCTTTTTTGGATGAGCGCGTCCAACAGGGCAAACTCCGAAGAGCAGCCAAAAAAACTGATCCAAACTCACTATCCAAAACGAGAGAAGAAATCCGGGCCAGGCTTGAGGATTTGCAGCAGGTAATTAACAAATGTGCGCAATTTAAATCGGTTGAACCTTCAAAAATAACCGACGAAATACAAAAGATAAACGATTTTGTTTGGGACCAGCGAGTGTTTCAAGCGTGGCGAAGAAATTTCCCGAATTCTGAAGTTTTTGAAAACTATGACAGCATAATCAGCGTCCCGGTTTCCCAAGCGATAGTTGACTTTAAAAAAAAGCAGCGAGACCCAATCAAACGGCGCGGCCTTGTGAACGAAGTTGATATCGCAGAAATGCACAAAGACTGGCCCTTGCTGGAGTTAAAAACTGATAACGATATCTTTGCCGCTCAATTGGAATTTTTGAACATTGATGGTGTCCAGATTCTCCCAAAAGAGCAGAGGAGCTACCCATTCGGTACGGTTGCCGCCCAGACAATAGGTTGGGTCGGGCCGGCAACACAAAAACAAGATAAAGAGCTTTTCGCCAACGACAGACTATTAAGCTATTTGGGCGGAGAACTCTGCGGACGAGAGGATGGAGTTGAGTACGTTTGCGAGACTATCCTTCGCGGCAGACGGGGTGAGCTCGTTCGCGACATAGACCTGCAGATAATAAGTCGAACCGAAACACGGTTCGGCAAAGACGTTTCGCTGACACTGGACATCGAGCTTCAGCGAAAAATAGAAAACTATCTGGCCCGCTACAGGCACGACCCGAATTGCGGACCCGGAATGGCGGCAGTTGTCGTTGACGCCGGTACAGGTGATATCCTCGCACTGGTTTCAATGCCGGTCTTTGATTTGAACCGTGCCAGGTATGACTACGGCGCTCTCGTTAACGACCCCAACGAGCCGTTGATAAATCGAGCAATAAATAAGCAGTATCCGCCCGGCTCAGTTGTAAAGCCGTTGATTCTTATCGCCGGCCTCGAAAGTGCAAAAATCACGCCGGACGCGATTATAAACTGTCCGGCTAAAAAGGCCCCAAGAGGCTGGCCGAGCTGCTGGATATACAACAGATATCGCCTGGGCCACGATGGTAAGTGGCAATCCGATGGCGGCAATAGCGCCCACAACGCTATTAAGGGAAGTTGTAACATCTATTTTTCCCGCCTTGCAGATAGAATCGACCCTTGGTTCCTGCAGCAATGGCTCTTTAAATTCGGCTACGGCCACGGTATTCCATTGGCTCCCAACTTTCGCGCACCGAGCATCGAGCATCCGCCGCAAGGCGTCCTGCGGAGAGTATCGCGCATCGAGCATCGAGATTTTAGGCAAGCGCTTGGAATAATCTCAAGCAGTATTCCGAGAGAAGAGATTTCGAATCTTGAGCAGTTACCGCCGCTCAAGAAGGGCGAGAGACGATTTTTCGGTATAGGCCAGGGCAATCTGCGGGTTACGCCGCTGCAGGTAGCAAATGCAATGGCCGCTATCGCCCGCGGCGGATTCTATAAGCGGCCGCGGTTGTTTTTAGAAGGCCCACAAGAACCCGCGAGCATCGAGAATCGAGAATCCAGCATCTATCTTAACATCTCACCACAGACTTTAGCCGTAATCTACGACGGTATGAGCACTGTTGTTAATGAGCCCGGCGGAACAGCTTACACGGAATTTGCACCTGTCCTTGCCGGCCTTGCCAAGCAGGACACAGAGGTTTACGGCAAGACCGGCTCAACGGAAGCCCCGGAAAACGCCTGGTTTGCCGGCTTTGCCACCGACGGCGCGGGTAGAAGTATTTCAATTGCTGTCGTTGTCGAAGGCGGCCAGCACGGCTCAAGCGACGCGGCGCCTTTAGCCCGCGACATCATTCAGTTTTGCATTGACGCCGGCTACATCGGCGAACCGCTCCTTTGAAAGACTGTCATTCCTGCGGAAGCAGGAATCCAGTGGTATCGGAAAAACTGGATTCCGCATCAAGTGCGGAATGACAAGTCACGAATTTGCCCGCAATTCAGGTCATAAAAATATATGTGTTTCTTTAAAACAGAACCACGACCGTAAGAGAGCGGCAACTGCCTCCATCCTAAAGAATCTCACCAACCCAAAAAGAAGAAATCATTGCAAAATCCTCGCTGACAACCTATTATTTATTGCAAGTGAGTTGTGGAATTTTGCTGCCGGCTAAATCTAAAATTGAAAGGAGAATA
This sequence comes from Phycisphaerae bacterium, assembly GCA_030619925.1. Taxonomy (GTDB): domain Bacteria; phylum Planctomycetota; class Phycisphaerae; order Sedimentisphaerales; family Anaerobacaceae; genus JAUXAL01. Next base: position 123,042 of record JAUXAL010000001.1, on the reverse strand, counting down.
TAAATGTACTGTCCAAAATGCGGAACAGAAAATCCAGATGATGCCCAATTGTGCCACTCCTGCAGTTCGGTATTGACAAGCACTCCAACACAGCCTCCGGGTGTCGGTGTCAAAACAAGTGGGCTGGCGATTGCAGCACTTGTACTTGGAATCCTGAGTATTTTTACATTGGGTCTTACCACGATACCCGCAATAATTCTCGGTATTATCAGCCTTGTGAGAATCGAGAAAAGTGGTGGTAAATTAACCGGCAGAGGCTTTGCCATTGGCGGCATCGTTGTCCCCGTGCTTGTATCCTTCGTGATATTCCTGCTCTTGATGCCGGCGCTGGCCAGGGTCAGGGAGATCGCCTCTCGAATGGTCTGCGGCGCGAACCTATCCGGTATTGGCAAGGCAATGCTTATCTACAGCAACGATTACGACGATGAACTGCCGCGGGCCGGCGGCAGAAACAGCAGGTGGAGTAACCGCATACCTGACTGGCGGGCCAATAACCGATATCAGGCCTACGGCTTACAGACCGACGGCAGCGGCGGCCAGGCTACCATCTCGTCCAGCTTCTATCTTTTGGTCAAATATGTCGAGGTAACGCCTAAGTCGTTTGTCTGTAAGGGCGATCACGGAACCACAGAGTTTAAGCCCGCCAAATACGGCGTACGTGACAAAGAACTTATTGATCTTTGGGACTTCGGCCCAGAACCATCAAGGCATTGCAGCTACTCTTACCATATGCCTTATGGCCTATATGCATTGACCACATCGAGTGAGCCCGGCATGGCAGTGGCAGCAGACCGGAATCCATGGATACAATCTCCCGCTGCAGAGGCCAAAGACATACGTCTCTTCAACCCTGACGGCGGTAGAGAAGCGGTGTATTATGGAAACGCCATTGCCCACCAGGAGGAAGGGCAAAACGTATTGTTTATGGACAGCCATGTGCGCTTTGAAAAGCGCTCTTTCTGCGGCATCAATGATGATAACATCTACACCTATTGGGACGGCGGAGATATTCGACGAGGCGGCTTACCTATACCCGGAGCCAGTGAGCCAGGCGATAGATTGGATTCATATCTGGTAAACGATGGTAAAGGCCGAGCCCCACCCCCAGCCCCACCAAAAGGCAGGGGATGCTTCCTTGCTGATACAACCGTGTGGGTAGATGGGGCACTCGTGCAAATCTCGAAAGTTACCGCAGGCCAGACAATCGGTAAAGTCGGCTGTGTTGTAACAGCGAGCTTAGAAAAACTCGAAGAGCACGAGGGAACCTTCGAATGCCGCGATATAACGCTCGAAAACGGAAATCGCATTAGCGTCGTGGATGCACACTGCTTCATGCTTGATTCCGGAAAATGGGTCGCTGCTCAGAATCTGCAAAGTGGTATGAAGCTGAAATCATTAAACGGCACAATTGCTATCAAGAGCGTTGTAACCAGGGCAATGCCTTTTGTCGGCAAGGTCTATAACCTGAAGGTCAAAAGCTCAGACCAGTACATGGTAGGCAGAGATGGGGTAATCGTGCGCGATTTTTAATACGGCACATATATCTTCAGTCGTCATAGCAACATTTTGCGACAAAAAAAAGGAAAGTAACAAATTTTTGAAAGGGAACCTATGACAGGCAAATTTTTTAATTTCACCGACGTGTTGGGGTATGGCTGGCGCACAATGAAATCAAATCTTTGGTTCTTTGTCGGTCTGGGTTTGCTCTGGCTAATAATCACCATTTTGCCTGATATGGTCAAGGCAATATCAAAACACCTGCATTTGCCTATGGTACCTCACATTGTGTTAGATATTCTATTGATCGCTCTGGGTTTTGTAATCAGCATTGTTTTAAGCATTGGCATGATTAAAATAGCCCTTAGCTTTTGTGATGAGCGAAAGCCACCCATCGGAATGTTATTTGATGCATGGGATTGTTTTTGGCGGTATTTAGGGGCCGGAATTCTTTACAGCCTTATTATGTTGGCCGTCATTGTTCCGTGTGCTTTGGCAGCCGGCTTACTTGCCGCAATACGTTTTCCCTTCTTGCTCCTGCTTATCATTCCGGTGGGTCTCGTTTTCGCTGTGCGATTTGCAATTCAATTTGGCCTGTGCTTCTACTTTGTCATCGATAAGGGTCTTGGCCCTGTTCAGGCGCTTAAGGCGAGCAGCCGAACAACAATGGGCGTCAAATGGTACCTATTGGGCTTTGGTATCTTATGTGGCTTGATAAATCTGTTGGGCTTGCTTTGCCTTCTTGTCGGTGTATTTGCAGCGTATCCAACGGTCATAGTAGCAAGCGCGCTTGTATATCGGCAGTTGCTGGCACAAACTCCCGAGCTGGCTGAGTTTGGTATCGCCGCACCGAGTGTCGAGCCTGCTCCCGAATCTCAGCCAAACGAGCAGGAATTCTGAATAAGGTTAATGGGTCAATCGCAAAAAACGCTGCATTGCCGATGCGCGGCTCGAGAAAGTGCTATACTAATCGGCCCATGCAGCTTCTTTAGCCCGCGACATCATTCAATTTTGCATCGAGGCCAGATATTTAGGCGGGACACCGAGGTAGTTGAGGGTTTTTTCGATTATTTTGGCCGCCACCGGAGAGGCTACGACTCCGCCGGTATAACCTTTTCCGAGTTTCTTGTTCGGCTTATAGATTGAAACCAAAACCACTATGGCCGGGTCGTCGGCCGGGGCACCGGCTACGAAAGAAGCAACGTAATCGCTCTCGGAATAGCCTCGCTCGTTGCTTTTTGCGATATTGGCGGTTCCGCTCTTGCCGAACACCTGCCATTTTTCCAGTTTGGCTCTCTTGCCCGTCCCCTCATTAATCACGCCGACTAGCGCATCGGTAACAATCCATTTGGCAACTTGGGGCTTGACGATGTAACCAAGTCTCGATACTCGGTCCTCGATTTCGGATTCTCGCGCCATGAGCATCGAGCCACGAGCATCGACGATTGCTCTGACCAGATACGGCCGAACCACTCTGCCGCCGTTTGCAAGTATGCAGAAAGCTCGAACTAATTGAATCGCAGTTACAGTGATTTCCTGGCCGAAGGGTATTCGAGTCACGCTGTATCCTGTCCACCGGCTCACAGGCCACAGCAGACCATCGGTCTCGCCCGGCAGATCGATCCCCATTTTTTTGGCGAAGCCGAAAAACCTCAGGCCGTTATAAAGTTTGTCTTTGCCGAGTCTCTGCCCGATTTTGGCCATTCCTATATTGCTGGAGTTAATCAGAATCTCGCGCAGGGTCAGATCGCCGAAGCCTTGGCGATATTCACCGATACGTCCGAAACCTCTGCCGTGATAGTTTCCGTTCTCGCAGAATATCTTCTCGTTTGTGTTCACAACACCGGCATCGAGGGCAATCGCAGCCACAATCGGCTTTATAATACTGCCGGGCTCAAACTCATCGCTTATCGCCCGGTTGCGGAAATAATCCGGGTCTGTTGACCGGGCCTGGCCGGGCTCAAAATCCGGCAGCGAAACCAAAGCCAAAATCGCCCCGGTCTTCGGCTCAGCGACAATTGCCACTGCCGAGGCGGCTTGGTAGCTTTCGTATTGCCTTACAAGTTCGTCCCGTGCAAACTGCTGAATGGCCGCATCAAGGGTCAAAATAATCCCGGCACCATCCTGCGATTCGTGATTTGTGGCTTGTGGTTCGTGGTTCGATTCACGATTCACGGCCCACGATTCACTAATAAGCCGAATAGGCCGGCGACGTACATCAGCCAGGAATATATTTTGTCCCCCCGAACCGCCAAGCTCCTGGTCGTACTGTAGCTCAATACCGCCCAAACCCCGATTGTCAAGACTTGTAAAACCGACGGCATGGGCGGCTAAGCGTCCCATCGGGTAATATCTTCGCCAGTTAGATTCGACGCCTACAGCGTTCGAAATTCTGCGGGCGGCATCACACTCGTTCGGCTCGGCACCGGCTTTGATTTTTACATAGCCCGGATTCTTACTTTCCACGATAAGTTTGCAGATCTCGTGTGCGCCCATATCCACAATTGCCGCAAGTCTGGCCGATGTACTCTTGGCGTCTTTGACAATACGAGGTTCAGCTTTAATTGTCTGGATTCTATTGCTTGCAGCGAGCACCCTTCCCCGGCGGTCAAGAATCACGCCGCGCCGAGGCCTTTGGGCGAATCGTCCCTGCTGCTGTTTGAGGCAGGCACTAATATAATGGTCGCCCTTGAGAAACTGCAGATAAAAGCACCGGCCTGCCAGTGCCAGAAATGCCCCAATCAGAAGCAGTGAGAAAAAAATGGTAATTCGAACGCTTTTCTCATTGACTATTTGCAATTTACTATTGACTATTGCCATTGACTATTTTCTCTTTACCACTTACAATCTGAAATTGGTTATCGTTTTCTCTGTCCCTTCTCAGCCAATTTTTGTCTTTTCCAATAGTAAATAGTCAATAGAAAACTCGGATGTTTTTATCCGATGTCTGTTTCCCGATGTCGTTTCGGAAAATAATCAATTTCCTTTGTCGAGACGCTGTGAAATCGCAGCGGGGTTGATTAAACCTTCCAACAGTAGTTGCTTTGTGCCGAGCTTCTGTTTTAACCGGCTTTGTTCGCCTCTATACGTGCAAAGCTCATAGAAAATGCGGTCGTTGGCGCTGCGCAGATAGACAGCAAGGATCAAAATAGCCGTAAAATAAAAAACAACAAAAACAAAACGAAATCGGAAACTCATAATCTATTATTGAACTTTCCATTATTAAAGCAACAACGGGTGTGCCACTCTCTCGTGCTTCGCTACGTGGCACGAGTGCATACTATTTCTGATAGTTAGTATCTGTTGCGGAAAACAAAAACTGACGATGTCACCCCTGCGAAAGCAGGGGTCCAGAGCGAAAAAGCTGGATTCCCGCTTCCGCGGGAATGACAAATACTGTTTCCGCAACAGGAGCTAATTAAGGGACCCCAAACGCATTTTATTGCGTTTGGGGTTCCAGTTGTAATCATCTGCTATTGGGCCGGCATTCTCAAACGCATCCCGACGGTAAGAGTGTCCTGGTCATCTAAAATATTAGCGTTTAGTTTGCTTATCTCTTTGTAGCGACTTGGGTCCCCAAGCCGCTCGGCGGCAATTTGCCATAAGCTGTCGCCTTCCCGTACAACGTACTGCCTGCTCTGCTTTGCTTTGCCTGCCTTAGGCCGGTTAGCCGAAAGCCATCTCTTACCGATAGATTCGACCTTCTCAAATACTGTCCCGGAAAGTACGCTCCCGATTTTATCTTTATCCGGCGTCGAAGCCGGCAGCGGCGGTATAGTAAGCTTCTGCCCGACATGAATTTCATCGGGCGATTCCAGCCGCTCGCGATTGGCCCGGAATATCCGCATAACGTTCATCTTTCTGTTACCCTCCTCGGCACCATAAAACTTTTGGGCTATAACAGCCAGGTTATCACCTTCGGTAACAACATAGGTTTTTGGCAGAGCCGGCTTCACAGATTCGGGTTTCCTGGCTTTGGTTTTATCATTGGCAGTTGGCGCCGGAGCGGCGGGCCTGACAGTTTTCATAATCGAGTCATCTTTCAGAGCCGAAGGTCTCGCCGGCAGCGGCATTTCGAAGCGAATATCCTCCTCGTCCTCGACAAGTTCTTTTTTAGCCTGCTTTGTCCAATTGAAAACTTCCTGGGCCTTACGTTCCCTGTCCGCAATACCCGGCGAGTCATCCTGCTGACTGACCCAGGTGGTGGTCAGCTCACTACTGTTTGTGTCGCTGCGAAAGCGTGGTAGGCCGTTAATTATAAATGCAATTATGAATATAAAAACCAAACCTAACAGCAATCCAATCTTAGCATCCGAAGTCATAACGAAACTCCATTTTCACTTTTTGCTTTATCGTTTTTGTGCAATCCTCAATTTTGCGCTTCTCGCTCGCCGGTTTTCAGCAATTTCCTCCCGCGTCGGCACAATCGGTTTCTTCGTGATGATCCTGTAAATATTCTCCTTTTCGTTTTGCCTAAAATCGCTTTTAACCAATCTGTCTTCCAGGCTGTGAAAACTAATGATTGCTATGTAGCCGCTTTTATTCAGCAGTTCCGGCGCTGAAGCGAGCAGTTTTTCCAAGTTCTCCAGCTCGTTATTGACCGCAATCCTCAGTGCTTGAAAAGTCCTGGTTGCCGGGTGTATCTTACTTTTTCGGCTTCGCCCGGTCTTGCCTAGTGCCTTGCAGACTGTCTCTGCCAGTTGGCCGGTTGTGGTTATCGGTTCACTTCCACGATGCCGCACAATAAACCGGGCAATCCGTCGTGAGGCTCTCTCCTGGCCGAACTTGTAAATCAAATCAGCCAGGGATTTCTCGCCTGCGTTATTAACTATATCGGCAGCAGTGGTCTTTAATCTTTCGTCAATTCTCATATCGAGCGGCATATTTGTCTGGAAACTAAGTCCAAACCTGACGTCCGCTAACTGTGCCGAGCAGAGGCCCAAATCCGCCAATATAAAGTCAGCTTTATCTATACCTTGCTTGTGGACCTCCTCGCTGATTTGAGAAAAATTGCAGTGTTGCAGGATAACTTTGCAGGCGAGCTCTTTTAATCTAAATTGGGCCCTTCGGATAGAGTTCTTATCAACATCCAGGCCGACGATGACTGCCTCAGGGCCCAAAGTTTTTCCGAACAGAAGACTATGACCTCCTTGTCCTATGGTCGCATCGACCATCACCGCATCCGGCGGTAAGTTTATCTGCTCGGCTAACGTCTTTGCAAGAACGGGAATATGCTCTACTGTCGAACCATTCGTTTCCATAATAGCGGATAGTGTCTATTGATACCTGTGTTATTAAAGAAACAAATCGTGATTTGAGTTTTGAGTCCATAGTTGAGGGTTAGCCATCCCATATTTAGCCCCCCCAATTTATTGGGGGGTTGTTTAGCTAAAATCTATGCACTATACGCTACAACTATCTGCCGTCTTTGTTATCTCACAGCCACCTTGTTTTTCTGGTTTTGAAGTTTCTTAACAGCGGGTGAAAATGTAACCCTGGAAAAAGACTTGTTGGTTTTTTTCAACCGTTCCAGCCTTTCGGTAAGAATTGCCAGCGATGCCAAGGTTTGTTCGTCAACGTCCCTTTCACGAGCGAGACTTTTGGCTACAATTCGATAATGGTTCGAACCTGTCTCAATCATTCTGCCTCCACTGTAAAAGTTAAAGTTCTTCGTTCTGCTTCTGCAAGACAACCTGCCGTGCCTGCGACATCTGTTTCTGATACTGAGCCATATGATCTGAAAGATATTGCTCCCAGTTTTCACTGTTCCACAGCTCGATATGGTCTCTGACGCCGATAAGCGTAATATGGTCTTTCAATCCCGCTCTTTTTCGCAGCCTTTCATTCAGGAGCAATCGGCCCTGGCCGTCCAGCTCCACCTTGCCGGCCAAGGCAAAGCTTATTCGCTCGAACGCCACAGCCTCGTCGGGTGCCGTAGTCTCAGGCGCAACGGCAACGGCTATTTGCTCGAAATACTTTTCGGGATACAGGCAAAGGATGCCGTTGGCGCCGAGGACAAGATAGAAATTGCTGCCGTGCTCATCGGCATCAATCTGACTTCTCAGCTTATTTGAGACCAGAATTCTGTTTTTACCATCGATAACGTGCTGATATTCGCCTGTTAATAAAAGCATGGCATTCGTCCCACTTGATACATTCAATGTGGGGAATTCTACCACTTCTTACCACCACGTCAACTCTCAAAACCACTTTTTTCAAAATTTTCGCAAAATTTTATTATGGGACCTGGTTAAAATGACCTAATTGAAGTAAATAAAAGTGCTTACGAAAATACCATCTTCCTTCTCAGCCGGCCATATTTCTGTTGGTCTCGAGCAGTTTTTGCAGTTACCTATGAGTTTTAATGTTTAGCCCCCAAATTTATTGGGGGTTTCTCCTGCCGCAATTCATTGCTCGGTCATTCCGAGCGCAACACACCACCGTTATTCCGAGCGCAGCGCAGCGGAGTCGAGGAATCTATTAAGAATTGTCATTCCCGCGCAGCTTGTGCCGACGAAATTCGTTTTTTCTCTGAAAAAGATTTCCAATTTTACAACTATTGTCTGTTATCGTCGACTCGCTGTTAAAGAAAAATAGGGACAGTTACCCAGCCGTGCGAGAGCCGAAAAATAGGGACAGTTATCTCTTTTCTTTCTCCTTCAGCCGGTACAATACGGCCAAACTCAAGCCGAAGGGTATCAGAGGCAGGATTAGTGGATTTTAACGCAAATTAGAACGAAAAGAGCTGCTTTTGGCTCTCAACATCCCCCACCTAAGCCAAGCGGCAACAGCGTTGGCTTCAAATTCCCATTAAGAAAACGGACGTAATGGTCGATATAAGGGAACCAAGAACGCAAAATGAAAAGCTTAATCAACAAAAAAAGAAAGACTAAATCCAAGCCCACAATTTATAGTGCGCTTAATTCCCACAAATGGGCAACCAAAGTGGAAATACATCGCCTTATTGCGGGCAAGCCTGACCTGAAAATAAAAGAAGTCCCAAAACCAAAAGCTTAGCGTACATACACGAGAAAACTTAGGGACAGCTACCCACCCGTGCCAGCCCGCTGCGACGCATCGCGGCGAGAGCCACGGCTCGTCAGGCTATTTTCTCTCTCCTTCAGTCGGCGCAATACGGCCGTCAGCAAACTTAGTGAACGAGAAATAGACCGCTACCACCAACAGTGCAAGAAGAGCGGATTATGAAGAAAGCCCCTGCCTTAAGCCTTTTGGAGGAAGAGGAGCAGGGGCTTCGTCTAATAAGCACTATTTACTATAAACCATTTTGTTTATGAAGTCAAGAGGCAAACGCTATAAAAAACAGGTCTTCGAAAATCGTTTGATCTTTGAGTACTTTCACCAGGCACACGAGCATCTGGGGAAGCTTCTTGATGTCAACTATGGTTGGGCTGTTGAGCAGCCAAAGACCAGGATGGATATGCCTTATTTGAATAGCTTAAAGCGGTTACAGTTATATCCTGCCCCTTCAGATTCCAATAGGCCGCCCTGAGAGAGGCCGTCCCTTGTCTGCAAAGTCTCCAAGATAGGCTGGCTTTCTATCGACAAGTCCTATAAGTGCTGTCATATGGCTTGAAGAGCAGTTTTCACCTCTTTTTCCAGCTTGAAAAGCGCCCGGCCTGTGAGATTCTGTACGCTGGTTTAGGTAGTGAAAAATGGCCTACGACCGGATGCTCACAGCCCTTTTTAGTCCCATATTCTGATAAAGTCGCTGCCTGAACATGCCGATGGGGGGTTATTAAAGGTTATGTCTATTTATTGAAAGGAGATAATTATGGATTGCGAAGAAAAACCTCAGGTTCCGGAAGAGCCCCAAGAGGCATCGTCCGAAGAGCCCCAACAGGCAGTATGTGAAGAGTCTGAAGAGACACCGGTGGAAGAGTCTGAAGAAACACCGGCGGAGAACGAACAAGATTAGTATTCATTTGGGGAGGGAGAAAAATAGGGGCAGTTACCTATTTTTCTCTCTCTCCTTCAGTTGGCACAATACGGCCCCTCCCCCATTGTCATCCCCCGCTTGTCCCGTACCAAATAGTCTTGAGTCTTGAGTCTTGCGTCTTGCGTGCGGCTTTAGCCAATAGTCGAAGAATTTTTCACAAAGCAAAGAAAACGCTTGCAATGCGCAGGGGAAAGTAGTATAATATTAGATGTTGTGAACCGAAATGATTGTACAATAAGGCGTTGAAAGAGCAGAACCAACGCTAACTAATTCGCAGGCAGGCCTTCCATTACTATCATTTCTATTGTTCTGCTAATCTCTGCTCAGGGGGATACTCAGTATTGGCAATTAGAGAGAACTGGCGTGCCCATAACAGAAGTGGGAAAGCAAGATTGAGATTCTCAGTCTATTGAACATACGAACCAAGCTATTTGGCGAGTAACAGTCGGCTTTGGAGGTTCGTTGCCCACTGCAAACTTAAGAGAAATCAAAAAAAACATGAGGTTTGAAATATGAGGAGGACGATGGGAAGTCATTTTGATTCGATAATGAGAAGAGTGTTGGCGCTAATAACGGGGATATTGTTAACTGTCATACTTTTTGGGGGATGCCATGATCCAGCTGCGTCTGACTTTGAAGCAGAACACCGTAGACTGAGTAGCATTGCCAAACAAGAACTCCGGCAGGGTCTATCGGCTTTTCCACTGACCTCACAAGTAGGAGCGTTCCATCCAGCACCATAGACTATTGAACCGAGTATCTGAATATGTCGGTAGATAGTTAAGGAAGAAATGAAAGTAGGCCTTGGAGACGTTCAGGAGACGTTGTTGATTCCCCTGTGGGCTCGGGCCATAGAAGCTGGCAAGGCTAACCCTCATTTCTTGACGAAGAATGAAGGTAGTCAAAGAAAATGGACCGTTTTTCCCTTCGCGGCTTGTCTGCTGGATGTGACATACCTCAAGCCGAGTTCGCCGTTTAAATGGCCTGTGAGGCGCTTTAAATCAAAAGCTGACGGGTGTGCTGTGGACTGGATTCTAAAGCCTTCATAAACAGCTTTCGGACCGGAGCTGCTATTTTGTCAACATGTGGTATAGAACGGTCATTCCTTAGTAATTCTACATTCTTCTGCAATTGCCCAAAACCTGTTCAGAAGCGGTTTCTGTTGACTTGTGGGCCGCCGGCGGTATAGTGATAGTATTACGACTTATCACGTGAGGAAGGATTGTTTATGAACCGGTACAGAAGAGGGTTTACGTTGATAGAGTTGCTGGTGGTTATCGCCATCATTGCGCTGCTTATGGCGATATTGATGCCGGCATTGCAAAGGGTCAAGAAGCAGGCACAGGCCGCAGGCTGTCTTAGCAATCTCAGACAGATCGGCGTAGCGGCCTCGCTCTACGCCCAAGATTATGATTGGTTCATCCCTCGCGGCTCCACCGGTAGTAATCCCATTTGGTTTATGCAGTACCTGCCTTACGTGGGCCAAAAGCACAACAAAGGCGATTACAAAAGCGTGAAGATATACCGCTGCAAAAGCTTTCCCAGGACTGGTGAGGGTTTATACAACATTCCCAATTCCAGACAGACTGTCTGTTACGTCATCAACGACTGGACTTTTTCAAGCAGAACCGACAACTCCGGAACCAGTGTTGGAAAGCCCACCAAACTTTCAGTGTTCAAAAGACCGGCCTATACGATATATATGGCCGACAACGAAGATGGCGATTGGCGTCCCATCATTGAGAGCGAAAACAGCCGGGAAATCATACGCTGTGATATTTTTATTCGTACGCATCTACCGGATTCGGACAGCCACCATATAAACGACGGACGACGAATAGCTCGTGAGCGGCACAGGGAAGGCTGCAATGTGTTGTTCCTCGACTGGCACTCCGAATACATCAAAGCCGAAGACATGACCATAGACATGTGGCGCGATAAATAATAGAAAAATAGGGACAGTTACCCAGCCGTGCGAGAGCCACGGCTCGGCAGGCTATTTTCTCTCTCCTTCAGTTAGCACAATCCGGCCAAAAGCACCATCCAATCAACACAACAAATTACCCTTATGCCTTCCTGATATCCTGTTCTCCTGATTTCCTGCTACCCTTTCTTCTCCCTTCTCCCTTCTGTCTTCTGTCTTCCCTCTGCGCCATACGAAAGCGGGTGAAGGGAATCGAACCCTCGTAGCCGGCTTGGAAGGCCGGTGCATTAAACCACTATGCTACACCCGCAATACAATTGATTATTGGTTATTGATTATTTATACTTTGACGATAAATAGTAAATAGTTAATGCTAAATAGTCAACAGGTAAATTGAAATGAGTATTGCCGAAATAGCTGCAGCAGCCAAGTCGGCCTCGATCCGGTTGGCAGCGGTCAAGACTGACGTAAAAGATAGTGCCCTGGCCCGGATTGCCAAGGCCCTGAAGCGACACAGCGCCGAAATAGTCTCAGCCAACGAAGAAGACCTGGCCGCCGCCGAGAAAAATAATCTGCCCGCACCTTTAATGAAGCGTCTAAAGTTTGGCGAAGACAAAATAGCCCAGACCATCGCGGGCATCGATAGCTTAATCAAGCTCGACGACCCCGTGGGCAAAACAATCACCGCCACCGAGCTCGATGAGGGACTCGAACTTTACAAAGTCAGTTGTCCGATCGGCGTTATCGGCGTTGTTTTTGAATCCCGGCCGGACGCGCTGGTGCAGATATCAACGCTCTGCTTGAAAAGCGGCAACGCCGTCCTGCTGAAAGGTGGAAGCGAAGCCGCCGGGACCAATAGAATCCTGACCAATGTCATTTCCAAAGCGAGCGAAAAAACCGGACTACCCAGAGGATGGGTTCAGCTTCTGGAGACGCGCCAGGACGTGGCCGAAATGTTAGGAATGGACCAGTACATTGACCTGGTCATTCCCCGCGGCTCCTATGAATTCGTTCGTTATATTATGGACAATACGAACATAGCCGTCCTCGGCCACGCCGACGGTATATGCCACGTTTATGTGGATGGCGATGCCGATTTGGATATGGCTGTAAATATCGCTGTCGATTCCAAGTGCCAGTACGTTGCGGTCTGCAACGCCGCTGAGACCATGCTGGTCGATGGCCGAATCGCAGAAGCGTTTTTGCCGAAGGTTAAAGCTGCTCTGGAGCAGAAAGGTGTGCAGTTACGCGGCTGTGAGAAGACAGCTTCAATAATAGACCTGCAGCCGGCAACTGAGCAGGATTGGTCGACCGAGTATCTGGATTATATCCTTTCCATAAGAGTCGTGGCCGGTCTCGACGAGGCCATCGAGCATATAAACCGCTTCGGCTCCGGTCACACCGACACCATCGTTACGGCCAACAGGGAAAAGGCCGCCAGGTTTATGGACCTGGTCGATTCTGCGAACGTATTCTGGAACTGCAGCACTCGTTTTAGCGATGGCTTCCGCTACGGCCTTGGCGCCGAAGTGGGTATCAGCACCAATAAGATACACGCCCGCGGACCCGTTGGCTTGGAAGGCCTTGTGATTTACAAATGGAAGCTGTTGGGCACCGGCCAGGTCGTAGCCGACTATTCCGGCAGCGGCGCAAAAAAATTCACGCACAAAAAAATAAAATGAGTTGATGGTTATGAGTTCATAGTTCATAGACTACGAACAATGAACAACGAACAATGAACTAATCATGCGAGACTTTAGCAAAACAAAGCGAATAGTTGTAAAAATCGGCACCAATATCCTGACGAAAAATGCCGGTGTGGACGCCGCCTATGTTCGCCGAATCGCAGCTCAGATAAATTCTCTGCTCAAGACCGGCAGACAGGTTGTCATTATCAGCTCGGGTGCTATCGGGATGGGGCTCGGGCAGTTGGATGCCGAGAAGGCACGGGATATAAAAATGCGGCAGGCCTGCGCGGCCATCGGACAGCCGCTTCTGATGGCAGAGTGGCGAAAATCATTTCTGCGCTACGGCGTTACTGTCGCTCAGGTCTTACTGACCGCCGAGGTGCTAAACAACAGAAAAACCTACCTGAACCTTCGCAATTCCATCGAGACACTGCTCGAGTTGTCCGCTGTGCCGATTTTAAACGAGAACGACTCTGTCAGCACAGACGAAATCGGCTCAGCCTTCGGTGATAACGACAAACTAAGCGCCCTGGTCGCCAGTAAAATCGACGCCGACCTTCTGATTATGCTCAGCGATATCGACGCCCTTTACGATAAGAACCCGCGAAAGTTCGCCGACGCCCGGCCGATACCCGCCGTTTTTGAGATAACAGATGATATTATGCGGACCGCCGGAGGCAAAGGCAGCAAGCACGGCACCGGCGGAATGAAAACCAAAATTGAAGCTGCAAAGATCGCCTCGAACGCCGGCTGCCGAATAGTCCTGGCCAACGGCAGATTGAAAAACGTTATCGGCCGAATCATCGCCGGCGAAGAAATCGGCACGGTCTTTATGCCCAAACGAAAGCTGAGCAACCGCGCAAGATGGATTCTAAACAGCAGCCCCGCCGGGACAATATTTATCGATGACGGCGCGATGGCGGCTATCAGGAATCGCAAAAGCCTTCTGCCCAGCGGCGTAGTCTCCGTTCAAGGCGCATTCGAGGCCGGCTCCGTCGTTATGCTAAACGACAGGGCCAAGGCCGTGACAAATTTAAGCAGCTCTCAACTAAAAGCTCTCGCCGGCAAACACAGTTCTGAAATTCGAAAGATCCTCGGCCCAAAACACCGCGACGTCGTCGCTATACCGGAAGATATCGTTATGATTGACTATTGACTATTTTCTATTGACTATTGATAGACCCGTGCCTCGTGCCCCGTGTCCCAGGCGACGAGCGACGAAATTATGCTTATGGCTAAACCGCTCGGCAAGATCGAATCTGTAATACTGGGGATGTTCTTTGGGTTATTGCCGCCGGTGTTTTGCCTGCTGACAACTTTGGTAATCACAGATGTCCTGTTCGGGGCAGAAGTTTTCGGGCCCTGGTTCCTGTTGTCGCTCGTGCCGGGGATAATTATCGATTGTCTCTTTCTTAAAAAGTGGGTCAGGAAGGCATATCAAATAAACAACAAAACCCTTGCAGCAATTTATCTGTTCTACTCGATAGTGGCGCTCGGCATGGGTATGGGAGTGCCGATATTTAACTTCGCCTTGGGGATAACTGCCGGCGTTTACGCCGCAAGGAGAACGCACTTTGCAGGCTCTGATGAAGAAAGGTGCAAACAGTATTTCAAAAAGACGGCCGTGTTCTCGGCAGTTGTTATGGTGCTTATGTGCTGTTTGATAACGCTGTGGGCGATAGCCGGCCAAATGATTGGGGCCAGATATGAAACGCCGTTTCTGTCGTTCACCTTTACGGTGCCGGTATTTTTTGCGGTGGTCTTTACCGGCGGGGCCGTGCTGGTTTTGCTGCAATACTGGCTTACCCGCGCAGCGGCGAGGGTTGCTTTTAAGCTGTGGCGGTGACAGATGACGGAGGAGGGAGTACAGACGAGGGACGAGCGACGACCGACGGACGACGGAAGACAGAGGACGGAGGACGGAGGAATGACAAAAGGGGCTCTGTCATTCCGACCGGAGGTCCACCGTAGGTGGGCCGAAGTGGAGGAATCAGGTTTCGAAAGGCAATCCCATTTATAATGACGGCATACCCGGAAGCAAGACCTACTATGTATACATTATGACCAACCAATCGCGCACGGTGTATGTCGGGTTGACCAACAATATCCAGAGAAGAGTTCGGAAGGACGGGCTTATCGAAGGCTTCAGCAATCGCTACAACATCGACACACTGGTTTACGTTGAGTCCTTTGGTGACGTTTCTTCCGCGATCGCACGAGAGAAGCAGCTCAAGCGTTGGCGGCGAGAGAAGAAATTGCGGCTGATTGCTCAGGAGAACTCTGACTGGCGCGACCTCAGTGACGGCTGGTAAGATTAACATCGCACATAACCCAGATGTCTCGACTGCGCTCGACATGACAAAAAGGTGGTGATCCTGGGTGAAACCAAGGGTTAAATATTTTGGATTCTTGCTCCCCGCTCGGAGTCGAGAGCATAATTGATGGGAATAGGCGGAAAAATTAGGACGGTACATTCCCTGCTTCGGTGTGGGACCGAATAATTAAAGGAGTGGATTCCCGCTACAGGCATGCGGGGATGGATTATTTCTTTTTTCTAGTTTTCTTTTTGGTCTTTTTTTTCTTGGCTTTCTTTTTTCTGCCCGCGCTACAACCACAAGTCTTGCACATTTTCGTTCCTCCCGCTTATTGTCCTTTTACGACCTTTATATTAATCGGCTGGGGTGAGCAAATCAACCACAATTTTTTCGAATTTGGAAAATTCAACGCAGCGAATTCGCCATGGTATTTCTTCGTGGCCTTGTCATACGCCTTCGCGGCCTCGGTCGATTTTAGGCCAATGACGGATGAATAATTTGGCGTTGACAAAGCTTTGTTGATTGTGAATAATCAGTAATGTGTAAGATTGGCCGGAGTGGCGGAACTGGCAGACGCGCGGGACTCAAAATCCCGTCCTGGCAACAGGGTGTGGGTTCGACTCCCACCTCCGGCAGTATATTCCGCGTGATGCGTCGTGCGCATCGCGTATTGCGTAGAAGGCGCAAAACGAAAATGGCGTTTGACGCACGCAACTACGCTATCATCCTGAAAGCGACTCTCTGTATGTTGATTCAGCGGAGCGATCGAGCGCCGTGAGCAGAGAGGTTTCCAAAGAAGTCATCTTCGACTGTGATTAGGCCGAACACAGCCAATTCTGAAAAAGCTGGACAGCCGCCCACCGTAGACTATTATGAAGACAAATAGATACGATGTGGTCAGACATACTGTGTGCGCCGTTCGCTCAATTTTGGTTCTGAGGGACTGATGTCACTTAAGCATGAAATTAAGGAATTTGCCAGGTCACAAGGCGCCGATTTAGTAGCAGTGGCACCGATAGAGGTCTACAGTGACTATTTGGCTCAGGTCAGAGACCGTCTGGCCGAAACCAGCGCGGATATGAGAGATTACATGATTCAGCCGGAGGACATGTCTTTTTTTGAGCGTCTTTCAAGTCCACGAGAAATACTGCCGGATGCCAGAGCTATAATTGTCCTCGGTGTATACGCGTACGACGAGACTGCGGTCTATGCGAAAACGCGAAACGAGCTCCGCGGCAAGACTGCGCGGATTTATGCCTACTACCCGGTTGTGCGACAGATAGCGGAGAAGCTGGCCGAATTTATTGAAAAGCGCGGATATAAAGCTATCCAAGGGCAGAGTATTCCTTTGAAGTATGTTGCAGACCGGATAAAGCTCGGCACATACGGCAAGAACGCGCTTCTCTTGACGAAACAATATGGCTCGTACGTCGCGCTTCGCAATGTTATCACCGACTTGGCGCTGCCGCCCGACAAGCTGGAGAAATTCACTCTTCCTTGTGAGGACTGCAGGGTTTGTCTGAAGGCTTGTCCGACCGGTGCCTTGTACGCCCCCTATAAAGTCAATCCAAAGCTCTGTATAAACCCTCTTACGCGAAGGCAGAATTATATCCCGCCTGAGCTTCGTTCGAAGATGCAAAACTGGATATCCGGCTGTGATATCTGCCAGGAGGTATGTCCGGTCAATAGAAAACTCACAGTGCGGCAGATCGATCTGCGGGCGGGTTTCGACTCACGTCATCACGCCAGCCATCGGTATCTCGACAATATTGAGAGAACTCCTCATCTGACTGACATTCTCAGTGAGGTGTATCCTGACGTTATCCGAAGGAACGCTGCGATTGCGTTGGCAAACATCGGTAAAGGCAAAAGAGAATCTTTGGCAGCGCTGAAGAGGCATATTGTCAGTGCGCCTGAGGAGTTGAGAGATTATTATCTCTGGGCAATTGGCGCTTTGGAGGACTTTTGAGAAGAATCAACGTCTCAAGATCTTCGGGGAAATAATTCTGCTATTTGTTTGCCACGAACGGTGAGAGTTCGCGGAGGCGGTTGATGATGGCCGGCATTTTTTCGATTGTGTAGTCCACTTCTTCCTCGGTGTTGTACCTGCTTAAGCTGAATCGAATTGAGCCGTGGGCGGCGGTGAACGGCACACCCATCGCGCGCAATACGTGAGAAGGCTCCAGTGAGCCGGATGTACAGGCTGAGCCGCTGCTGGCACAAATGCCGTGTTTATCAAGCATAAGTAGAATCGCTTCGCCCTCGATATATTCAAAGCTGATATTAGTTGTATTGGGCAGGCGATTTTCCTTGTCGCCGTTAATCCGTGAATCCGGACACTTCTCCAGTATTGCATTTTCAAGCTTATCGCGCAGATATCTGATTCTGCTGCTCTCCTGCTCGATATTTTTTGCCGCCAATTCGCACGCTTTACCCAGGCCGACAATTCCCGGCACATTTTCCGTTCCTGCCCTTCGTCCGGCTTCCTGATGTCCGCCTAACATAAACGGCGAGAGACGTGTCCCCTTGCGGACGTAGAGCACGCCGACGCCTTTGGGGGCGTGCAGCTTGTGGCCCGAGAGGCTGAGCAAATCGATATTGCTCTTCGAGAGGTTCAGCGGTATCTTGCCAATCGCCTGTACTGCGTCGGTGTGGAATACGACGTTCCTGCCGGTAACTAATTCGGCGAGTTCATCTATCGGGAATGTCACGCCGGTCTCATTGTTTGCGTACATTATCGTAACCAGTGCGGTATTATCATCGATTTGTTCTTCCAGCTGGCGCAGGTCAAAGCGACCTTGTTTGTCCACTGCCAGCTCGACAACCGTATAGCCGTGATTTTCCAGCTCCCGGCAAACCGTCAACACAGCCGGATGCTCAACTCTGGAAGTTATGATTTTACGTTTGTTCGGTGCCGCAGCCAACGTGCCTTTGATGGCGGCGTTGTCACTTTCGGTACCGCCGCTTGTAAATATAATCTCACTCGGCTCGCAGCCCAGCAAGCCGGCGACCTGCTCACGGGCCTGACGGATTCTGCGGCTGATTTGTCCGCCGAATGTGTGCATGCTCGAAGGATTACCATAAAGCTCACAGAATAACGGCCCCACCTCTTCGGCCACTTCGTCAGCCACTTTCGTCGTGGCATTGTTGTCAAAATATACGGTTCTCATTATGTTCAGTCCTGTATATTAGTAGTGTCGCAACCTATCGGCAAATTGTAGAGTCCAACCCCCCAGTAAAACTAGGGGCTAAACATGCGTCGCCGTGCCGGCGACGGCTAAACAACCCCCCAATAAATTGGGGGGCTAAATATTATTTTACGCGGTAAAACCGCAGGGTCCAAACCCTCAGTAAAACTGGGGGCTAAACATGCGTCGCCGTGCCGGCGACGGCTAAACAATACCTCATTTATTCTCTATGATTGTGTGGCTGCTGGGCGGACTCTTTGTCTTCCTCGACGAAGAGTTCTTCCGAGACGAACTCCCTTAGTTTTGCTTCGACGACATCTTTCATTGTAAACTCGGCCAGTCTGCATTGGGCACACATGCCCCTAAATGCGACGATAACTTTATTTCCTTCAACGTCTATCAGCTCAATATTGCCTCCGTGAGGCCGTAGGACCGGCCTGATTTGCTCGTTGATTGTCTGCTGGATCAACTGAATCTTGGCAATATTAGTAAGTTTGCCGGCCCATCGAGGCACCAGCGCAGGTACTTCTTTTACTTTATCACCATGTATCTTTTCTATTATCTTTTCGATTTCGCCGGCGCATCCGCCGCAGCCACCGCCGGCCTTGCAGTAATTCGTCACCTGCTCAACGGTCGTCAGATTGTTCTCGCGTATTACTCTGGCGATCTCACTCTCGGTCACGCCAAAACAGTTGCAGACTACTCTGCCTTCAAGCTCATGTTTCTTCTTGCCGCCGGTTCGGTAATTTTCAATTGCGGCCTCAAGCGCTTCCCTGCCCATAACCGAGCAGTGCATCTTCTGCTCGGGCAAACCGCCGAGATAGTCAGCGATGTCCTTGTTGGTTACTTTGTCGGCCTCGTCCAGAGTCAGGCCCTTTATCATCTCAGTTAATACCGATGATGTTGCGATTGCGCTTGCACAGCCGAAGGTCTTGAACTTTGCGTCCTTGATTCTGCCGTTCTCATCGAGTTTGAGCGTCAGTTTCAACGCATCACCGCAGGCAAGGGAACCAACCTCGCCGACGCCGTCGGGGTCATCTATTTCGCCGACATTTCGCGGGTTGAAAAAATGATCTTTTAGCTTATCTGTATATTCCCACATGCTTTCGTGCCTCGTATCTCGTAGCTCGTTCAAGGAAATTTGCTGTTCGAAATTCGATATTCATATATGGTTTTTATTTCTGGCTCGCTTTAAGTGCCTGTTTGAAATCGGCTATTATATCATCGATGTGTTCGGTACCGGCCGAGACGCGAACATAATCATCTGTTACGCCGGCGGCAAGCTGCTCGGCTTCGGTCAATTGCTGATGCGTCGTACTGGCAGGGTGTATTACCAAAGTTTTGCTGTCCCCTACATTTGCAAGGTGACTGGCTAATTTGACATTGTTGATAAACTTTATACCAGCTTCCCTGCCACCGGCAATTCCAAAGCCCAAGATGGCGCCCTGTCCTTTGGGCAGATATTTTTTGGCAAGTGCATTGTCCGGATGCGATTTTAGTCCCGGATAATTCACCCAGGTAACTGCATCCTGTTTTTCGAACCACTCTGCGAGTTTCAGGGCATTTTCACTGTGCCTGGACATGCGCAGATGCAGTGTCTCAAGCCCCTGCAAAAACAGAAATGCGTTAAACGGTGACATACAGGAGCCCATATCCCGCAAGAATTGCGTCCTGGCCTTTATGATGTAAGCCAGCTCGCCAAAGGACTCGACGTATTTGACACCATGATAACTTGGGTCCGGCTCAGTAAGATCAGGATACCGGCCGTTTGTCCAGTCGAATTTGCCCGAATCAACAATGGCCCCGCCGATGCTTGTGCCGTGCCCGCCGATGAACTTCGTGCAGCTATGAACTACAATGTCGATACCGTATTCAATCGGCCTAAAGAGGATGGGCGTGGTAACAGTATTATCGCAAATTACTGGCATACCATTTTTTCGGGCAATGTCGGCTATTTTCTCATACTGCAAAATATCGTTTTTGGGATTGCCGATGCTCTCTATATAAATCAGCCGGGTATTATCCTTGATTGCCCTGGCAAAATTCTCGGGGTCCTTGGGGTCGACGAAAGTTACTTCAATGCCGAGCTTTCGGAAGGTTTGACTAAACAGGGTGACTGTCCCTCCGTAGAGGGAATTTGAAGATACAATGTGGCCGCCCGCGCCGCAAATATTGAAGATGCTGACATAGATGGCCGACTGGCCTGAACTCAATGCCAGACCGCCTACGCCGCCCTCGAGCGCAGCCAGCCGCTTTTCCAATACGTCGTTTGTAGGATTCATCAGTCTGGTATAAATGTTTCCAAATTCTTTGAGGGCAAACAGATTCGCTGCATGGTCGGTGTTCTTGAAACAATAGCTGGTGGTCTGATAAACAGGCACAGCCCGACTGAGTGTATCTGAATCCGGTTTCTGGCCGGCGTGTAAGGCCAGTGTCTCCAAATGATATTTAGTCTCTTCGTCCATTTCTTTGGAACCTTCCTTTAACGTGCGTTTTTACTTTTTACTTCTCACTTTTTACTTTTTATTTCCACCATCCTGTCAAGTGCCTTTTGGGCCCTTATTCTTATGTCCTGTGGAACGGTGACTTTGTATTGCATATCCTCCAACGCCCAGGCGATTTTTTCCAATGTCATCAGCTTCATATTAGGACAAATCGCTCTTTCAGTGGCCGGGAAAAATTCTTTGTCGGGACTTTGTCTCTTCAAGGCGTGAATTATACCAACCTCTGTGCCCACGATAAACCGCTTTGCCGTGCTCCTGGCGGCACACTTAAGCATTTGACCGGTGCTAAGTATCTGGTCTGAAAGCTCTTTGACCGGCTCGGTGCATTCCGGGTGCACCATTACAACCGCATCCGGGTATTCTGCCTTTGCATTTTTAATGTCCTCTTCGGTTATTACCACATGTACGTGGCAATAACCCGGCCAAAGCACAAGGTCTCTACCGGTTTTTTCGACAACGAACCGGCCGAGATGCTGGTCCGGCACAAAGATGATTTTCCTATCGGGGGGCAATGATTCGACCACTTCAACGGCGTTGGCACTGGTGCAGCAATAATCGCTCTCGGCCTTGACTTCTGCGGAGCTGTTTACGTAACAGACGACCAACGCATCGGGATGCTGTTGCTTTAGCTGGCGTAACTGCTCTGCGGTTATCATATCAGCCAGCGGGCAGCCGGCGTGTTTGTCCGGCAAAAGGACGGTCTTTTGAGGTGAAAGAATAGCGGCGGTCTCAGCCATAAACTGCACACCGCAAAATACGATTACATCTGCGTCGGTCTCGGCCGCCTTTATGCTCAGTCCCAACGAATCACCACCAAAATCAGCTAAGTCTTGTATCTCGCCGGGCTGATAGTTGTGTGCAAGTATGACAGCCCTGCGCTGTTGTTTTAGCTGCTCGATTTTGTCTATGAGTTTATTGTTCATTGTAAGCTGTTCTACCCCTCACTTACGTTTAGGGCTCTGTTGTTTGGTTTTTGGTTTCTTGTGTTTTGTGTAGACCAAATCGGGATGTGGCGTGGCAACGGTAACACCGGGCGGTACCGACTCTTTTATCCAGACATTGCCGCCGATTACAGCATCTTTTCCGATGACTACATCGCCCAATATCGTTGCCTCAGCATAGATTGTTACATTGTCCTCTATTGTCGGATGTCTTTTGCCGCCTTTTATTACCCTTCCTCTCTCATCCTTCGGGAAGCTCAAAGCTCCGAGCGTGGCGCCTTGATAAATTTTGACATGGTCACCTATAACGGTTGTTTCCCCTATTACGACACCGGTACCGTGGTCGATAAAGAAGTTCCTGCCTATGTTTGCTCCGGGATGTATGTCAATACCGGTTTTTGCGTGCGCACATTCGGTCATTATTCGTGGAATTAACGGCACCTGTTTTAGATACAATTCGTGGGCAATACGATACGTCGCAATTGCTATGATGCACGGGTAACTTATCACGATTTCCTCGTAAGACTTTGCAGCGGGGTCCCCATCAAAGGCTGCGCCGACATCACTTTTTAGCAGCTCTCTTATCTTGGACAGTCGAGTCAATAAATGTCGGGTAACATCCTCCGCCATTGTCCGGCATCCCCGGCTGTCACATTTCTCCATTCTGCAGCGGTACTTGTAGGCTCGCTCTATTTGCCTGGAAAGGTCGGTATAGACCTGGCACAGAATATCACCGACAATGAAATTGATATTTGATTTTGTAACCGTCCTGTTGCCGGTATAGCCCGGGAAAAGCACTTCAAAGAGCAAATCAAGAATCTCCAGAATCTCGCCTCTGACCGGCAGATTAGAAGCATCGATAAAATTTATGCCGGAATCGTCTCGATACGTCCGGGCAATTTCACCAACCAGGTCTTCGATTTTTTTGTCGGTCAACTTTCTTTTTCGCATTGTCGGACCCTCTCGCAAGGACAAAAGTCTTCCACTGTTACTCAAACATTTCGGTGGAGATATACCTCTCGCCGGTGTCGGGTAAGATCACCACTATTGTTTTGCCTTGGTTTTCCACCCGCTGGGAAAGCTGCATTGCCGCCCACATCGCGGCGCCTGAGCTTACGCCGGCCAATATCCCCTCTTTCGCCGCCAATTGTCGGGCCGTTTCCATAGCGTCGTCATTCGAGACCTGTATAATCTCGTCAATCGCATCAACATTCAAGACCTGCGGCACAAACCCCGCCCCTATACCTTGTATCTTATGCGGGCCGGGTTTGCCGCCGGAAAGTACCGGCGAATCTTCCGGCTCCAACGCCACGGCCTTTAAGTTCTTATTGCGCTGTTTTAGCACTTCGGCGCATCCGGTCAAGGTCCCGCCTGTCCCGATACCGGCAACAAAAATATCAACCTTGCCGTCAGTATCGTTCCAAATCTCTTCCGCGGTGGTTTCGGCGTGAATCTGCGGATTAGCAGGGTTGTTAAATTGCTGCGGCATAAAGGAATTGGAGTTTTGGGCCACGAGCTGTTCGGCTTCTTGCACAGCTCCGGTCATGCCAAGCTCAGCCGACGTAAGCACAATTTCGGCACCAAACAACTTCAGCAGCTTCCTTCTCTCTATGCTCATCGATTCCGGCATAGTCAACATTAATCGATATCCCTTTACAGCACAAATAAAGGCAAGGCCTATTCCGGTATTGCCACTGGTCGGTTCAATTATAACAGTGCCCGGTTTTATCAGCCCCTGTTTTTCGGCTGCTTCTATCATCGACTTTGCAATTCTGTCCTTTACACTGCCGCAGGGATTATATGATTCGAGTTTGGCTAAAATGGTTGTTTTGCCGGCCCCGAGCTTGTTGATTCGCACTAACGGCGTAGAACCAACCGCAGCGGTCATGTCTTCGAATATCGCACTCATAATTTCTCCTGTGACGTTACTATATTTGATAATCTAATGCTTTATCACCTTTGGCCCTGTCAACGACATCCTGCAGTGTTATAGACTGCAGAACATTTTCAATTGCCTCCTGCACCTGTGTCCAGACTTGCCTGGCCACACAATCGGCAGCCCGCTTGCAGTAATCTTCGTTTTCAATGCACTCGACTGTACTGACAGTGCCTTCCAAGCAGTGAAAAATATCGCTAAGTTTAATTTGGTTTGGAGCTTTGGCAAGAAGATAGCCGCCTTTGGCGCCTCTGATGCTTCTGACAAATCCTGCTGATTTGAGCACGACCATCAATTGTTCCAGATATTTGGCGGATATATCCTGGCGCTGGGCAATGACTTTAAGCTGCAAAGGCCTCTTGCGGTCGTTTTCAGCGAGTTCTATTATGGCCCTCATACCATATCGGGTCCGGGTTGAAAGCTTCATAGCCGGCCTCCAATTATTCCTACTAAATTAGTAGTATATTATACGAATTTGTCAATCTTTAGTGCAAAAAAATTGAAAATTAGTCAGGATTTAAGAAATATTTTGCCAAATTCCCTATATTTGACTCCTAACAGCAGATAACCAATTTACCGGCGCGGAAAAAACATATTTTATACCAGTTCGACAGTTAATTCACTTGACAGATGGTTCAAGCATTCCTAAAATAGTTGGCGCTCATTTTGTAGCTATTCCAAATGGGGTATTACGAATGGCAAAAGACTCACCTAAAAAAGTGGTGTTGATTTCTTCTTTCCCCCCAAGAATATGTGGAATTGCGACTTTTACATCAGACCTTATAAAAAGTACAGCATCAGCGGCCAAGGGCGAATTCGAACCATTGGTAGTTGCAGTGCGGTCGGACAACGACCTGAGATATAGTGACCCGGTTAAGTTCGAGATCCGCCAAAATGTGAAAAGTGATTATATATGTGCCGCCGATTACATCAATTTCAGTCACGTTGACGTGATTTCTGTGCAGCACGAATTCGGCCTTTTTGGTGGCGAAGCCGGCGCATATCTGGGCCTGCTGCTCAACAGACTAAAGGCCCCCATAATAACAACCCTTCATACAGTGATTGATGACCCGGGCCCGGCTTACCGCAAGTCATTAGTGGAGGTCTGCAACGCCTCTTACAGAGTAGTGACGATGAACGAGCGCGGCGTCAGTATGCTGCGGGACATTTACGATATACCGGGCAAGAAAGTAAGATTGATCGCACACGGCATACCGGATTTGCCTTTCGTTGACAGCAACTACTACAAGCACAAATTCGGTTTGGAAGGCCGAAGAACTATTTTGACGTTTGGCCTGCTCAATAAGAACAAAGGTATAGAGGTGATGCTCAGGGCGATGCCGGCAATAATCAAGGCCGATCCGTCTGTTGTGTACATAGTCCTGGGTATGACCCATCCTTCTGTGCTAAAACACGAGGGAGAATCATATAGATTCAGCCTCCAGCAAATAGTAAAAGACTTAAAGCTTCAGGAACACGTAATCTTTCACAACAGGTTCGTAAAGGAAGAGGAGCTGCACAACTTTTTGTGCGCAGCCGATGTTTATGTAACGCCGTATCTAAACCAGGAGCAATTAACCAGCGGCACATTATCATTTGCGGTCGGCACAGGCAAAGCGGTTGTCTCGACGCCTTATTGGGCGGCTATGGAGCTGCTGGCCGATGGCCGAGGCAAGCTGGTGCGATTCAGCGATTCGAAACAAATAGCTGAAGCAATAGTGGAGGTACTTCAAAAAGATTCGCTGTTTTATTCGCTGCGAAGACAGGCATACGACTACGGCAGAACCAGAACCTGGCCAAAGATCGGCCAGGCCTATTGGAAATTATTTAGTGCAAAACGGTTGCCCCTGCGGATGGCCGCTAAAACCACGCTGTCAGCAGCCGAAACGATATCAAGTATTGAGGTGCCTGAGCCCTCGTTAGACCACATAAAAAAGCTGACCGATGACACCGGCCTGTACCAGCACGCCAAATTTACGATACCAAATCGCGAATACGGCTACTGCACAGACGACAACGCAAGGGCCGTGATTGCAATGACCAAATATTATAGCCAATACCCTGAGCCGCAGGCTTTCGAGCTTCTCAATACATATTTGTCTTTTATCATACATTCACAAAACAGTGACGGCTCAATCAGAAACTTTATGAATTTTGACAGAACCTGGTGGAAGGACGAACCTTTAAATGATGCCTTCGGCAGAGTATTGTGGGCGTTGGGAACGGTTATGGCACATCCGCCAACGCCGGCATACTTGTCGATTGTCAAAGATTGCTTTGATAGGTCGGTCGAACATGTGGCCAAGCAGCTGCCGAGGGGTATGGCGTATTCGATACTTGGTATGAGTGATTATCTCAAGCAGTTCCCCGGAGCCAGCGACATAAAACGTCAGCTGGAAATAACTGCAAACGGCCTTGTAACTCAGTACGAAGAAAGTAGCTACCCTGATTGGCCCTGGTTTGAGGATGTGCTGACTTACGATAATGCCGTCTTTCCACATGCGCTATTTGTTACCAGCTTGACTTTCGACAACCCAAAATACCTCGAAATTGCAGAAAAGGCCTGTGAATTCCTGTTGGCAAACACTTTCAACGGCGACCTTTTTAGCTTCATCGGCTGCAAAGGATGGTATGAGCGGGGAGGGACAAGGGCCGCATTCGACCAACAACCTATAGAAGCTGCGAGCACGGTTATGATGCTAAGGGCTGCTTATGATGCTACGCAAAACGACAGATTTTTGACACTTCAAAGAAAGGCCTTTGATTGGTTCCTTGGCCAAAACGACTTGCACATTCCGCTCTACGACTTTAGGACAAAAGGATGCAACGACGGCCTTTTGCGTGACGGAGTTAATACCAACCAGGGCGCAGAAAGCACGCTCAGCTTTCTGTTAAGCCTGCTGGCCATAGTGGAAAGTTACGCCATAGTTGACAAAATCGAGGCCCGTAAGGGTCTTTCCCTGCGAGATGCCAAAGTCACAGGCAAGATTACACAAAAACCATCACCCATAAAAAGTATAGCTGCCAAGACCAAATCCAAGAAAGACCAGGTCGAAGAGCTCGCCTGATACCCTGCTTCGCCAAGGTTTTGCAGGGCTTCGCCCATGCTTTGGCATTCTGCTTCGCTGAAGCTTCGCAGAATTCAGGCTATCCAGGATAGAACGCCTGCACTCGCGTAACCGCAGGTGCGAGCGGCTGACAGATTATAGGACGTTGCGGAGGTGGGGTGGGATGGGTAGATGAGTGGATTAGTGAATTAGTTGACTCGATGCTCGATACTCGATGCTGGATGCTGACTGAAGACTCAAGACCCAGGACGCAAGACAGGAGACAGAAGACAGATATGGTATGCACTCGTGCTACGTAGCGTCGGCGACCTTCGTAGAATAGCAAGCACAAAAGGATTATCGAATCATCGAGGTTCTACGCGCTGGGGTTCCATCATTTCCACCAAAGCAGAAAATGCCAAATCCGCTCTTTTCTTGTCGCTGACGTTCGTATAAACAGACCAATTTCCAGATTTGCCTGACGCTTTGTATGTATCGACTACGCCCTGATAAACCTTGTTAGCATGGGCTTGTGACACCGGCGATTTGTCGCCCGCCAGTGGATTGAGCAGAGTTACCTTAGCAGGGCAAAGCGCTTGATATACTTGAGGCAGGTCAAACTTCGTTAACACGCCCGGGGCTATGATTTCATGCCTGAAAGCCGGTACTTTAGTAGTAACAATGCTTTCAAAGGCAAGCAAAGGCTGCTCCAGCACCATACCCGATATTGCGTCCTCCAGAGATGCGGCCAAGGCCGCATGAAGTGCGCAGAGCCCCTCGGCCCATACGTAGATTCCCTCGGCATTGATTGCCGGCTGTGACAGCCACTGGATGACGGCCCGTACGTCCGTGACCCTCTGGCCAAGAATAGGCTTTCCGGCCAGAAAGTCCCAGAATTTTTCTTCCATGCCGGGAGCCGTCTCACCTATGCCACGTAAGTCAACCGCAAATATGCGGAACCCTTTCCTGAGCAAATTTCGCACCATGCTTTGTTCGTTAACCAGAGCGTCTTTTCCCTTGTCGTTTAGGTATAAGAGCACAGGCCCTTTCGCTTGTTTTTGGGAGCCCGCCTGGCGGGAACTGGCTTTTGATTCTATCCAGAGGCCGGGCAAGACAATGCCCTCCTCGGGTTTTAGAATGACCGGTGTCAGCTTTTGTCCGGCTACGAAACGGGGCATTTTTCGCTCTGCCTGGGGCCGGGGACAATCTGCATTGATGCAGAGGACATCTGTGACCAGAGTTCTTATTCGACGGCGGTGTTTTATCAGAGCACTTTGCATCCTGACCTTTGTCCAGCGGGGCTTGTGCCTGTTGAGATATTCTACTACCAACTCAGAGGGTTGGGTTCCCGCAAAGCGGGGTCCCTGCTTACTGTTGGGCTGGCGATAGAGGTTTCCATAAGGCGTGCACCAGAGGTCTTCGCCTTTTTCAACGGGGAAGTCGCCCTCCCAATAATCAGAAGCATCACCGGCCAGCCACTTCAACATCCAGGCGTAAGTGAGCTCGCGCTGCTCTTGGTTGTATCCGTGAGGCGCTTTGACCATCGTCGTCTGAAATTTCTGTGGGGCGCCGTGTGCAGCGTAGGCCTTGTATAACCAGGTGCTGAGGTCCCAAACCCCCGAGGGCGGATTCAGTTTGTCATCGGTGCTGGCGTTGACCAGAAGCGGCTTGGGAACGTGCGTGAATAACGGGTCTCCCCGCGGGTCAATGCCTGCTGCAAAACAACCGAAAAAGACTTGCTCGTGGTCGGTGCCGCAGTTAGCATGAACGCGGTGCGACCAGGTATTGGGGTTGCAGACGGGTACGGCGACGCTAATACGCGGCTCGAAGGCAAGCACGTAGGTCGTCATCATGCCGCCCCCGGAGCAGCCGGTACAGCCGATTCGTGCCGGATCAACTTCCGGGCGGGAAATTAGGTAATCGACGGCGCGTATGACGTCCCAAACCATAAAATTAAAAACGTGTGTGCCGGCCAGAAAGGCCTGCGTGCCAATGATTCGGTGGGCATTGCCCGGAGGTCGGCCATAAGCGGTGTAATCCTTTATCTGCCGCTCGCCCTGACCTATCGCATCTATCGTCAGCGCGACAAATCCTTTTCTTGCCTGCGCGATACTGCGGCGCTGGACTTTTTCTGTTGCTTTACCATCAGGAGAGTGCCCGATGACATTGAGGATAGCCGGCCGGGGATGGGGATAGTTCTTGGGCAGGTAAAGGTTAGCACTGACCAGAAAATTCGGCCGAGACTCAAACAAAACCTTCTCCACCGTATATTTCTCGCGGTCAATTCTACCGGTGACGCGCGGGCGCAGCGGCGTGCGATGGGGGAAAGAGCCGGTCCAGTCGGACATGGAACGCCGGATAAACTCAGCGTGCCGGTCCCAATCCTGCGCCGTTTTCAAAGAGGCCAGGAGCGAAGCTCTTGCGGCGAACTGCCGGTCAACGATAGCCGTTAGATAATCCTTCATCATGGTATCGGCCGGCTGACCGAGTACGGTAAAGTCCGCAGCCGAAAGGTGTTCTTCACAGTTTGCCCGGCAGGTAAATCCTAAACAAATAAATGTCAGAAAGATAATAGTTCTACTTCTCATGGGCATGGCAGAAATATTATTAATTCTTGTAAAACAAATGAAAGTCATAAATTCACAGAAAACATAGCTTTTACCGTTAAGAACACCCCCAAACAAGTTTGAGGGTGCCACCCGCGGGTTGCACTAATAACGCAAAGCTCGATAATTATTACTAAAACCCCGCAATGAATTGCGGGGCTAAATATTTTTGAATATATTGCTCGCGTCGCCGTACCGGCGACGGCTAATTTCCCGACTCTATCGGGACGAAGAGTGGACGAGCGTAATCATACCCGTTCGGGCACGACGAAAGGTTCTCGGTAGTTGCGCGAGAGATATAGATTGGCCCGGTCGCTGAATTCGCCGACGAATCTTTCGCTGCCGGCATCCATCGTCAGCCAGGGCCCAAGAATCCGCGGTGTCTTTTGTACATCGACGACATTGAGTAACAGGTGCTCCTGGAAGCGCTCGAAGGCATCCAGCAATTCCTTGTTTGATTTGGTCGATTGCACAATTTCATCGCGTGGGGCCGCCTGCCCGAGCCTATAGGAAATATTTCCCATGTGACACAAGGTAGTTGAGAGATGGCCTTCGAGGATATCGGCATTGAGGTCGCTGACCCTGCGACTGCGCACCGCCTTGATAAAGTTCGCGTGGTGACTGCCACCGCCGCTGACCTCAAACTGCCTGATCTTTTTTCCGCTATTGTCATAGGCCCAGCCACCGGCGAAGTAACCATGCTCACATTCAATCACCACCATGGTGCGAATGCCGCGGTAGGTCGGGTCCATGGCGGGGTCGCCTTTCTTTCGGGTCAGGTTACGCATCTCAAAAATGATAGGGGCCGGCTTGTAGTCGAAGAAAGCAACCTGGGTATTTGGCGTTTGTCTATCGTCGTCCCAGAGAAACTTTCCGCCGAAACTAATCACGCGCCGAGCGAGCGTGGTGTATCCCAAAGCCCAGCGGCAGGTGTCAATACAATGTATGCCGTTATTGCCCAGGTCGCCGTTGCCGTATGGCCACTGCCAGTGCCAGTCATAATGCAGCCTTTTGCGCATCAGCGGTACCATAGGCGCCGGACCGGTCCACAGGTTATAGTCAACCGTCTGGGGGACGGGCACAGGGCCGTTGACTTTGCCAATACTTTCTCGTTGACTGAAGTAGTAGCAGCGTCCCCTGAGAATCTTGCCGAGACGGCCCTGCCGGAGGTACTCGAATGCCGCGGTGAGGCCCTCGTCGGAGCGGCGCTGGGTGCCTGCCTGCACGATGCGGTTGTATTTCCGGGCCGCTTCGACCATCTTGCGGCCTTCCCAGATATTGTGCGAGACCGGCTTTTCGACGTACACGTCTTTGCCGGCCTGGCAGGCCCAGACGGTGATAAGGCTGTGCCAGTGATTAGGTGTGGCGGTGATAATGGCGTCGATGTTTTTGTCGTCCAGCAGTTTGCGAACGTCGATGTAAGTGTCAACCTTTTCGTTACGCTGCTCGAATTTCTTGACTTCCCGGTCGATAAAATCTCGGTCTGCGTCGCAAAGCGCCACCACCCGGACGCCGGGAATTTTGCTAAACCATTTGATGTGATTGCTGCCCTGGCTGCGAAAGCCCACCACGGCAACGCGGACATCATCATTGGCACCGAGTACACGAGAGTAGGGCGCAAAAGTCAGGGCGACAGACCCGGCCAACGAACTTTTCATGAATCTACGACGTGTAAGACGTTTCATAGCTGTTCTCTCCTTATTTTGTATTTGCGTCTGGCAACATCGCCAAATTGTGGCATGTTAGTGTATCAAATCTGTTTTGAAAATGCAACTATTCTCGTCATATCAGTGAAACGAGGTAATAGACTATGCTGGCTACCGTGGCGCCAATCGAAATAAGCATCGCGATATTCCAAACCAGTGCTTTTACGCCGGTTGGTTTGTTTTCGCCGAGATACCTTTTACTATTGTTGAGAATAAAGAAGGCAATGAAGGCGATGGGCAGCATCAGGCCGCAAATCGCTGAGGCAGGTATGGCGACCCAGGGCCCAAGATATTTCCAGAGCACTACACCGGCTACAGCAGGTGCGGGGAGCAGGCAGGCCAGCCGGTAACGCCATCCGCCCGGCTCGACACCGAATACCTCGCAGGCGGCGAAGCCGCAGATGAGCATGTGCATAGTGATGGAGCTCAGAGCCATGCCTACTATCCCCAGACCAAAAACAATTCGCGAAAAGAACATACTGAGGCCCGCCGACTCGAGCATGGCGGCTGCTGCGGTGGGTGAGAGTTTTGTAGAGCCGGCAGCAAATTGCACAGGGTCGTAAATGGTACAGCCGGTCGCAATGACCATAAGAGACGTTGCGATACAAAACGGCAGCAACATGCCGGTAATCAAATCGAACCTGGATAGGCCCCGATGTTCCTTGGCCCAACCGCGTGCCAGCAGTGTATAAGGAAAAAGAAAAGTCGCGTTTATCCCCGTGGCTGCGCTAAATGCCGCCATTACAATGGACGCTCCCCGCGGGTCCGTCGGAATATACAGCGGCAGAAACCCTTTGAAGAGCTTGCCCCACTCGATATCGCCTCTAATTGCAGTGCGCACAATCACAAGCAGGAAAGCAAGAATAATCATCCAGACCAGGCCCTTGAGCGTTCGTTCATAGAATCTAACGCCTCTATAGCCGCTGCTGTAGCACCAGACGAAGGTGGTTGATATGACCAGGACCACAAGACCAATTCCAATCAATAGCACAGTTTGTGCCACAGACGACGGCTCCCAGCCCGTCACAGCCTTAATCATGTCCTCGGTCATGCCGGCGGCGAGTGCGTATTGGGGCAAATGCCAGATTATCGTTGCCAGCAGCGCCCCAATTGCCCAGCTCCAGGCAACAACAGGATGGATGTAACGCTTCATCGCATCAAACGGCCGGACTCCGGTGGATAAGGTTTGATACGACATGGCTGCAAACATGACAATGCCCAGCACCATTGCCAACGGCTGGACCCAAAGCAATCTATACTGAAGGGAGGCACCGGCAAAAAGCGAGGCCATGGCACTTCCACTGCCGAGCACAAGGGCGCTCTGAAGCCAGCCCGGGCCTGTCTTGGAAAAATACCCTCGCCACCGCTGCAGAAAACCTTTGCGCTGGAGTTCTGCGAGGTCGGCCTTTTCCTTTGCAAGGACCTCCGGAGCCGACGCAGTGAACATCGGCAGTCCCTTTGCTAAATCATTTCTGTCCATAAGCTCCTGGAATTATACAAGTGAACGATGCCGGATGCAAGGGGGAACCCGCTTCGCGGGAACGCTTCGCATATTCTAAATTCCGATTCGTCCTTCGCGGCGATTTCAGCACCCCCAAACAAGTTTGCCGGTGGCACCCTGGGTTCGATTAAGTTTGAGGGTGGCACGCAGTGTTGCTTTAATAACGCAGAGTTCAACAGGGCCTGCTGGTGTTGAAAAAAAGCCTTGACGGGCGTCACTGGAAATGTTAGAAGATACGCAGTTGAGTAAGTCCAAGTCTATACGAATATTAGTAAACGTAGGTAATTTGCGAATTGTGATTTCCGAGTAGGAGGACAAAGTATGTTCAGGTCGCTACAAACACGTGTGCCTGCGCGACCGCAAGTGCGGGCGAAGATTAGTCTGTCGATAGTTCTTTTTCTGACAGTAATGGCGACTGCGGCCGCCGCGGAGGACTGGCTGCAGTTAAAATATGATTGTCGGCACTCGGGTAATGTGCCCGATAGAAGCGTGACTACACCGCTTGGATTGATTGGCACGGTGCCGTTGACGGACGCGGTCTTCACGGCGCCCGTGGTGGTGAACGGGCGCGTTTATGTGGTGGACGGTGCGGGTGTGGCCTTTTGTATCGATGCCGCTACGCTGCGCGTTTTATGGAAGTTCGAGAGCCGCGGCGGTAAAGCTAATTGCAACAACGTATCCTCGCCGGCCATCGCGGGACGGTACCTTCACTTCGGTACTATGGCCGGGTCCTACTATGTGCTGGATGCGGCCAGCGGAACCGTCGTCAAAGAGATTGCTTGCGGTGAGCCGATCTTCAGCGCGCCTGTAGTGGCCGACGATCGCGTGTATTTTGCCACGCTCGGCTCGAAGGTCTATGCCCTTGAAAGCGACGGCACGGTTTGCTGGGTATGGGATTTCGTCAAGGAGACTATGGATTTTGCCGGTGATCGTTGGAGCGGAGAAGATTGGTGCAAACAAAAAGAAGGAAGAAGGGTAACGTGGCGCGATCAGTTCTTCTGTTTGCAGGACCTGGCGATGTACCGCGGGATGCTCGTTGTTCCCGCGGGAGGCTCGACCATCTGCCTGGAAGATGCCGGCGGCCGTGCCGAGCTTCGTGAGACGGCCCAGGTGCCGGCGTATGCGGGCTCAGAGAAGCCGGCGATGTTTGGGACAAGCATAGGCGAAGACGGAGTGGTCTATCAACAGTGGCACCGGCGGGATAATACCGGCCGAGTGGAGATACTTCCGCTGCCTAACAGCAAAGCGAAGGCAGACTATGTCCCCGGAACGCAGACCGAGATAAATCGGCCCAGCCTGCTGAGTTTTTGTTCGGTGAGTTTGCGTGGCGGCGATGTTTATCGGTGTCGTCCGGAAGAGGGTTTCGGTTTTTGCAGGCATCCGGCCGGCAGCGGCGGCGATGGTCAGGCCGTCCCTCGGGCGGACGACTACGAGCAGGCTCAGTATCTCGGTGGCTACCCGTCGATTGCCTCGCCGATCCTTCTTCGCAAAGCGGGAGTATATGGCGGCCTGGATGGAAGCCTTTACGTTGTGCCGCTGGCCGGCCGCGGTAAAGTTTGGTCGTTTAAGACCGCCTTCGGGAAAGCAATCTCGGCTCCGGTTGCCGTCTGCGACGGCCGGATTTACTTCGGCTGCGAAGATGGGTATCTGTATGTTCTGGGGCCGGGCGGTAAAGCACGGCTACCGTCAAGAGACCTTAAATTTTGGAGGATTCGAAGCCGGCTGACGGGCAGATTGGCCGATTCCAAATACGACTGGTTTACCAACTTCGGCAACCTGGCAAGCACTAATGCGAACAATCAGGGTATAAAACCGCCGTTCAAGATTAAGTGGATTCGCCGGTATGAGGGTACGTTCAAGCACATTCCGGTATGCGGCGGGGGCCGGATGTACACGCACACCGCTGAGGGCCAGATATTCGCTATCGAGCAGGAGACCGGCCGACTTTTGTGGCGGCGATATTGGCCCGGAGTCCACGTATCCTTTACCTGTCCAATTTACTATAAGGGCCGCTTGCTCGTCCCGCAGGCGGGGATGAGAAAATCGCGTATGCGCTGCCTGGATGCGGCGACGGGAGAGCTGCTGTGGGAAGCTCCGTTTGCGGGGTCACCGAGCTGGAGCCGGCAACAACCTCCGATTATTCATAAGAAGCTGGCCATCTATATTTTCGGCACGGGTAAGTATGCGGCGCAGGGAACGGAGAAGGCTTATGTTCACAAGGGCACGCCTGTGGAAGCAGGTGAGGGAGCTGAGATAATGAGCTGGATTTACAGCCACAACAACCCTTATTACCCGAAAGACCAAAAACCTCTGGTGCGGGCGTGGGATATTGATACCGGTAAGGAGGTCTGGACGATAGATTTTTCGCAGTTCGGCAGCGGCGGCAACGATGCCGGTTTGTGTCTGATGGATGGGACGCTTTACTACTCCTGCTTTTTCGGTTATGCGGCAAGAACAAGACGAGGTCTTCCGGGAGCAAAGGGTCTGACCGCCGCTATTGAACCGGCGACCGGCCGAGTTATCTGGCTGACGACCAGGTACTATGTTACCGCCGGGTCCACCATCTCTGGAAAGGACGGGCGTGTGTACCTGGGCGGGTACAACGCACCCAATGAGAAAACAGATGACCGCCATGTGTGGTGTCTGGACGCCCGAAACGGTTCGTTGATATGGCAGTCCGAGCCGGTCGCAAAGGCCGTCAATGTGGTCACGGTGGGCGAGCGAATTGTCTTTGTGCATGCTTCTACCCGCCAGCCCAGCTATGTGATAGACAAACAGACAGGCAAAATCCTGTCGGTCTTCGACAAAGGCTATGCATGTACGCGGTTCAGCCTGTCAGAGCCTTACATAATCGGTCCCAATATGGACATGATTGATTCGTCGGACGGCAATAAGCTGGTATCTTCCGGCCCATGTGTGGATGTGCGAGACTGCGTTGGCGGGGTCGTTTCAAACGGCCGAATCTTCTACACGTCGCAAAGTAGCGGCCTGCAGGTTTCCCAGGTATGCGGGGCAGAGGCTGCTTCGCTTGTTGCTCCATGGCAGAGATAGAAACGCCGTGCCGGCTGAAAGAGAGAGAAAGTGGATGACAGTCCCTAGTTTCTAAGAAGGAGTAGATTATGGCAAACTGTAGCCGTAGAGATTTTATTAAGACCTCGGGCAGTATTTTGGGTGCCGCTTTGACGTTTGGCTGCTGCAAAAAAGAAATCCCTGCGCGGCCCGAATGGCGGGGTTTCAAATATGCCATGTGTAACGAGAGCATGGCTGAATTGAGCTGGGCCGAACAGTGCCGAATTGTTGGTGATGCAGGCTATAAAGGGGTCGAAGTTGCGGCGTTTACCCTGGTTAAAGAAGGTGTGCAGGAGATAAGCTCTGCTAAACGTAAAGAAATGGTTTCAACCATGAAAAATGCCGGCATTGAATGCACCGGACTGCATTGGCTGCTGGCGCCGCCGCCAAAAGGATTGCACTTTACAACACCTGATGCCGCTGTTCGCCAAAAAACTATCGCTTATCTTGACGAGCTTATCGATTTTTGCGGTGACCTTGGCGGCCCTTATATGATTTTCGGGTCTCCAAAACAGCGCAATACGAGGGGAATCTCCATTGAAGAGGCAAACAAATATTTTGCTGAAGGTCTTGCCAAGGTTGCCGACCATGCTCAAGAACGTGGTGTTAAAATACTCATCGAACCATTGGGTAAAAGCGCGACCGATGTCGTCAATACGATGGCAGAGGCGTTAGAGCTGGTTAAAGATGTTAATCATCCAGCTATTCAAATCATGTTTGATTTCCATAATACTACGGACGAAACCGAGCCGTTTGATGTCCTGCTGAAAAAATACTACGAGTATATTCATTACATTCATGTGCAGGAAGCCGACGGCAAACACCTCGGCACGGGAACAGCAATTGATGACTATGTGAAGGCGTTTCAAACGCTCAAGGATTTGAAGTACGATAAATGGATATCTCTGGAAGTATTTGATTTTTCTCCCGGCGGCAAGAGAATTGCTGAAGAATCGATAAGAGTTCTGAAACAGCTCGAAGGCAAGTTAGTTTAGAAGGAGGTCAATTATGGAAAGAAGCATTCTCGTATTGCTCTTTGCTAATGTCTTGATTGTTAGCAGTGCAGCCGTCTTACCCGCCTCGGAAGTCCAGCGGGATTTCTCGCCGAAGCGGCAGGAGCAACAACTGCCTCGAGTTATGCACTCGGCGATGAACGAATTGCCCGGCATCACGGTCGGAAAACGAAACGCCGACCTCATTGGGAGCGATAATCGGGCGTTGCAGGCAGCAGTCGACTACATCGCCGGTCTGGGAGGCGGCATCGTTGAAATCGGCGAGGGCCGGTATGTCATGGGCGATTCACTGCACCTGCGCTCAAACGTTACCGTCCGAGGCAAGAAAGGCAAAACGATTTTGCGCAAAGCAGACGGCGTCGTTTCTGCTTTGGCCCTTGATGGCGATTTTGGTGAGCAGCAGATTACCGTGGAGGACCCGGCCGGCTTCGCGGTTGGGTATGGTGTCGCGATTTGGGACGACGATGCAAGCGGATTTCATACCACCGTAGCTCGCATCACGGGGCGAAACGGAAATACGTTTTCCATTGATAACCCGCTGATGTCAGACTGTATGGTGCGCAACAAGGCCAAGGCCACAACGGTCTTTCCTGTCATCAGTGGCTACAATGTGGAGGGAGCACGAGTTGAAAACCTCATTATCGACGGCAACAAGGAATCCAATGTGCATTTGAATGGCTGCCGGGGGGCGGGAATTTTTCTTTACCGAGCTTTTGGGACCGTCATTCAAAGCTGCGTGGTCCGCAATTACAACGGGGACGGAATCAGTTTCCAGCAGTCGAATGATGTCAGTGTGGTTGATTGTGTCAGTGAAGACAACGCTTTTCTGGGAATCCATCCTGGGAGCGGGTCGCAACGCCCCCTCGTCCGCAAGTGTATCGCCCGGCGTAACGGAACCGACGGTTTGTTTTTGTGCTGGCGGGTCCGGCACGGGCTGTTCGAAGATAATGTCCTGGAAGGCAACGGTCGATTCGGCATCTCTATCGGGCACAAAGATTCCGACAATCTACTTCGTCGCAACCTTGTCCGTTTGAGCCATCGAGACGGAGTTTATTTCCGCAATGAGTCGTTGGGGATGGCAGCTCACCGCAATCGTCTGGAAGACAACATCATCGAGAACAACGGTACCGATGGCCAGGCGGCGGGGATTTGCATTCGAGGGCAAACGAACAGTCTGGTATTCAAAAACAATCGTATTCGTGACACTCGACCGGACGGCTCACAAACGCAAACCGTGGGAATCCGAATCGAAGAGAAAGTCGGTGAGGTTGTCCTTGAAGGCAACAAAATAGACGCTGAAACACGGATTGACGACCGGCGGGTATCGAAAGGAAAATAAAACAGTTTATCCAATCAGCCGGATTTTGCCGTCTTTTTGCGATTTGCCATTTGCGATTTAACCAATCCCGAATCAAGCATCGCCCGCGTGAATAACACAATGCAATTATCTTTGCCGCGGCCCTGTAAAGTGCATATCCGCAAAATCCATGAAGTGCTGCCAGTCGTACTCGCTGAGAGCATGGCTGCCGGAGCGGACGTGGTAACCAATCGCGCCTTTTTGTACAGGTGAATCGAGGCCGGGCATCTGGACGACACCGAGTCCGTCGACCCCCAGCAGGCGATAGACACGGTCGGCACGTCTGCACGCCAGGAACTCACCGCGCGGATCGGCCCATAAGTCCTCATCGGCGCTGGTCACGTATACCGGGCGCGGCGCAATCAGAGCGATAAGCATGTGTTGGTCGACCGGCAGGCCGTCTTCCCTGCCGTTGTATTTCTTGAAATTCTCGCAGAACCAATGCGGAAAGCTCTTATTGATACGGCCGACGGTTTCGCCGAACCGCCGCCGGCTCAGTGCCGCTCCGCCGCAGCCGGAGTTGTTCGAAATCACGATGGCAAACCGCTGGTCCTGAGCGCCGGCCCAAAGAGCGGTCTTACCCAGACGAGAGTGCCCCAGCACGGCCACACGCTTGTGGTCAATGTCACCGTCGGTCTCAAAGTAGTCCATGGCCCTGCTCAACCCCCATGCCCAGGCGCCAATGGCGCCCCAGGCATCCGGCGGGCGTTTGCCGCCGAAAAGCTCATCAAACACCCGGTGTACACCATTCTTAAAACCATCGTGAAAGTCCGGGTCGATGTCACCATAGTAAATTGTTGCCAGACCGTAGCCGTGTTTAAGAATCTTTTCGACCGGATAGCTCAAATAGCTGCGACCGCGTGACTCCTCTGTCGCGCGATTTTTCACTACTCCTGCACGTCCGGGGCGCATCCAGCCCTTCGAGAGCTTGATAGCCGGGTCGGGGTGAATCGTGTGGTTGCCGCCAAAATTCAAAAGAACAAAGGTGGCAGCGGGCGTTTTGACGGCGTTGGGCAGGTAGATGAGGATGTCCATCTTCGGTCCGCCTATTTTGCCTGTAAAGCTTACCGTCACCTGCTTACGAGTGGCCAGGCCGGCCAGTGCTTTTCGATCGAGGTCAAAGACCTTGAAGGCCATATTCATCGGTCGGCCGATGGGCGACCGACCATAAACATGGGTCCGGAAAAGCTCGAGTATTTCCGGCCGGCGCCTGGTCCGCCACGTTCTGGCGTCGGTCACAATCCTCCCATCGGACGTCACCAGAGGGTCGGGCAAAGTGTATTTCGGGACTGCCTGCTCGTAATAATTGGTCTCGGGGCGGCGCTTGGTAAGCGTCTCGGCCAGCTCGGGCGAGGCTTTCCAGCCCCCCTCAGCGCTGACTGCGAGGCCTTTCGCATGGAAAGAAACGGCAGTAATAAGTGTCAAGAACACTATGAGTGATTTGCTGTTAGTCATGTGAAACTCCTAATATTGATTGATTAGCCAATTGTAATAAGTTGTATCCCAGTCAGTCAATACTTAAATCTACAGATTTGCCCTTGCCGATTTGCGATTTTCGGCTGAGAACACCCCCAAACAAGTTTGAGGGTGCCACCCTGGGTTCGATTAATAACGCAAAGCTCAATAGTACACCATGACAGATAAACCGATAGCGAGAGAATGGCAGCTTCGAGCCACACAGAGGCTTGCCGTGCCGGCATTGAGAAAGTATAATGCAGAATTGAACCATAAGAGACTTATGCAAATGGAGGTACACGCGAATGATTATCTGTAGCAGAAAATGTGTTTTTATCGCTGCTGTTTTTGCTCTGTTGTGCTCGCCGGCTCCGGGTCAAGGCAATGAAGCGAAAGAGTTAGTATTAAACCCCACGTTTACATCATCCGGGAAGGAGGGCTTGCCGGCTCATTGGTCGGTTTGGGTGCCTGTCTGGGAAAAGGCGGGTTGTACCGCGCAAAGTGTTTCTGAGGGACTTTTGATTGAAGCACCGACAAGCCCCTACGGCGTCGGCGGCGTTGTTACGAAAATCAGAGACATCGAGGGTGGACAGGCCTATGCCATTAAAGCAACCTGCCGATTGCAAAACGTCCCTGCGCCCTATAGGTCGGTACTCGTACGTATAAGCTGGACTGATGGAAAGAAGCTGCTTCATCCAGCCGGCATGCTCATCCGAGGCCCGATTCTTGACGGCGACCTGGCCTGCTTCAAGGATGTTCTTACCGCACCAAAAGGGGCTGACGGGGCCCAGCTTTCTCTGGAGGTGAAGTGGCCGCAGGGCGGTTCCGTGCTTTGGAAACAGGTCAGTGTGCGTCCGACGTCGGCCCCGCTCCCGCGTAAGGTTAAAGTCGGCACGGTGTACATCCGGCCCAGAAACAGCAGTCCAAAGAATAATTTGAAACTTTTCTGTGAGCAGATCGATGCAGCAGGCAGGATGGGACTTGACATCTTGTGTCTGGGCGAAGCGATTACTATTGTCGGGACGGGTTGTTCAGTCAAAGACTGCGCTGAGCCGATTCCAGGGGCCGCGACCAGAGAGCTGGGTGATGCGGCCCGAAGAAATCGCATCTGGGTGGTTGCAGGTCTTACGGAGCGCGATGGTGATACAGTCTACAATACCGCTGTATTGTTGGACCGTCGGGGGCGAATCGCCGGCAAGTATCGCAAAGTGCATCTGCCGCGTGAAGAATGGAAGAAGGGTATTACCCCAGGCGATTCCTATCCGGTCTTCAAAACGGACTTCGGAACGGTCGCTATTCAGATATGTTATGACTGGTTCTTCCCGGAGGCGGAGACCATCTTCGCCCTTGGGGGCGCTGAAATTATCTTCGCCCCTACCTGGGGCAATACGCTGCCTGACGAAGACGGGCGGGTTAATGGCGAATCGGTGTTCCGAGTGCGGGCCCGTGATAATGGGGTGTATATGGTTCCCTCGGTCTACAGCGGCAATAGTCTTGTTATCGACCCGATGGGCAAGATTCTGGCTTCGAGCGAAGGAAAACAAGGCGTCTTTTGGGCTGAGATTGACCTGAATGCACGCGAAGCTCTTAGTTGGGTGGGATACTGGCGTGCCATCGGTCCTCGCCACCGCAGGCCTGACACTTACGCGCCCTTGTTGGAAGCTTCACAGGAGCGTGATTAGGTAAATGGTAACTGGTTAAATGGTGAATGGTTAATTGGTGAGTAGTT
Source organism: Phycisphaerae bacterium (assembly GCA_030619925.1). Lineage (GTDB taxonomy): Bacteria > Planctomycetota > Phycisphaerae > Sedimentisphaerales > Anaerobacaceae > JAUXAL01. Next base: position 81,609 of record JAUXAL010000001.1, on the reverse strand, counting down.
AAATCGCAAATCGCAAATCGCAAATAAACTCACCAATTATCAAATCGAGGTTTCAAACGCTGAGATCGAAGTTTATTCGCACGGCTGCAGCGAACTTGTCCTCGTTGAGTTTTAGGCCGAATCCTGGTGCGTCCGGAACACTGGAGTAACCGTCCCTGAGCTCGTAGCCGTCGGCAATGAGCACCGGATTTGAAAGAGGGTCGCGTTCAGCTCTGTAGAAATTTGTTATGGCCCGCCCGACGTGCAACTGCATATAATAGCCTACAAGCGACCCCCAGTTATGAGGGGCAACCCGCAATCCCTGGGGTTTACACCAGGAAGCCTCGGTTAAGATGCCTTCAAAGCCGAAGCGATTCATGTCACCCTGGAATATGTCAATTGCCCGAGCCTCGATGAATGGTTTGTAAGCATCGAGCTGCCTCTGAGTCTCGCCGTCTGCCACGAGGGTTTTCCAGCCGTGCCGGGATATGAAACGCTTGAGTTCCAGGCACTTATCAACCTCTTCCGGAAACATCTCTTCCAGAAAGGCGAAATTATAGTCGGGTAGTTCGACCAGGAGCCGTTTGGTCTTTGGCAGATCATAACCGTTGTTGGCATCGACCCCGATGAGGATATCCGGGCCGGCATGCCGGCGGATGGTTCTGAGTACCTCCACGTCACGGGCATAGCCTTCTTTCGGCGGCATCCACTTGGCGCCGCGCCCGATTTTCACTTTGAAAGCACGATGTCCGACAGCCATCCCCATATCAATTTCTTCTTTGAACCGGTCGAGCGGCTTGTGCTTGTATTGCGGGAGTAAGTCGCTGAAGTAAATCGAGCCATCATAGACCGGAACCCGGCCCCGCCCCTTGTAAAGGGGTGGGGCAAGCAGTTCGTAGACGGGCTTTTTCAAGACCTTGCCGACTAAATCCCAGAGCGGCATCGTCCCGGCGCCCAGTGGGCCGGCCATCCTGCGGTCTGCGCCGTTGTAAAAGTCAAATGGGTTCTTTCCCAGCAATTGGGAGAGAGCCTCCTGGCTTGCACGACAGTTGCCGATTCCTTCTAAGCCGGCATTCGTGAAAAGCCTGACCATTCGGTCAGTGGCCCGTCTGCCGTGCACGTCGCGCCGGGAATTCTTACCGGCGAGTTTGGACCGTTCGCTGACCAGGTCGAAACCAACAACACGAGTAATCTTAAAATCGCGGGGTATTTCTTTGGCCCAGGCCCACGAGGGCAGAAGGACGGTGCCGGCGGCGGCTTTTAGGAATTCACGTCGTCTCATAACGAACACCTCAGTCAAAAGAGTCTGTATTGTGAAATGTAGATTAACATCGCTCGATAGCTTGTTGCAAATCGCAAGTCGCTAATCGCAAGTGGCCAATCGTCAGAAATATCAGAATTGCTATTGTAATTACTTTCTTGATTTTCAAATTCGGTCTCCTTGGATTTGTGAGCTATTCTACTAAATCAAGTGAATTTATACAACTTAGCATAAATAACTCAGCTGAGAACACCCCCAAGCAAGTTTGCCGGTGGACCCCGCGTTGCATTAATAGCAGAAACCTCAATAATAGGGCAAGGCTCAGAGACATCGGATTAGCGCTGGTGGCCGGCGTTGCCGGCAAGAATTTTCTCGCCAAAAGATTGTATAACCGGGGCGAATTGAGTAGAATTGACGATTGCCGATTTCAAGTCGGAAATCGCAAATCATAGTGACTCAAATGAGCAAAAGTTAATGTGGGAAATCCCGGTTGATGATGCGGCGGGGCTGAAGAAATAAAAGCAGCAGCATGAAACATACTATGGCACTGTTTATAGCCCTGCCGGCAATGGTATTGCTAATGAACACGGAGGCAGGGTGGGCCGACGACGCCGGCCTTGAGGCCGACCTTGATGATGTCCGCCCCCGGCGGGCCAGAGGACCGGTGCGTTCGGTGGCAGCGGTACGAACGGACACCCCGCCGGTAATCGATGGAAAACTCGATGATGCCTGCTGGTCGCAGGCAAATATAGCTACGGATTTCACCGACTACAGGATCGAACAGTTAGCGGTCGAACAGACATTGGTGCGGGTACTCTACGACGACCAGAACCTGTACATCGCCTTTGAATGTCTGGAGCCGGAGCCCAATAGCATCGTGGGCGTTGAACGAAGATATGACCAATCCCTCCACGACGAAGACTCTGTAGTTGCCCGGTTTGACACCTTTCACGACCATCGTTGTCAGTACATCTTTGGCGTCAATACATTAGGAACCCGCTACGATGCACGAATGGGGCTTTTCGATCGTTATGACGATGATACCTGGGGCTGCGACTGGTCGGCTGCCTCTACGGTTGAGAAAGACCGCTGGTTTGCAGAAATGGCCATCCCGATTGGCAATATGCTTTTTGAGCAAAAAGATGCAGCTACCTGGGGTGCTAATTTCTACCGGCGTGAGATAAGCATACCGGAAAGAGGTTATTGGTGCTATCGCAATAACCGGGCCCGCTATTCTCGTGAATTTGGTCATCTGACAAATCTGGACCTTGCGAAGGTAAAGGTAAATCGTAAACCTGCTTTTGAAACGTATTTTAGTGCCAGCTCAGATTTGGACGAAAGCAGTAACAAGCTGTCCACCGGCCTGGACATCTCGATGCGGTTAAATTCAGAGCTAACCAGCGCACTTACCATCAACCCCGACTTCGGTCAGGTCGAGGCCGACCCCGACACAATTGAAATGAGGGACACTGAGCGATTCTTGAGGGAGCGACGTCCTTTTTTCCGTGAGGGCAACGAGCTGTTCGGGTCGCCGTTGAATATCTATTACAGCCGACGCTTCACGGATATTGACGCGGGAGCAAAGATTACCGGCCAGGGCAAAAGCTGGGCACTCGGGCTGTTAGACGTTCAGGGTGAAATCGTCCGCGAAGACAAAGCGCGCAGCGGAAATTACCATGTCGGCAGGTTCATTCATAACATAGGAGAAAATTCCCATATCGGCGGCATCTGGGCCAACTCTAACCGGTCGGACGGTATGAACATAACCGGCGGCGTCGATACGCGTCTGTTTCTTGACAGTACGACGTCGTTTACCGCGCAGTTTTTACGAATGAGAGATTCCGAAGGCATCGAAACAGACGGTATTTATGACCGTGATGCGTACGGCCTGTATACCGCACTGGGTGGAGGAACCAGGCCTCTGTCGTGGCAAGTGGACTATCGTGACATTTCGCGGGGTTTTCGGCCCGATTTGGGCTACATCCCCAGGCGGAATATCCGCGGGCCCGGTTCCTCACTGAGGTATAGAGAGTATTTTGAAGAAGGCATTTTGAAATCAATTAGTGCATCTTCACAGGCTGATGTCTATACAAACAATGACCATAACACCACTCTGCGTGACTTCATCGAGGAGTTTGGAGTAGGTTTTCGAAATGAGGTGGAACTATCGTACACACGGGCCGATAAGTATCACGCCCCGTATCAGAACCAGTACGACCGCATCAGAGTCGAATACAATGAGGATGTGGATGTATGGGAGTCGGTCAGCGGCGGCTTTGAAAAAGGGGTGTATGAGAAGGAGCCTTATAAAGAATACTTCCTCGAAAAGCCCATGAGAATTACCGAACGTCTGCTCAGCACCGTCAACGGCAACTACCGCACAATATATCCCCAAGCAGGCGGAGAAAAGGCCATCTGGCTGTGGCGATGGGTTACCCAATACACCTTCACCTGGAACGGAAGGATCAAGTTCACCGCGGAAGAAACATCAGAGGGCCGTCATAATCTGACTGCGCTGTTTTCCTGGCCGATGAAAAATAATATCGATTTATATGTGTTGTTCAACGATTATGAAACCAACGGCCAGGAGGTTTGCGGGGCGTTTTTCAAAGTGGTATACCGATTTTGAATCATCTGTATAACCGCAAGGGCAGGTACCGCTCCCTTACGGTCGCGGCTCTGTTTTGTGGCTGCTCAATCATCTTTGGCTGGTACAATTCGAAACGATTGGGAGGGCTGTGAAATAGGATTTGACAAGAATCAACGAGGTGTGTTATATTGCTCAAACAATGAGCAGGTGCTTTGTTTCCGAGTGCGTGGCCCGGTAAAACATCGAAGGGTCCTACAAAATCCCAAATACAAGGAGAACGATTGTGGCTCTGCGTACCTCATCCAGAATCAAACGCAAGCGTCCCGAACGTATGACTCGCCGCCAATTCCTTGCCGGCGCGGCGGGGGCGGCGGCGATGCCGTACTTTGTGCCGGCTGCGGCACTTGGCCGTCGTGATGCCGCGGCGGCAAGCGAACGCATTACGCTGGGCTTGATTGGTCTTGGCATCCGAGGCACAGCACATCTACGCACCTTTTTGCCGTTGGCCGACGCGCAAATCGTCGCAGTCAGTGACCTGTTCCGGTCGCGGCGCCAGAAGGCGAAGAAAGACATCGAGGACCACTACGCCGGTACACGCGGTGCAGGTGCATACAAGGGCTGCGATACGTACAACGACTTCCGCGAGCTGCTGGCTCGCAAAGATATCGACGCGGTGGTAATCTCTACGCCGGAGCACTGGCACGCCCTGACCGGGATAGCGGCCGCGAAGGCGGGCAAAGACATTTATGGGGAAAAGGCCTTGACACTAACGGTCGCTGAAGGGCGCGTCTTGTGTAAGACGGTGCGGCGGTACAGACGCGTGTTCCAGGTGGGCACGCAGCAGCGCTCCAGCCGCAATTTCCGCTTTGCCTGCGAGCTGGCGCGCAACGGCTATCTCGGCCAACTACGTACGGTCAAGGTCGGTGTGCCGGGCGGCCAGGCTCTGGGTGATGCGCCAACCGTCCCTGTGCCGGCGGGCTTCGATTACGACATGTGGCTCGGGCCGGCGCCTCTTAAACCCTACAACGCGGTGCGCTGCACCAGTCCGGATGGTTGGTATCACATCTACGATTATTGTGCCGGCTGGATCGAGGCGTGGGGTGTGCACCACATTGACATCGCACTGTGGGGGGCCCCGAGCCTGGCGAGTTCGCGGCTTGAGGTCGAAGGGGCCGCAGTGTTCCCAACCGAGGGTCTTAGTAACACGTCGCTGACGTGGCGGGTCGAATTCACCGGGGCCGACGGTCTGCATCTAAGCTTCTCAGATAACGGCCATCACAAACAGGGCTGCCGCTTCGAGGGCGACAAGGGCTGGGTCCACGTCAATCGCTCCGGCATCTCGGCTGAGCCGGAGTCGCTGTTGAAGGTCACCATTAAGCCCAACGATGAACACCTCTACGAGTCGGGTCACCACTGGGAGAACTTCCTGGAGGCTGTGCGCAGCCGGCGCGACCCGGCCACTCCGGTCGAAGCGGGCCACGCCGCCACCACGGTTACCCTCATCGCTGATATTGCAACGCGTCTGGGCCGGAGGCTGACCTGGGACTGGAAATCCGAGCGATTTGTCAACGACGAGGAAGCCAACCGTATGCTCAACCGGCCGATGCGCAGCCCGTGGAGATTGTAACTGACCATAAACTTTACTACATTTATACTCATTAGGACTCAAAGCTATGACTCGTCTTGGTAAGATTGTTATTCTGTTTGCTCTGGCGTGGTTTGTATTGGCCGTGACTGTAGGCACCACGTCGTCGGTCGCTGAAAAGAGCCGAACCGTCGATGTGTTGATTGTCACCGGCATCGACCACCCTGCTCATAAGTGGCGCCAGACGGCTCCTGTATTGGCTGAGGTGCTTGGGAGGGACCCGCGGATGCAGGTGCGTGTGGTTGAAGACCCGCACTTTCTTGATTCATCGGCACTGCACCGCTACGATGTGGTCGTGCTGCACTTTATGAACTGGCAGAAGCCTTCGCCGGGCGCTAAAGCTCGCGCTAATCTGCGCGAATTCGTGGATGGCGGCAAGGGCTTGTTCTTAGTGCATTTTGCCTGTGGTGCTTTCCAGGACTGGCCGGAGTTTCGGAAACTGGCCGGGCGGGTCTGGGACCCGAAGGCCAGAGGCCACGATCCCAGAGGACCTTTCCGCGTCAATATCACGAACGCCGAACACCCTATCACGCGGGGCATGCAGTCCTTCGAGACCGACGATGAATTGTACACCTGCCTGACGGGTAATCGCCCAATCGAGCTGCTGGCTACTGCGCGCTCCAAGGTGGACGGTAAAAAGTATCCGATGGCGTTTGTGCTCAACTACGGTAAGGGCCGGGTATTTCACAGCTTGTTGGGTCACGACGTCAAGGCCATCCGCAAGGCGGCCGTGGCCGAGCTGTTCCGGCGAGGTTGTGCGTGGGCGGCAGGCCTGGCGGTTGTGCCGGAGTCTCAGGAACAAACCGCTGCCGGGAAATAGATACTTTAAACTTCCTATCAAGGATATGCTAAGTATAGAAGGAGAAACTGTAATGAAAGTCGGATTTAATATGTTGTTGTGGACCACACACGTTACCGAGGAGGATTTGCCGCACCTGGAAACGCTCAAAAAGGTCGGCTACGACGGCGTCGAGATACCTGTCTTTGAGGGAGACACTGCGCACTTTGAGAAGATTGGCAGGGCGATTAAGGACAACGGACTGGCCTGCACGTCCGTGACGGTTATTCCTGACGAAGAGCACAATCCGGTCAGCGCCGATGCGGGGCACCGTGAAAGGGCGGTGGAGTATTTGAAGTGGGCAATCGACTGTTCGGCGGCGCTGGGCTCCGAGGTTCTGTGCGGGCCTTTCTATCAGCCGTTAGGCGTTTTCACAGGCCAGGGCCCCACGGAAGAGGAAAAGCAGCGTGCGGTCGAGGTGCACCGCCAGGCCGGCGAGCTTGCCGCTAAGGCAAACGTGACTCTGGCCGTTGAGTTCCTTAACAGGTTCGAGTGCTATTTTTTGAACACTATGGCTGACGTAGTGGACCACGTCAAACGCGTCAACCATCCCAACGTCGGCGTCCTGTTCGATACCTTCCACGCCAACATCGAAGAGAAAGACCCGGTCGGCTGCATCAGTCGGCATGTTGACGTTATCAAGCACGTGCACGTCAGCGAGAACGACCGCGGCACGCCGGGCAAAGGGCACATCGATTGGCCCGGTACATTCGGGGTGCTGCGGTTGGGCGGCTACGATGGCTGGCTGGTGATTGAAGCGTTCGGGCGGGCGCTGCCGGACCTGGCTGCCGCCACCCGCGTCTGGCGCGATTTTTTCCCCAGCCAGGAGGAGGTCTATACTGAAGGTTTAAGACTCGTCAGAGAACAATGGCAAGCCGCAGGTTGAGCGTCGGGGCCATGTGTCGCTTGTGGCCTGTGTCTCGGGCGACGAACTAAAGGGAGGAATTGTTATGCGTACAATTTATTTACGGCTCATTGGGATTACATTGTTCGGCCTTTTAGGGCTTATTACGAGCGGGGCTGTTGCTGAAGAGGGCGGTTTTAAGCCGATATTCGACGGCAAGACGCTCAACGGGTGGCAAGCGCCCGATATGAGCTATTGGTTGGTGGAGGATGGAGCGATTACCGCTCGAGCCACGCAGCAGCATCCGGTGAAGAAAAATCAATTCCTGGTCTGGCAGTTTGGTGAGCTGGACGACTTCGAGCTGAAGCTGAAGTACCGCATCAGCGGTACGTCGTCGGCCAACTCCGGCGTTCAAATTCGCAGCCGGGTCGAAGAGGACGACCATGCCGTCGGCTACCAGGCAGACATCGATTTAGGTGGTCGATGGGCGGGAGCGCTCTACGACGAGCACGGCCGCGGGATGCTTGCCGCACGAGGGCAGAAAACCGTCATCGGCCCCGACGGCAAGATGACCCGCACATCAATCGCAGATTCCGACAGTTTGTTTGCCAATATTAAAAAGGACGACTGGAACGACTATCACATCATCGCCCGTGGCGCCCACATAGTTCTGAAGATTAACGGTAAGGTCACGGCCGAAGTGATTGATAACGACAAGGGCCAGCGGGAGCTGTCGGGCGTGCTGGCGCTGCAGCTGCATTCGGGACCGCCTATGACGGTCCAGTTCAAAGACATTTGCCTTAAGCGCTTGAAGATGCAGGAAAGGAAGAAGATAGTTCTGGTAGCCGGGCCGGGCAGCCACCGTTACGGCAGCCACGAGCACAACGCCGGCTGCTTACTGCTGGCCAAACTACTGAACGAAAATATGCCGGAGGTTTATGCGGCGGTGTACACCAACGGCTGGCCCAAGGACCCGACCGCCTTCGATAACACGGACGCAATCGCGATCTACTGCGATGGCGGCGGCGGGCACGTGGTGATGCCGCACCTTCAGGAAGTGGGCAAGTTGATGAAGAAAGGTGTGGGATTGGCCTTTATCCATTATGCGGTGATAGTTCCAAAGGGCAAGGGCGGCAATTGCCTGCTCGATTGGATAGGTGGGTACTATGAGACGTACTGGTCGGTCAATCCGCACTGGGAAGCTGAATTCAAGAAACTGCCGAAGCATCCTATTACTCGTGGCGTCAAGGGCTTCTCGATAAATGACGAGTGGTACTACCATATGCGCTTCGCCGAGAACATGGAGAACGTAACGCCGATACTGACCGCAATCCCGCCTGACAGCACGCGTAAAAGAAGGGACGGAGCTCACAGCGGCAATCCGCACGTGCGTGCGCGGATGGGTATGCCGGAGCACGTGGCGTGGGCGTATGAGCGGCCGGATGGAGGACGAGGCTTCGGCTTTACCGGCGGACACTGGCACTGGAACTGGGCACACGACGATTTTCGCAAACTTGTGCTCAACGCGCTGGTATGGATTACCGGCGCGGAAGTACCGCCCGACAGCGTGCCGTCGAAGACCCCGTCCATTGAAGAGCTTGAAGCGAACCAGGACTATCCGAAGCCGAGGAATTGGGATCGAGAAAAGATTCTGCAAGATATCAAGCGGTGGAACCGCCCATAGCGGAAGCTGTCTATTCTGGGCCTTATTGAGCTGCAGACTTTCTGAGGTATTTCAAAATGGTGCGGCTGAGAGCACCCCCAAACAAGTTTGAGGGTGCCACCCCGAGTGCCGTTAATAACGCAAAGCTCACAAATTCACTTAAAGGAGAAAAAAATATGAAAAAGTTATTGTTACTCTTAACGGTGATAGCTGCAGGATGTAATTTGTATTTTAGGAATGGATCATTTGCCAAGGGGCCTGTCTCGGCTTGGCCGAGCCAAGACGGGAAGGTGACAGTAGTGCCGGTAGAGACCGAAGCTACTGCCTTGGAACACTGGCCGATTCTAAAACGCTATGACCAGGACCATCTTGACCGGATTGCCCTTCCTTTGGGCGGGATTGGTACAGGAACTGTTTCATTAGGCGGGCGGGGCGACCTGCGCGACTGGGAGATTATGAACCGCCCGGCCAAAGGGTTTGTGCCGGTCATAGGACGACGGTCGCTGGGTCCGTTCTTTGCGCTGTACGTCAAAACGGCTGACGGACAAACTGCAACCCGGGCAATCGAGGGGCCGATTGAGCTGTCGGGTTACGAAGACAGCCACGGCAGTACGGTGCCCAACCACGGCCTGCCACGGTTTCGTAAGTGCTCGTTTGCTGCGGCCTATCCGTTAGGACAGGTGATGCTTTCGGACCCGGAGGTGCCGGTGGACGTCCGCATCAAGGCGTTCAACCCGCTTATCCCTTGCGACGCCGAGGCCAGCGGCATACCCGTGGCTGTCCTGCGATACGTGCTTTACAATAAGACCGACAAGTCGGTAACTGCGTCTGTCTGCGGCAGTATGCCGAACTTCATCGGCATAGATGGTTCGGGCAGGACGAAAGATTGGAAAGGTAATCTGGTGGCGGCCGGTGGCAAGGCCAATCGTAACAGCTTCCGCAAAGGCCAAAATGTGCAGGGTATCTTTATGGATTCCGAGGGGGTGGTCCCGAGAGCGGAACAATCCGGTACGATAGCGCTGACTACCACCGCCAGGGCTGGTGTTAGCTATCGCACGGCCTGGCTCAGGCAGGCCTGGGGCAGCTCGACGCTGGATTTCTGGGATGATTTCAGCGACGACGGCAAACTCCAGGAGCGTGAAGCCACAAGGGAAGATACGCCAATGGCTTCGCTCGCCGTCGAGGTAGAGCTGCCGCCGTGCGGGACAGAAGAAGTGACGTTTTTACTTACCTGGCACTTTCCTAACCGCCAGAGCTGGACGCCAAAAGGGAACGAGAAAGACCGTATCGGCAACTACTACACCACACAGTACAGCGATGCGTGGGACGTAGCCGAGAAATTTGTGCCACGGCTTGCGAAACTGGAGGAAAGAACCGTTGGCTTTGTGCGGACTTTCTGCGAGAGCGAGCTGCCTGAGGTAGTGAAAGAGGCGGCGCTTTTCAATATCAGCACGCTGCGCACCCAAACGTGCTTTCGGACAGAGGACGGCCGATTCTACGGGTTTGAAGGTTGCAGCAACAATAGAGGTTGTTGTATTGGCTCATGTACCCACGTCTGGAACTACGAGCAGGCCACGGCTTTTCTGTTCGGCGAGCTGGCCAAGTCGATGCGCGAGGTCGAGTTCGCTCATGCTACAAATAATAAAGGGCTGATGAGCTTTCGTGTGCACTTGCCGCTCGAGCGTGCGCAGAATTTTGCCAAGACCGCAGCCGACGGGCAGATGGGATGTATAATGAAGATGTACCGTGACTGGCAGCTTTCCGGTGACGACCAGATGTTAGAGACCCTCTGGCCGGGTGTGAAAAGGGCGTTGGAGTTCTGCTGGATTAAGGGTGGCTGGGACGCCGACCGCGACGGCGTGATGGAAGGCTGTCAGCACAATACTATGGACGTGGAATACTATGGGCCGAATCCGCAGATGGGCGTGTGGTATTTAGGGGCGCTGCGGGCGGCTGAGGAGATGGCCCGTTACCTCGGTGAAGACGACTTCGCAGCGACCTGCCGGAATCTCTTTGAGCGAGGCAAAGCGTGGATAGATGAGAACCTGTTCAATGGGCAGTACTACGAACACGAGATCCGCCCGCCGCGGGACAAGTCAGAGATAGCGCCAAGCCTGCTAATCGGGATGGGTGCAAAAGACCCGACCAGGCCCGATTACCAGCTCGGCTCGGGCTGCCTTGTTGACCAGCTTGTCGGCCAATATATGGCGCATGTCTGCGACTTGGGATATTTGCTCGAGCCGGCCAATGTCCGCAGAACGCTGCGGAGTATTATGAAGTACAATCTCAGGGAGAGCATGTATGGTCATTTCAACTGTATGCGCAGCTATGCTCTGGGTGATGAGTCGGCGCTGCTGATGGCCAGCTATCCGAAAGACCGGCCGAACCCGCCGAAGGCGGGTTTGATCCAGTCCAGGGCTTCGCCCTGGCCTTTTCCGTACTTCACCGAGGTGATGACAGGCTTTGAGTACACCGCTGCTGTCGGTATGCTGTATGAGGGTCAGGTGCGAAACGGGCTTAAGTGCATCAGGAACATCCGCGACCGCTACGACGGGCGCAAGCGCAGCCCCTTCGACGAGGCTGAGTGCGGGCACCATTACGCCCGCGCCATGGCCAGCTGGGCGGCTGTGCCGGCACTTACCGGATTTGGTTATTCCGGCGTCGAAGAATCGATGACCTTTGCCGCTCAGGACGGTACGTTCTTCTGGTCAAATGGTTACGCGTGGGGTGAGTGTTCTCTCAAACGCGGAAAAAAGCGTGTTCGAGTTGAATTATCAGTTTTGCATGGCGAATTGGCCTTGTCGAGGTTTGTTCTGCGCGAGTTTGGCTACAATCAGTTTGACAAGCCCCTGCGAATCAAGGCCGGAGAGAAAGTCAAATTTAACGTTAAGGCCGAAAGTTGACCGTTGGTCTTTCGACCAAGGAACACCCCCAAACAAGTTTGAGGGTGCCACCCTGGGTTCCATTAGTTTTGAGGGTGCCACCTTGGGGCCATTAATAACGCGAAGCTCAATGGTTTTTTCTATCCGCTAAACACTGCACGCTATGCGCTATGTTTATTGACTTAAGGTCGCTATTATACTGGCTGTGTTAAAAAGTGAGTGGATAAAAATAGGTCGAAATAAAGAGCCGCTCTTTTCATACGCATAGCCCAGACATACCGCTAATACAAATAGTGCCGGCCAATGTCCCGGGTTTGCATGTACAATTGTGAATAACACAGAGCTTATCAAGATTGCCAGCCATGCTTTTCTCGTTTCTCGATTCTCGCCCGCCGAAGGCGGGTTTGATCGAAACCCAGCGGTGCTGGGCGATTCTCGACGAGTATCGAGTATCAGGCATCGAGCATCGAGGTATGAGCGTATCATTGTCTGAACAAGCCCTCGAAACAGCATCTCCTCAAGCACAGGTGCTATTACTATGGCGACGACAACAATCAATATTCGAAGCGGCAATTGCGAATACTGCGTTATTAATTCGAGTTCCTGATGCTGTTGTATTTGGTATTCCTGGCCCCAGATAAGTTTCCCGAAGAATATCGTTAGTGTAATCGCCACCATCATAAGCGGCCAGATGGTGAGCAGATTCACAAAAGCGGCGAAAAAATCTTTGTGGAGCTTTTTTATATTCAAGCCGAACCCTTTTAATCGCCGGGCGAAGTGGGTCCTTGCCAGAAAAATAATTACGGCTGTTGTCGTTAGCCCACCGATACAGAGAATAAGATTATCCAGAAAATCGCTTTGCCAATCCTGCAGGTCACCTACCAGTTTTTTAGCGATTGATATTGCAAACGAAACAACCCCAAACCAAATAACCAGTGGTATAAAGGGCAAATAAAGAGGCATATTATTTCGGCGGGGCGCTGAATCGGCCAAGGCCTTTCTGCCCAGAGAGGTTTTGAGCAGCCAGCAAGCCAATAATATAAAGCCTGCCAGGCAAATAAGGTCTGTTATAGTTATAGTTATAGTTATAGTTATGGGGCCGAGGAATTCCATTGACTATTGATTATTGACTATTTACTATTGAAAAGAAAGGGTTTTCGTATTCGTAACAATAGTAAATAGTAAGTAGTAAATAGTAAATAGTAAATAGCCAATATGGACATATTTCACATTGAAGGACCGGTCCGGCTCTCCGGCAGCGTCAGTATAAACGGCTCAAAAAATGCGTCACTGCCGATAATGGCTGCGGCCATTTTAGCTTCGGGCAAATCGGTTCTTTCGGCGGTGCCTCATCTTTCTGATATCTCTGTGTGCGGCGAATTGCTTACCCGGTTGGGCTGTAAGCTCGCCCGGGGTCCGAACGGCGATTTGAGTATAGATTCGACGGTAATTGATAATCCGGTGGGCGAGTATGAAATTGTCCGCAGAATGCGAGCCAGTATTTGCATACTCGGTCCGCTTCTTGGGCGCTGCGGCAGGGCGGAAGTCTCGATGCCCGGCGGATGCGCAATTGGTGACAGGCCGGTCAACCTTCACCTAAGGGGTCTGCAGGAGCTTGGTGCACGAATCCATCTTAAGAACGGCTATATCATCGCCGAAGCACCGAATGGTTTGAGAGGCAAAGATATTTTTATGGGCGGGCCGTTCGGCTCCACTGTGCTGGGCACCGCAAATGTGCTGATGGCCGCAACGCTGGCAAAGGGTCGGACCGTTATCGAATCGGCTGCCTGTGAGCCGGAGGTGGCGGATCTGGCAAACCTTCTAAATAAAATGGGTGCGAAAATATCGGGTATCGGCTCGCCTCGGCTGATTATCGAAGGGGTCAAAGAGTTGCAGCCGACCCGGTTCGAGGTAATTCCGGATAGAATCGAGGCCGGAACCTTTATGGTCGCCGCAGCGATGACCGCAGGCGAAGTGCGGCTGCGCAACTGTCGGCTCGATGATATGATGGCCGTCGTTGACAAGCTGAGAAGTATCGGTGTAACAGTTGAGCGGCAAGACAAGGGCTGTGTCGTTGCCCGCAGCGGTTCAATAAAAGCGTCTAACATCACCACACTACCATATCCGGGCTTCCCTACCGATTTGCAGGCTCAGTTTATGGCTCTTCTGTCGCTTGCCGAGGGCAACAGTGTCATAATCGAAAAAATCTTTCCCGATAGGTTTATGCACGTTGCCGAATTAAACCGAATGGCGGCGGATTTGCACAAGGAAGGACCGATTGTGATTGTGGCGGGTGTGAAAAAGCTGGTGGCTGCTCCGGTGATGGCTTCAGATTTGCGGGCGTCGGCGGCATTGGTTCTGGCTGGGCTGGCTGCCGAGGGAACTACTATTGTCAGCAGGGTCTATCATATTGACCGCGGCTACGAAAAAATCGAAGAAAGACTAAATCCGGTCGGTGCAAAAATTATCCGAGAAGATATTTAATCAGAAGTCAGATTATCTGTTCTCTGTCTTCTGTTTTCTGTCTTCTGTTCTCTGTCTTCACGGCTTGTCAATCAGTAACCGTAGGGCGTACCCGTTCACCGACTTTCTTGAAGTGGGACAGCGCACTTTCAATATCGGTGAAGTCTTTGAACGTGAACAAGAGAGTGGTCTGGCCGATGGTAATGCAGTCATCGTTGTGCAGCACGGTCTCGTCACTAATTTTTGTGCCGTTGATGAGGACGCCGTGTTTGCTCTTCATGTCGATCGCGTAATACTTGTCCTTGTCTTTATCGAAGCGTATCTGCAGGTGCTTGCGGGAGACGTGCTCGTCAAGGATCTGGATTAGAAGGGCCTCATCGCGGCCGACCACATTTGTCCGATGACCGAGGGGGTAATAGTCGCCTTTTTGGGTTCCTGTCATTATGATGATAGAAGCCATTGCAACTCCTTGTGCTAAACAGTTATGTGTGTATCAGCAACATCCACCCCACCCCTTATAGGAGCGGGGTTGACATAATCTTGATTGGTTGATATAGTATTGGCCATTCGCAGGGCTGTCAAGCCCTTTTTTGGCTTGTTTTGAGGTTTCGTCATTTTGCCGGATTCTGAGGCTTGTTGCTCTCGGAGAATTGCGATGAAGCTGCGGAGACAGCGGACATTTGCAGTGAGGGATGCGGATGAGCGACGCTGCGGAAAATAACAATAAGCGGCCAGGTAAGGAAAAAGACCGTCCCACCGCCAGTTTTAGCGGCTCGGCACCGGGTGGCCAGATTGGTCCGTTCCGGATAGAGCGGGAATTAGGCCGTGGGGCTGTGGGGGTGGTTTACCTGGCCCACGACACCAAGCTCGACCGTCCGGTAGCTATCAAGAGCCTGCCGGCCGAGGTGATGGAGAATCCCAAGGCCCGGTCGCGTTTTTCTCGCGAAGCCCGGGTTTTGGCATCGCTGAACCACCCGAACATCGCCACTATCTACGAGGAATTCGAAGAGGCTGAAGATGTCGCTTACCTTATCCTCGAATACGTTCCCGGCCAGACGCTGGCTGAGCGGATAGCTAAGAAGCCACTTAAGTTGGAAGAGGCATTATCGATTGCCTTGCAGATAGCTGAGGCGGTGGCGGCGGCGCACGAACATGACGTGATTCACCGCGACCTCAAGCCCGGTAATATCAAGATAACGCCGGAAGGTAAGGTAAAGGTTTTGGACTTCGGCTTAGCCAAGGTGGTCGGCGGTGAAGCTTTAGACCAGCAAAGCACTGTCACCGAGCCCGGACGGGTGATTGGCACGCCGGCCTACATGAGTCCGGAGCAGGCCCGCGGCAAGGCGACCGATAAGCGCAGCGACATCTGGTCGTTCGGCTGTGTGTTGTACGAGATGCTCTCCGGCAGGGTCCCGTTCAAAGGCGAGACGGTTTCCGACACGCTGGCCAATATTCTGCAAACAGACCCCAACTGGCATGCGCTGCCGGAGAGCACACCGGCGAATATTCAGGTTTTGCTGCGCCGCTGCTTAGAGAAAGACCCGCGCCGGCGGCTTCAGCACATCGGAGACGCTCGCATCGAAATCAGCGAAACGCTGAGCAAACCAGCAACTGCACCGCCTGCGAAGTTGCGAAGGATTGCGATGATTATTGGTGCAGTGGCTATTGGTATTATTCTATCCGGCATTGCATTGAAGTTTATTCCAAAAAAGGAAATTCAACCTTCTCCAAAAGAGATACGGCTGGTGGTTCTGCCATTTGAGAATCTGGGGCCTGCCGAGGACGAGTATTTCGCCGCCGGCATAACCGATGCTATCACAGCTCGCTTAGCGGTTATTCACGGTTTGGGTGTCATCTCACGGCAGAGCGCAATGCAGTATAAGGACAGAGAAAAAAATACACGGCAGATAGCTAAAGAGTTAGGCGTTGATTATATTCTGGAAGGTACGGTCCAGCGCGAGCGGCCGTCAGATCCAACCAGCAGGGTGAGGATAATACCCCAGCTTATCAGGGCTTCCGAAGACAGGCACGTGTGGGCGCAGATATATGATGATGATATGAGTGAAGTTTTCCGCCTGCAGTCTGAGTTGGCTGAGCGGGTGGCACAGGCACTGGATGTCACCCTGCTCGAACCGGAACGGCAGACACTTCAATCCAGGCCAACAGAAAACCTGGAGGCGTATGACTATTACTTGCGTGGCAACGAGTATTTCCTTCGAAGCATTCTCGAAAATGACTTCAGGATAGCCTTGGGAATGTATGAAAAGGCGGTCGAGCTGGACCCCACGTTTGCCTTGGCGCACGCCCAACTCTCAAGGACCAATATGATGATGTATTGGCACTATTATGACCGCAGCGAAGAACGCCGTGCCATGGCAAAGCAAGCGGTGGACAGAGCATTCCAACTTAATCCGAATCTGCCTGAGGCACATCTGGCTTTGGGGCATTATTACTATCATGGTCATCTGGATTATGACCGTGCCTTGGAGCAGTTCGCCATCGCGCGGAAAAGCCAGCCCAATAACAGCGAGGTCCTGGAGTTTGTCGGTTATGTTCAAAGGCGGCAGGGAAAATTCGAAGAGGCACTGGGCAATATCAAGAGAGCTTTCGAACTTGACCCCCTCGCCAGCCGATTAGCCTATCAGGTCGCGTTAACCTTTAAGCTCCTGCGCAAGTACCCGGAAGCAGAGCGTTACTATGACCGCGCCATCTCGCTGAGCCCCGATTGGCCCATACCCTACGCTAGGAAGGCGAATCTATACCTGCTCTGGGAGGGCAAAACTGAGAAGGCGCGGGCAGTTCTGCAAGAGGCGTTAGAGAACATCAAGTCAACAGAAAACTTCGAGATTGTTGATTGGCTGGTCGATATCGATGTGTTCGACGGCAACTATCAAGAGGCTTTGGACCGGCTCTCTTTGAAATCAAAAGATATTGATAACCAGTATTACTTTATCCCCAATGCTCAGCGATATGCACTAATCTATAGGTACATGAACAAAAATGAGCTGGCGAAGAAATATTACGACGAGGCTCGAAGCATTCTGGAAACCAAAATCCGAGAACAGCCGGAGGATGCGCGGTTCCACAGTGCGCTCGGAATCGCCTATGCCGGTCTGGGCCGCAAGGAAGACGCGCTCCGGGAAGGCAAGCTGGCCGTGGAGCTACTACCTGTAACCAAGGAAGCAATGAGAGGCCTATGGCGGGTGGAGGAATTAGCCCGTATCTACGTTATGGTCGGCGAATTTAATGCGGCCATCGACCAGCTGGAATTTCTGTTGTCTAATCCCGGCTGGATGTCGATTCCTCTACTTCGACTTGACCCGGCCTGGGACCCCTTGCGCGACCACCCCCGTTTTAAGAAGCTTTTAGAGGGAGGGAAATAGTTTAATATGATTAGGAAAGCATATTGGCGCTCTTGTAAGGATTCTCAATGAACAACGCTGAAGAAGGAAATAATTAAAAGGACTGAAAAATGAAGAAGGCACTTAAAAACCTGCGTATTATTTTGCTGGCAATTCTGATTTTGGTTATTGTCGTTGTAGTAGTCGTTGACCTTTTTGTTGATCGGGCTGTAAAGATAGGGATTGAGGCCGCAGCAACCAAGACCTTAAATGTCGGGGTAAGCGTAGATAAAGCTGACCTCTCAATTATGGGTGGAAAGCTCACCCTGCAAAATCTTTTGATTAACAATCCGCCGGGTTACGAACACGATAAGCTGCTTGAACTTAAAGACGCCAAAATCGTAGTTGATATAAAGTCTCTTTTGAGTGATGTGGTTCATATAAGAGAAATCAAGCTCGATGGGGTAGACGTTGTTCTTGAACAGCGGGGCATCTCCGGCAACAACCTCCAGGATGTAATAAAAGCAATACCCAGCGGCCCGGAAGCTGAAGGCGAGCCTGAGGCGGCCGGGAAAAAGCTGCATATAGACAATCTGGAAATTTCCAACGTGACAGTTAAAGTAAAGCTGCTGCCTGTTCCCGGAAAGGCAGATACCATTCCACTTAAACTCGCTCCTATCAAGATGACCAACTTAGGCAGCGACAATAAGTTAGATACGGCTGCTTTGTCAGGTAAGATTTTATTAGCCATTGCAAGAGGTGTGGCCGAACAAGGTGTTGGAGTCCTGCCCAAAGAAATGGTCGATACAATGAAGTCAACTTTGGGTAAAACCATGGACGTAAGTAAGAGGGTCATAGAAGGTGGAGAGGACATCGGCAAAGACCTTATAAAAGGTACAGAAGATGTCGGCAGGGGGATTGCTGAAGGTCTTAAAGGTCTGCTAAGGCCCAGGAAAGAAGAATAATCTCGCAATCGCTGGACTCGGCGAATTGCGTTAAGTAAAATGCTCTTCTTGAGAGGCGTTGGCCGGTCGATTTTCGTAATTGCTTGACGCGGAGCGAGATTTCGGTTATTATGTCACTTCAAAATGTAAGGCTGGATGATGCCAAAAAGTCTGCTGTCCGAAACCGTGTAAATATGTTAGTTCAGAAGGAGTTTAGCCATGCGTAAATCCTGTTTAGTTTCGATGATTGTATTGTTGTTCTTTTCTCAAAGAGCGTTTTCGCAAAAGACCCCGACGGGTAATCCAAAGGATTTTAAGATGAAGACGTGTTTGCATTCTGTCAGCTATGCCGGTGTCTGGCGCGGACAGGCCAGGTTGAGTGTCGACGAGTTTTTGTCCAAGGCAAAGCGGCTCGGATTCGATGGAGTGATGTTAGTGGCGAAACGGCCTCATGTTTCCCCTTTGGATTACGATGCGGCCGCACGAAAGGCCTTGCGACGCAAGATCGAGAGACTCGGCCTTGAATTGGTTTGTCTGGCGGGGTATACGGACTTTACAGCCGGGGTGGATAAAGCCGGAATCCCCAATGTGGAGATTCAGGCTTGTTATGTCGGGGAATTGGCCAAATTGGCGCATGACTTAGGGACCGATATGGTGCGAATATTTACCGGTTATGAACGTCCCGGCATAGCTTTTGACAAACAATACGCGATGGTGGTTGAAGGACTAAAGCTCGCCGGCCAAAAGGCGGCAAAGTACGGCGTTACCCTTGCTGTGCAGAATCATCACGATATTGGAGCACACCACGATATGATGTACTGGCTCCTCAAGGAAGTCAATCTGCCAAACGTCAAGGCTGCTTTCGATGCCTGGTCTCCGGCTCTGCAAGGTTTAACTTCTGAAGAACTTAGAGCCGCTATTGTGAAGATGAAACCTTTTATCGTTCACACCACCGCAGCCGAGTATGTGCGTTTGCCGAGGTATCATTATGAACACGCTCTGACAAATTTTGTGCAAGATGGCACTCTGATTCGAGCGGTCCCGATGGGAGAGGGCATCATCGATTACAAAACTTTTTTCAACACGCTTAAGGAAATCGGGTATCAGGGATACATTGCGTACGAGATGTGTGAGGTGTTGGAAGGCGGAGGAGATATCGAAAATCTGGACAGAACGGCAAAAAAATTCATCGAGTATGTGAAAAAGTTTTAGTATAAAGAAGAAGCGATGAATTTTTGTGGTTTGTTTATTTGATTAGAGGTAAAAAAATGGAACGTGTTTACATGGTGTTATCAATCTGTCTGGTTGCACTGGGGCTTGTTTGTCCCGGCTGCAGGCCTTCCTCGACGGCTAAGCTGGAAGAAAACAAGGCCATCGCCCGGCGTGCCTTTGAGGAGATCTGGAGCCAAGGGAAACTGGACGTAATAGACGAGATTTACGCCACGGGCTTAAAACAAAAGCAACAAAAGATAGTGCGCACCAGTGTTTCCAGATGGCGCGCTGCCTTCCCCGATCTTAAATTCACGATTGAGGATCAGATCGCCGAAGGGGATAAGGTAGTAACCCGCTGGACATCTACCGGCACGCACAAAGGCGAACTGATGGGCATCGCCCCTACCGGCGTGAAGATGACGGTGACAGGGATCGAGATTTCTCGCATCGCTGGCGGCAAGATCATGGAAAAGGGGGAAAACTGGGACGCTTTGGGCATGTGGCAACAACTCGGCGTTGTCCCCCCGATTGGGGAGGCTGGCAAGGAATAAAGTCTGTTCTCAGGAAATTCTAAACGCACAAGCGGTAGTTTCCCAGTGCTTGAAGAACAGGCTTTATTTGATAAGAAATTAATTGCCTGGATTAAAGGCCAATAGAGCGTATCAAACACGAAGAAAAGGGTCAGGAGTTTTTTTCTCACCCTCTCCAGGGGCGCTGCCTGTTGATTTTGCCTGATAATATGTCCTTTGCAATAATAACATCCTCCCTGACCTGGAAATCAAACATTCCGACACAAATAAAATCAGCACCATTATCAAAGGCATATTTAAAACCGTCTCTCGGCTCGAAAGCGCCTGCGGCTAAGACCTTAAAAGCAATCCACGGCTTGTCAACTTTTTTCATAAACTCGATAGTCTTTTCCGGCGTAGTCGACCAGACATTATCCTTAACTCTTTCCGAGGTGAAGGACCAATAGTCACTGCTGTGTAGAGTTTTCATATAAAAATCAGGTTCAAGCCCCGCTTTTTCGCATGCGATGGGCACTGCCAGCTCATGGCCTCCGATACCCGCGATTACTCCATTTTCCTTGATGAATTCGACCGCCTCTCCGAGAATGTCAACACGACCACTCTTGACAACACTATCTCCAACACCACCTTGTATGTAAGCTCCAACAGCTCCGTTGTCGATGGCCATTTTTATGTCGGCCTTGAAGTTTTGCAGGTCGGTTTTCTTGGGCTTGACCTGTGCAATCCATTGCAGCTTTCCGCCTCTTTCGTCCCAATATTTATTGACAAGTCTGATGACCGTATCATCAAGTCTCAATAAGGCGGTATTGATTCCGCATTCTTCGCATATCTGCCAGGTCTCGAAAATTTTCTCATCTGTAAAATAGTGTCTCAGTAATGAAGATACATACTCCAAATCCCGGCTGTGAGCAAAACCGCTGGTCAGATTACCGCCGCAGAACATTCTGGTAATCTTGAGATTACCAATCTTGCCCATTGGCAAACCTTTAGCCGAGCCGCTCGGTGCCGACACAGCCGGCTTTTTTGCTAACCCTGCTAATAAAGCTTTCTCTTCAAGACTCAAAGCTAATGTGGCGGCTGCAGGTGTAATAATGGATTTTTTCAACAAGTTCCGGCGGTTTAGATTTTTCGACATAAATCACCTCTCTTCTACTTATTTAAATCGGACGAATACGATTATAGACAATTTTCCCTTCCCTGTCCAGCTTCTCGGCACCGAAGCAACGAACTTTTTTATGTTGTCCCCTGAGCGATAGTCCGTTACATCGGTGTTTTTCCTCTGCCGCGAGCCTCAATTGCACGGTCCATCACGCCGTACTTGTTGCCGCCAAGGTAGTGTAATGTGTGAAATTTTTCCGGAATCCACTTGCCGTCAAACAGCTCTGTATCAGCTAATGCCCGGACGACTTCGCAAACTAACAAATCGTGCGTTTGCATTTTGAATATGTCGGCCACCCGACATTCCAAATGAGCAGCACATTCCTTGACCAGCGGAGGTTGAACCATCTTTGCGGCCACTGGAGTCAGTCCGCTTTGGCTGAACTTATCAATGTTTTTGCCTGTTACCTGCCCTGCAAAGTGAGCTTGTTCGAGCAGCTCTTCTCCGGGAACATTGATGACAAGCTCGTGATTCTGCTTTATCAGCTCATAAGAATACCTGATATGATTTATAACCAGCAGTACAAGGCAGGGATCGGCATTGTTTGCAGGGGTTTGCCAGCTAAAGGTCATCACGTTCGGCTTTTCCATGGTGCCGGAGGTCACCAGGACAACACAGCCCGGCTCAACCAGCCATTTTGCCTTGTCCAATGGCACTTGCTTTTTCATTGCTGGGTCCTTTCGTGTTGGGTCAAATAAGCTTCTGCAGTATCATAATCGTATATGCCGTTGACATAAAGCGTCTCGGTACTTGATGCTCACGAGTATCGAGAATCGAGTATTCAAGGCCAAAAGGTTGTTAAAACGGCCCTACAAGTTCACACTTTTGTCCGATCGCCGGCACGAGGAAAGGTGTATAAAGTTCTTTATCCCAGTCCCACACAAGCCATCTCAGAGAAGGATCGTCCAGCGAAACCACAAAGCTGAAAAGCACCTCCGTCGGCCGGTTGTTGCTGTCAACATCAACCACCTCGACGGTGAGAGGGGGCAGGACGACTTTATCGCCGGCGTGCATCGGGGACCTGTCATCCCGGAATCCATTGTTGAAAGTCCTGTAAAGGTAGACGAAATGGAAGTCATGTCGCTGCCGGCAGGACAGAAGATTGCCCGATTTGGCTCGCAGCAGAATAGTCTTTTCGCCGGTTCGAATGACTTCTATTGGACGAAACCCTGGAGCCAGCGTGCGGATAGTCCGAGGCAAAGACTGTCGGTTGTGGGCTCTATATGTAGGCAGGTAGAATAAACTAAACGGATTGGGAGCGTTGACTATGATTAAATCCTGGTTCTCTACTCCATGGAGTTCGCCGACCTGCGTCGTTGAGTCAAATTCCTTACGAGAAAATTTTACCATCTGTTGGGTTGCAACCCTTCCGACCGTAGCAAATAGCACGTGCGCCAATAAAAAGTAAATACAGAACACCCAGGCTAAGACTCGCCACAGACGCATTTTCGCCAGCGGCTCTTCTTTGGCCCACAAGGAGCCGATGAACTGTGCCATCAATCCGAAAGCTCCAATCGCAACAAAGAGGAGATTGCGGTTCATAGGCAGGGTCGCGCAAATTGTCAGAGTTGAAAGTAACATTGCCATCAGCCAGAAGCGTGCCAGCCGGTTCCGGCGCAGCAAAGGCCACAGCACGATGAGAACTAAAATAAGAAAGACCACGGCGCTTAACCAGAGCGGCGTTCTGAGGGAATCACGGGCAAAGCTGAAAGTTGCCGAAGGCGGGCCTCCCCATTGGGCAAAAAGCAGAATCGGTGCCCTTTCCAGTACTGCTCCTGCGTAGCGCAGGGGCTCTCGGGCGGGGTCGATAATAAAAGCGCTTCCGTAAGCACCATGGCCCAGTGCGCTATAGACTATTCGCCATAGAACAATTATCAAAACGGCCGGGACTAAGCTTAATGCCCGCCTGAGCCAGCTGCCACGATCCACAATAACAGCGTATGCAAAAAGGTAAGCAAAGATGGCGACTGCCCCTTCGGTAGCTAACAGTGAGCCAAGCAAGCACAGATGTGAGACAACGGCTGCGGCCGGCGAATTAGTCGTGCGCCACCTATGATAAGCTAACAAGCAAGAAATAGCCAGGACCAGTGAAATCGGTAGGTGTCTATTGCATATCCACGTTGCGGGCACAGAGTTGCTGTCATCGAGAAGATAAAGCAGTGCCGCCAGCCCTGCCACCCAGTAAGGTTTCATCAACTGCCTGTACAGGCTCGTAACCAGAAGTATCACTGCTGAGAACCAGAGAAGACTGTGGACGTGTATCAATGCCGCTGAATCCGGAAACAGGCGATAGTCGAGCCAATGCGTGAAGCTATCGGCCGGTCGCCACTGGGAAGACAGATAGTCTTGCTGAGTCCACCAAGGCAGCAGACCATAATCGCGAAGCTTTTCAAAAGTGCTCCCGGTACGGACGACAGTGTGCAGATCTGAAAGTATTGTGAACAGTTTACCAGAGTTCTCAGGGACAAGACCGGTATCATGCAGCCTTGGAGGAAGGCTGGAAGGTTCAACAAGCTTTGCGCGATGGCGCAGGTCGTCCATTGATTCCCACCCCCTCCACAGAGCCGGAACCGACAGTGCAAAGGCAATGACGGCAAAGACCACCGGAAGATGACGATACTCCAGAGGTTTTCGTACTGTAGTTAAGATTCTCTGAGCCTTCATAAAAGTCTGCTCGATTTCAAAATCTTATTGATTTTTGTAAAACAAATGAAACTTAAAGTTTGAGGGTGCCACCCTGAGTTCCATTAATAATGCAAAGCTCATTAAAGGCACAATTATGCAGCTTCTGAGCTCAGAATAAAGGGAAAAAATGGGGCAAATGGCCGAATTCGAGGTTTAAGCTTACACAGTAAATGAAAAACAGGTAGATTCCTTAACTGAGGTACTCTGAAGGGCTGCTATAAGAGCGAAACTGCATCTTAGCAGACTACTCGTCTTAAAACTGGAATTCTCATAATAAGCGAGGTAATCAGATAACATCCAATAAAGGTAATCACAGGAACTACGGCAAGGCCCAACAAAAAATTGTCGTCTGTTGCATACTTGCTGAGCCTATCACATATATACTCAAGAATTATAGGATGCAGGACATAGATTCCCAAAGTCGCAGAGGCGACCCGCTCGACTGCAACCTTCGCGAAGCCTTCCAGCGGTTTTGCATGACAGCTAATAAGATAGGCTGCCCAAAAAACAGCTATCGACATTACGATGACGGGAGGACTGAAACTGTTATAAAGGAATCTGCCGTTTGGCTGGCCTAATGTTTTAACGAAAATGTCTGTGAGCATAGCGGTGTAAATCACGCAAAGTATTAGTACTGCGGCGAGATATTTTGACGATATTTTTCGCGGGTCAATAAACCGTAATTGGTAACCGCACAAATAATAACCAATATAAGGGACAAATATAGTGAAAATTGACCTTTCGTTGCCCAAGACCAGGTTGTTGATTAGAGAATAACTACTTGCCAAAATGAGTATCATAACAATTAGAGAAATTCTTTCTTTAGAAGAAGAATGTTTGATATAAGTACGAAGCAGAGGCGTTACAAGATACAGCCCTGTTATCATATAGAGAAACCACAGATGATAATATGGCTCTGCTGTTAGAATAAGTTTGATTACGTATCCCGCCGTTAGTTCTTCGTGGCCGACTACTTTTCTGACGACAAGATAAAAAAAGGTCCAGAATACCAAAGGAACGACGATTCTTTGCGCGCGCTTTTTGTAGAAACGTATCGGTGTTTCGTTCCTGGAGTCATCAAGAAGTAGTGCCCCGCTTACCATCACAAAAACAGGGATGGACCACAGAGTCATAGCATGAATCCAGTTGCCCACCCACCAATCGAAAGTTAGAGGTGTGGTATTATAGGCCATCCATGTGGAAACATGAACGTTAATGACCGCAAAGAGTGCGAGAATCCGTAATATATTAATATATTGAATATCAGTGGATGTCCTGCGTAACACTATAGAACTCCTATCGTTTTGGTTGCATTTTTTCTACTGCTTAAAAATGTGGCAAAATTGCCTGATAGGATTTTAAGCCTGTTGAACGGCCAAACAAGGAAAAAGTGAAGTTGTTTAATGGATTTTAGAAGAAGGCTTAAGAAAATATGGAGCAACCGGCCCTTTGGCTTGACAACGGTCGTTTGAGCGCATATATTGATTGTAATTAAGTTTCGCAAGTTACTTGTTTTGTTAAGGATTGAGACATGAAATCACAAATCAATCGCCGTTGTTTTCTTCAAGGAAGCGGGCTGTTCCTGGCAAGTACGGCAGTGCCGGTGCTGCTGGGCCGACCATCGCCCGCCAGTGCCCAAGTGTTCAGAGGCCGTATCAGGAAGGCGGTCGGGTTCATGATGATCGAAGAGGACCTGTCGGTCGAAGACAAGCTGAGATTGGCCAAAGACGTCGGGTTCGAGGGCGTCGAAACGCCCACGCACCTTCTCGACAAGGAAACGCCGGAGCCGAAGGTTCTGGCCCGTGCCAGCGAGAAGGTAGGGGTCCGCGTGCACGGCGTAGTCAACGCGAGCCACCCTGATCTGACAGGGGCCATTGACGAAGCAGCGTTATACGGCGCGACCTCGGTCCTCTACATTGTGCGGCCGGACCCCAAGGGCTCGTTCATGGAGAATTACCGGCGCACGCAGGCGACGATTCGGCGGGCCATTCCGTACGCCGAGAAAAAACGCATCCACATCTTGATCGAGAATGTCTGGAACACCTTTCTCATCGAGCCGCTGACGATGGCGCGGTACATCGACGAGCTCGACAGCCCGTACGTGAAGGCGTATTTCGATGTGGGAAATGTGGTCCGCTGGGGCTGGCCTGAGCACTGGATCGAGGTCCTCGGGAAACGGATCGTCAAAGTACACGTCAAGGAGTACAACTTGGACGTTGCGATGAATGAAGGGATGCGCAAGGGCTTCGATTTTCCGTTAGGGCAAGGCAGCATCGACTGGGCCAGGGTGCGGGAGGAATTGAAGAAAATCCGCTACCGGGGCTGGGCGACCGCCGAGGTGAACGGCGGGGACCGCCGGCGCTTAGCCGAGATATCTGAGCAAATGGATCGGGTCCTCGATCTATGAGTGCCCGCGTTGCGTAAGGGGTAAGCCGACCGGCCTTTGTCAAATACAACAGCCAATCATCACCGCGTGGTGGTGCCGTGAGTTTCTTGCCGTCATCCGTACGGCCTGCGTCATACGTTTGGGTTCCCGCCGGGCGGGGTCCCTCTGAAGGTTTCTGGGCATTTATCCACGTTACAGCATATGGTCCGCGGCGTAAGGAAATATTTACAGTGCCCCCCGACGGCAGATATACGAGATACCGTCTGCCGGGTTCGGCAAGACAGAAACCGTTGTCGACCAAATCCTGTCTGGGGGTCATTTTGTAGAATGGCACTGACTCAAAGAAATCCCATACCATCTTCACGATGTCATGCAGTCGCTGATTTCTGTCTGCCAAATCAAGAGTACCTGAAAAGCCGGATGAGCTATTGCCGTTGTTCTCAGCAAAGTTCAATGTTGCGGCGGACATCAGGATTACGTAAGCGTTCTTGCGAATATCATCGGTGGAGTATTTCGGATGATACTTGTTGTTTGCCCAGAGGGTTTCCTGTGCATACAATGGTTTTGACCGGTGGTGGTTTCGCAAAAGTCCGTCACTGAGTTTGGCTCGATCTGTCGTTTTGGCCCCCTGCAATGTTACATAACTAATGTAGGGCTTGTTCCCAAAGTAATCATCGCCTGTTCTGTTATGTACCGACAGCGGATGGCCGAATACGTCCAGACGCGCTATCTCACTGCCCAGGCGGTCAATGTCGTCGGCCAGAAACTTCTTTCTGCCGCCGAGCGGTTCGGGCCCCGCAACATTGAACAATATGTTCCAGTAAGGGCCGATTCGCCCGAGTGTGTACTGAATGTATAGGCTCTGCTCCGAAGGTCTCTTTGGATAATTGGAATCCCTTCCGAAGAAACCGGCGAAAGGAAAAATCATCATTCCGCGGTCTGAAAGATTGTCCAGAATCAACTCCATTCTTCTGTACTCAGAGGCCTTTGGTTGTTGGCTGTCTGAGTCCCAGAGACATGGAGTCTGCCAGCTCTTTCCGCGTCCTTCAGCGTTGCGGTTGAGGTAGTGACTTGCAACAGACAGCATATTGTAGCCCTGCTGTTGAACCCAATTGAGAAAAGCAGAGCGTTGCGAGTCGCCGAAGTTCTCGGCAAAAAAGCGGTCACCCACATGGAAACTTCTTACAAGTATGTGTGCGCCTCCCTTGAAGCCAAACCAGATGGGATTTTCTTCATCGGTTGATATCATGCCGGGTATGCCGGACTTGACACATCGAAACTGTCCATTCTTACCCGGTTGGGCGTCTGAAAAATTTGCCTTGTACCGCCATAATCCGGGGACGTCCGGCATGAATCGAATCTTCCACGTTTTTGAACCATCATAGAAACCCCATGATTGCACTTTGCTGCCGTCCGGCCGAGTGTAGACGACGTCGAGTGCCACATCCCTGTATGGATTGGAGTATAGGCGTGTGTTCTCTATGGATGCCTCGAAGCGATCCCACTGGCCGACCGTGGCAGCCGTAGGCGATCGTTGCTTTTTAGAAGCGATGACTGCGGCGGGGGGGCGAATCTTGACTGTCGTCGTCAGACAAGTATACGGACCGTATGTATCTCGCAGGAATTCGAGCCACCATTTGATGCCGGGACTCGTATCCGAACCATCGCCGCCAGGCCTGTTGTTTGGGCCGTGCGGGGCCACACACTGAAGCCATGTGGATGCACACATGTAACCCCATCCATTTTCGAGATGCCTGGCCGTGATAGATTTCTGGTTTTGCTTCATCTGTGCATTATATATCCCTATGTTGATATAGTTGTAGTATCCTTCCTTCTTGCTGTATGTGCCCCAGTATCGGCCCGGAGCATTTGTTGGCGTGCCCTCACTCTCAATGTACGCTTTGCCGGGAACTTTGTTGCTGTGATGAATAGCGAGGTCGGCTTCAGGGGGAGGGTCCCCTTTGTAGTTTGTGGCTATGACGCAGTGAGGGTCTACTTTCTTGCCTGCTATCACCATTTGTCTGTTGTCAAATCCTTTGGCTTTTCGGGCCATGCCTTCATTGTCAACGTCCACGAACACGTTGCGATAGTCATTTTCTTTGAGCCAGCGGACGGTATTAGCTACTGCGGTATTGGCCTGGGTCTGAGTCCAGCTTTCCCATTTGGCTCTGGAGCCGCCCCAATAGAGACAACCCACTAAGACAATCATGCCCCGGCGGTCCGCTGCTTCTACGATTCGTCTCATGCGAGTGCTATAGACAGGATTTAGCGTAGCATCTTCGTTGTATCCCTTTACATCCCCGAATCTTGAACCCATGAAGTAAACGCTGACCGTGTTGACGCCATAGGATGCAAACGTGTCCAGGTTTGCTATCAGTTCTTCTGTGGCGCAATCAGATATAAGAGCGTTGGAACATCGCAGGCCCTTAACAAGGATTTCCCTGCCGTTGAGATATGTTTTATCTCCACAGACGGTAAAAGTGTATCTACTTGCCAAGACAGGACCGACGCAAAGAAATGTAACAGTCAGAGCAGAAATGACTATCCTTCGAACAATGGTTTTGATAAGTGCTTTCATTCTTGTGTCCCTGAGAGTGATATTAGCAGCAATTTCATCATATGAACTACAAACTATGGGGGTGGCGCAGGCACAGGCTTGTCCGCCTCTGGCGGATAAAGCTCGGCCAGAAAACATGAGGGCCGAGAACTACTACTACTCTGCGAAGCACGAGCCTTGTTCAGGAAGAGCCACCCGAGACCCCGCCTGAGACGACAAACGCCATTGCCTGCGAACTTTCAATATCCAACGGCTTAACCGCCTCTTTTGGAAAGAGCAAGACATTGCCGGCAAAGTTGTACGATTGAGGCAGGTACACTGCAACATAGTCTGAAAGCCCAAGGTTCTCGAGACTGTCTCTTGTAACAAAGCCAACCACCTTTGCGGCTGCCCCAGGTACGACCGTGACAAGTACGGGCTTATCAAAACTTTTTTTCTCACCCGCGAAAGCCTCAATCATGTCCTTTGCAGCTGAATAGAGCAGCTTTACCAACGGCAGCCCCGTGAAGACCTTTTCTACAAGGGCGAAAAACTTCCTGCCCAGAAAGTTCGACGCGATAAAACCGATAACGACTACCAATACAACCGTTAGCAAGAGCCCCAAACCGGGGACCTCTATTCTAAAGAGATCACGAAAGACTGCATCTATACTGGTAAATGCCCACACAAGCAAAAAAACAGTCAGGGCTGTAGGAACAAAAATCAAAAGGCCTTTAACGAAATAATCCACAAGTTTCTTCATTTTGTGACTCCAATTCCTGGATGCTCGATTCTCGATTCTCGACTCTCGACGAGTATCGAGTATCTAGTATCTAGTATCGAGTATCGATGACCAAAGGTTAATAGAATCTAATCTGACGTTTACGTATTTATGTTACCTTACTAAGTTTTTTTACTTTTGTTTATTTACAGCTTCAGCCTGCTTTTTCTTCTTTGCACCTTGGGGCTAATTTTGTTTTTCGGTCGACCTACTGCTTATGAACGAAGCCTAAAAATAGTAAACGTCCCTAATTATTCTCTATTGTTCAAGATCTACGCAATACGATTTTGTCTGAAGTAAGCCCCTGCTCCTCCGACCATTGTGTTGATGCAAGGAACTCTTTTTGAGATTGATCTATCAGTGGTTTCAATTTCCAAAATGAGATACCCATGACAATCAATGCCACTGGCTGAATGATTATCACACCAGTTAGAAATGAATCGAAAAGCCATTTGCCAATTGGCATTCCAAAGAATCCGATAACTCCAAAGAGCCCACCTAGAATCAAGCCAAAAACAGC
This sequence comes from Phycisphaerae bacterium, assembly GCA_030619925.1. Taxonomy (GTDB): domain Bacteria; phylum Planctomycetota; class Phycisphaerae; order Sedimentisphaerales; family Anaerobacaceae; genus JAUXAL01. The sequence continues at coordinate 51,350 of JAUXAL010000001.1, read as the reverse complement.
TCCTCGTCCGACAGCTCTCCTTCTTTCCTTGGCGGTCATGTGCGAGCAGATCTCTTTTACTTGATTGGATTGAAACGGAGCCCAAGTGCTGTGTGATGTGCACAAAAGCAGAATCAATAATGGCAACAGAAAGAATAGATAGTGCATTGTGTTTCTCCTATAGCGAACAATGTTTATATGGTTTCCGTATAAGACTCCAGACCTCTCTGAGTGTCAGTATAACACCCCTTTGCCCGAAGTCCATAAGTAATCCCTTGAAAACGACTTAGGCCAGTCCTCCTTCTTATTAGGTCTCTTATATGGTTTCCGTATTACATCCCGAACTTCTCGTCATTCAGAGGAATCCCAGCCGCTGCTGTACTCACACAAAATACAATCAAATTATTGCTCTTTCAAGTGAAAAATGGCGAATAAATAGGTAGTTTCTTTTCACTTTATACAGTGATTTGAGTAAGGCAGCGGTGTACTCAACCGTTTTAATCCTTGGATTATCACTTAATTTTGGGCAATTCGACAAACCAGGCAACTGGTGCGAAATATCGCACCCTACATTCTGTGATCAAATCCGAAGCTCGAATATCTAAATCCGAAACAAATCCGAAATACAAATGACAGAAACGCTAGCGCAGGCCGGCGTCTATGGTCAATTCGCCTCTATTTCGAGCATCGAGAATCAAGCATCGAGTATCCAACTTTAGCTCACTTTAGGCACTTTAGCTCACTCCTCACTAACGAGCATCCAGCATCAAGTATATAGGTTGCGTTCTCTGGCCGGAGCATGAAAAAGCTCGTAGTCATTTGACTATCCACCTGGCACTTTGTCGCTGCTTAATATCTGTCGGTTTAAGCTGTTGGGTTAAGAAGAGGTTTCTGTAGATCAAAACACCCAAATGCCCGTAGTCATTTGACTATGGGTCATTTTCCAATCTGTACCCGGCCGGAGCATGAAAAAGCCCGTAGTCATTTGACTATGGTTCATTTCCCAACCTGTACCCGGCCGGAGCATGAAAAAGCCCGTAGTCATTTGACTATGGGTCGTTTCCCAACCTTTCACCGGCCGAAGCATGAAAAAGCTCGTAGTCATATGACTATCCGCCTTTAAACCTGGGACTCTTTTGAGGTAAATCGCAGGAATGAACTTGAAATCTAATCTGTTTTATGGCATAATGTATATTTAAATACTGGATACTCGATACTGGATAGCAAATCGTCAATCAGAAAGGGGGGTTCCCAATGGCAGCCGAAGTTGTTCTTTTTTCAGAACCTCGTTTATGGGTGTCGAAACTTGTATCGAAGCTGGAAACTGGTAACTTGATACACGAAAAAACAAGCTTCAAGCTTCTACAGCAAGTATCGTTACGAGCATCCATAACTTTAAACAAGAATCGCTATTCCGCATCAGAGCCTGCCCTGAGCGTGCCTTTGTGCCTCTGCTCCTTTGCACCTGACAAAGCTAAGCAGCTTTGTGATACTTTTTATGCAAAACAAACCCAATTTCCGAAAAAGTCAAATGAACGTAAGTATCTATTTACAGACGGCTTATGAATATAAATACAATTGGACACTTAGTGAAAACAAACCCAATTCAAACCCAATCAAAGCCAATTTCCAAAAAGCCCAAATGAATGTAAACTCACTTATAACAAAGGATTACAGAAAAAAAGATGATTTCGCAGTCCAAAAAAACAAACCCAATTCAAACCCAATTTAAGAAAGAGCCAAAATGGACGCAAGCGTCTTTGTCACAAAGGATTATGAAAATGAAACCGCCTTCGGGCTCCGGGAAAACAAACCCAATCAAACCCAATTTCAAAGGCAAAAAAAGGCTCTCTGTGGCTGAAATTATTTGTTCAGCAGGCTCGGTTTCATTCTTTGGAGCCATTCGGGCAATTGCTCGCGGGTTACTTTTTGCCAGAGTCCTTTTTTGCCGCTGCGGGCACCGGCTTCCAATTGCCTGTACCTGTTATAAAAACTGTGGCGAAATCGCAGGTCCGCGTAGGCAAAACCTTCCGCTACCAGAACTTCATTCAAAAATCTGCCATCAGGCAGTTGAACATAGGCCAGCAGTCTGTCATATTTGCCTCTGGTGCGGTTGGCGACATCAAGGTAAACGGTAACCGGTTTTCCAAAAGTCAGTTTTATTGTAAATTCAACGGCCTGTGGGCCAAAATACATTACGCCGAATTCATCACTCTTAGTCTCCGGCGTGTCGATTCCCCAAAGCCGGATTCGTGTGTGTTTGTATTCGCCATCGGGGACATCTACATCAACGGTGTCACCATCGACCACATTTACTACGGTGAAAGTTTTGGTGTGATACTTTTGGGAATCGTAGGCTTTTGCCTGTTCTTCGGATTTAGGTTGAGCCTGCAGTCTGTGCCTGATCAGGCTGTGGTCAAGCCAGATAAACAACGCCACCGGCAGCAAGCATAGAATAAGTATGCCGGTTTTCCGGCGTCTGCTCATAGCATAAGGGCTTTTCTGGGTCAATAGGGCGGTTCGTCAGTTATGTTTCGTTCGCTCTTGGGCCGGTTTGTCCAGCTCAAAGGCAACACAAATGGCCTCCAGAGCTTTCTCTGCCTGGTCTTTATCTACAGCACAACTAATTCGGATTTCACTGGTTGTAATTGAATCGATATTGACTTTGGCTTCGGCCAGGGCACCGAACATTTTCTCGGCTACGCCGTAATGGGTTCGCATACCAACGCCGATCACAGAGACCTCGGCAATATCTTCGCGAATGAAAATGTCCTGGCAATTAACCTCGTCTTTGATTTGTTCTACAGCTTCTTTGGCGGCTGTCAAATCCGAAATGCCAATCATAAATGACAGGTTCGCCTTTTCGGTACTGATTTCGGTTTGAACGATATCGTCGACAACCACTTTGGCCTTTGCCAGACAAGCAAAGATTTTTGCAGCATTGCCCGGGACGTTATCAACGCCCACAAGGCTTATCTTGGCCATATCTTTTTGTACTGTTGCTCCTGAAACTACTACACCTTCCATTTGCGGTACCTCGTGAGTAATTATTGTCCCCTCTGTTTCTTCACTGCTGCTTCTTACGTGAATCTTTATATCATATTTTTTGCCAAACTCTACGGCTCGAGTATAAATAACGCCGGCCCCAAAGCTTGCCATCTCCAGCATTTCGTCGTAGCTAATCTGGTTCATTTTTGCAGCATTTTTGAATATTCGCGGGTCGGCGGTGTAAATTCCATCGACGTCGGTATAAATTTCACATTCCTCGGCTCCCAGAGCTGCAGCGAGCGCAACTGCGGTCGTGTCTGAACCGCCCCGGCCGAGCGTCGTTATGTTTTCATTCTCATCTATGCCCTGAAAGCCTGCGACAATGACAATTCTGCCTTTGTCCAGCTGTTTATGAATTCGCTTGGCATCGATACTTTTTATCCGTGCCTTTGTATGGGCGCTGTCGGTCATTATTCGGATTTGGCTGCCGGTCAAGCTGATAGCATCATAACCCATAGCGTCAAGAGCCATAGCGAAAAGCGAGACTGTTTGCTGCTCACCGGTACTGAGCAGCTGGTCGATCTCGCGTTTAGGCGGATTGGGATTAAGCTCCAAGGCATCAGCAATGAGCTGGTCAGTCTGTTTGCCCCGGGCTGAGGCTACCACCACGACGGCAAAGCCGTCCTCTACCGCCTTAATTACCCGCTTGGCGGCCCGGCGAATCTTTTGGGCATCCGCAACGGAAGTACCACCAAACTTTTGTACAATTATTGCCATAGATGACCTGTTAAAATTTACGTTTTCCGTATCAGTTTATTTAATTCGGTTTTGACGGTCAATTACTTTAGCTTTTTAAGAAATACTCCATCAGTTCAGAACCATTGCTTATTCTGAATCCTGACTTGGCGGCATTGGCCTCGCTAAAAGTAGTATGTAAAATGCCACTGATATCGTCGCCTGCCATAGCAAATGGGACCGGTTCCGATGAGTGAGCGCGGGTTCGCACCGGAGTCGGATGATCGGGCATTACCAGTATTCGCCAACTTCCGTAATTCTGGAGCGCCTCAAACACAGGCCCGACAATACATTTATCGATCTGCTCGATAGCTTTCTTCTTCATTTCAGCGTTGCCGTTGTGAGATGCTTCATCGGGCGCTTCTATATGGACAAAAACGATGTCATATTCGTCAAGCGCTTCTATTGCGGCAGAAGCCTTGCCCTGATAATTTGTGTCCACAAAACCGGTGGCGCCCGGCACATCTATCAAGTCAAAGCCGATCAGCTTTGACAAACCTTTTACGAGGTCAACGGCGGCGATGGCAGCGCCTTTGATTCCGAACCGTTTTTGGAAACGTTCCATTTGGGTTCTCTTGCCCTGTCCCCAGAGCCAGATGGAGCTGACCTGATTTTCGCCTAAGTCTTTTCTGACTCTGTTAATATCGTGATTGGTGAAAAGCTGCTGTGAACGGGCCATCAAATCGATAAGCAGTTCAGCGCCTTTGCCGCGGGGTAAGAGCTTTTCTATCGCCGTACCTATGTAATCGTGCGGCGGATATGTCTGAACATCGAAAATGAGCCCCTTGAAAACTACTAAGTGCCGATAGCTTACCCCTGTATAGAAACACATCTGCTCGTTGCCGAGCCGGTTATCCAACTCTCCTATCAATTTGTCGGCCTCTGCAGTGGAGATATGCCCGGCACTGTGGTCTGCCATTTTGCCGTCGGCGATGGTAACCAGATTGCATCTAAAAACCCAGTCGTCTAAGGATAACTTGATATTGCGTGCCACCGCCTCGATTGGTGCCCGGCCGGAATAACATCGCCGCGGGTCATAGCCCAGCAGGCTCATCTGAGCGACGTCACTGCCGGGTTCCATATCCGCAGGGACCGTCCGGACAAGACCCTGCCTGCCTTGCGTGCTGATTCTATCCATATTGGGTGTTTCAGCGGCTTCAAGCACTGTTCTTTTGCCGAATTGCTCCAGCGGTTCGTCCGCTGCGCCGTCAGGAACTATTATGGCGTATTTTGTCATATCTCGTATCTCGTAGTGCCTAAAGTGAAAAAAAATAATCCGTAACTTTAGGCACTTTCTTTGTCCTCCGGAATATCCACGATTCTTATGCAAACCGGCTTGCCGCCAATAACGTCAAGTCTTTCCATGTCTTCCAATGCGGCTGTGATGTTTTTCTGCCGGGTAGGATGGGTTGCGATTACCACCGGTACAGTATTTTCCGGGCCAATACCTTCGTGCTGTAACGCCCCGGATATACTTATCTGGTGGTCGGCAAGTATTTTGCTCCATTGAGCTATCACGCCCGGCTGGTCCTTACACATTATCCTGATATAAAACCGGCTTATGATGTTATCTATCTTCTCTATTAGCGACTCTACTTCATTCCTCGGCCTCAGATGCAGGTGGCTAAAAGTAGTAGCCGAATTGCCCAGAGCAACGTCGATAATATCCGCAACAACCGCGCTTGCGGTTGGCATCATTCCCGCCCCTCGCCCGTAATACGTCACCTGCCCAACGGCGCTGCCGAATATGCTGATTGCGTTAAAAGGCCCACCCACACGGGCAAGGGCGCCGTCTTTGGCTATAAAGGAAGGATGCACACGCAGCGAAACTTTATCTTGCTCGTCTTTTTCTCCGATTGCCAGGAGTTTCAGACAATAGCCCATTTCCCCGCCGTAGCAGAGGTCGTCTTTTGAAATCGATTCAATTCCCTCAACAAAAATATCATCCAGCGTAATTTCGTACCCAAAAGCGATAGAAGCAAGAATGGCCAACTTGTGTGCACTGTCGCCGCCGCTGATATCCAGCGTCGGGTCCGCTTCGGCATAGCCTTTTTTCTGTGCTTCAGCCAAGGCCTCGCAGAATCTCTCGTTTTTTGCGGTCATATTCGAGAGGATATAGTTGCAGGTTCCGTTGACGATGCCGTACATCGCAGTGATATTGTTTGCCGCTAATCCTGTTCGGATTGCCGAGATAATTGGTATTCCTCCCGCGCAGCTTGCTTCAAAGGCTATACAGCGGCCGTTTTGCTGAGCGGCCCTGTAAAGTTCATTGCCGTATTCAGCTAATACGGCCTTGTTGGCGGTGACCACGTCTTTGCCCGCCTCAAGCATTTTGAGCTGGACTTGTTTTGCTGCATCGGTTCCGCCGATCGCCTCAACGCCTATTTGAATAGTGTCATCGTCTAACAATCTATCCAGCTCATCAGTAAGAATACCATCGGGCAGCTTTACGGGGCGCGCAGACTTTGTGTCGATGTCAACAACACAGGCAAGTTCCAGCCGAAGGCCGGTTTTAGCCGCTATTGCGTCAGCATCTTCGGCTATCAGCTTTGCAACACCGCAGCCAACGGTGCCAAAGCCGGCAAGCCCAACTTTTACAATTTTCTCAGCCATATTGTCGTATCTCGTAACTTAGGGTTAGTAGTTTATGAATTCGGTAATCAATCGTCAATAATCAATAATCAATTAATTGCGGTCAAGTAGAAACCGGGATTATGTTTGGCCGGTATCTTTAAGCTCGCCACAAATTTCAAATACCGCTCTAAAAATAAGCGAAGATTGACAAGAACCTCCGCGATAGATTATCCTACCATATCGGCTCGAAAGATATATAATTTGTTATCGACGGTCAATGAAATTTTATTGCGAAAGAACGAAAACAAGTAAGGAGGCAAACAATGAGGTATGTAAAATCGCTGATTGTTCTGGTGGCTGTTGTGGCCTTAGCGGGCTGCGCAAAGAAGGAGACAGAGATGCCCAAAAAAACATTTGGTGACGATGTGGCATTCCTTAGGAAATATACCGACGTAGTCCTTTTGTCGGACAGTTCCGGCAACAACCAGGTGGCTGTTTTGCCTGAACTGCAGGGACGCGCGATGACCAGTACCGCAGAGGCAATGGCGGGATTGAGCTTCGGCTGGATTAACCGTGAACTAATTGCTTCCGGCGAGATTGCCGAGCACATTAATGTATTTGGCGGCGAGGACCGTTTCTGGATTGGGCCTGAGGGTGGACAATTTTCCGTATTCTTTAAGAAAGATGTGCCGTTCGACCTCGAACACTGGTTCACACCGGCGCCCATTGATACAGAGCCGTTTGAGCTCGTTTCCGAATCCAGGAACCGTGCACTTCTGAAAAAGGACATGCAATTGGAGAACTACTCAGGCACTGTTTTCAACCTCCGAGTAGACAGGGAGATTCGAGTTCTTGAACAGAACGAAGCGGTTGAAGCGCTGGGAATAACACCGGCCAAGGCAGTTAAAATGGTCGCCTATGAGTCAAACAACGAAATGACCAACACAGGCAGCAAGACCTGGGAGAAAGAAACGGGCCTGCTCTCAATCTGGATCCTTGGTATGTTCAATCCCTCGCCCGCAACGACGGTTGTGGTTCCGTTTAACAGCGGCCCGGAGGATAAGCTTGGTCCGATTGTGAACGATGCCTATTTCGGCAAGGTTCCCGCGGGGCGGCTGGTCATCGGACAAGACGTATTATTCTTTAGTGGTGACGGGCAATACCGCAGCAAGATAGGCCTTTCGCCACAACGCGCCAAGCCGATACTTGGCAGTTACGATGCCGTCAATAAGGTCTTGACAATTGTGCAGTATAACAAACCTGAGGCATCTGCCGATTACGTGAACTCAATGTGGGAACTTCAGAAGCAACCGTACAGCGGCGACGTGGTGAATTCATACAACGATGGTCCCGCTGAACCTGGCGCCAAACCGCTTGGTCCATTCTATGAACTTGAAACATCATCGCCGGCAGCGCAATTGTCGCCGGGCGAGAGCGTTTGCCACACACATCGTACGTACCATCTGCAAGGCCCGGAAGCAGACCTTGACCCGATTGCCAGAGCAACGCTCGGAGTAACGATAGCCCAGATAAAGGCAGCGTTTTCAAGGTAACTGCGGGCCTCGTTACAGCAGCCGGTTTGGCAGGTTTGCCATTGGACGAACTTGAAAAGCAGGCCATTACAGATACATTAGCCAAAACGAAAGGCAAACGTGAAAAAGCAGCAAAAATCCTCGGCATCGGCGAAAGAACTCTCTACCGCAAAATTAAAGAATACAATCTCTAAACGTGCCCCGTGACCCGTGAAGCGGAATATGCTTCACGTTTTTTTTCTTTGAATTTTTCTGAATCAAAATAGGTGACTGTGTTAGTTATTCCGATGTGTGGTCTTTTCGGAGGAGGCGCCTGGGGGTGAGGATTCGTATTGCTTGGTTAGTATTTCGTATGGCGTATTGAGTGGGCTGTATGTCTTAGTGGCTACTGTAAATCCAACCAAAAATGCCGCAATGTGAAATGCGTGGGAAGCACTTTGGGACGATTAAACTCATGCTCCAATCTGCTTACGCCATTCTCTTTCCAGCCTTTGAGCCCCAATTCAATTGGGGGTATATCACTATTGTATGCTTCTTCATTCACCTCGGCTAAAATATCCTTTGCTTCCATGCTCTGGATATATCCAATCATCGTTCCTGATGAAGATGCTCTTCCATATTTCCACTCTGGCTTGACGAATCTTAACACGCCGTGTAATACGTAATTCTGATTGAATACCCAAGTTCTTCGTGTTGGCGTACCTAATCTTTTACATTCAACATAATAGTGTTTTGCACTCTTCCTTGGGTTAGGCTCCGAATGATTAATATACCCCCATTGAAAATCCGGGCGTTTCTTTCGCGACACATCAAGAAGTTCTTCCTCTTCGAGCGGCTGATTCATACATTCATAAACAGGAGGTGAATTTATGCCACTATCTTCACCGCCTAACTTCCGAACAGCCTCAAGCATACAAAAATACAGTTCGTAGTTCAGTTTATCTTCACGTTCCTTTGTTAAATCACGTTTTCTATTTCTCAATATCTCAAGTGCTAACACAAGCACTTTCAAAATTCTGGTCTCAAAATTAGCCCAAGAATCTATTTCGCTTAGATGTGGTCTGGTCAACGTTGCCCCCTGCTTCTTTCCTGCAAATGTATTGCCTGCAGCAATGTTGCTTCGGCGTCTTCGCACGCCATACTTCGCGTCCATAGCCGTCTTTCATTGCGTTTGATAATCATGATGTCAGTATCAGAAACGGCTCGAACTACTCCATCAATATAAACTCTTTTGCTAACCGGCGCAAGTTGCGTTTTGTCAAGCTTTTCCAAGAGTTTGTGCCATGGAGCCGTTTCAGACTCTTTCACAGGCCCAAGAGATTTCTTTTTGTCTTGCGTTGAGAATACTATTGCAACCATAGGTATGTTGCTGCCCGGTCGAATTAGCTGCCACCGAAATTCCCCATTCGGCTCAAGCTCCCGATTCCAGATTCGCAGGAACGTTCTGATATATCCTTCAAAACCCTTTTGCCGATCTCGCCTGGTTGGGATATCTTCAATCAAGCCACAATCCTTCGCAGGCCTATTTGCTTCAACCGGTTTTACAGCCTTGCTCTGAACATTATTGTAAAAAAGGTCAAGGCCATACTCGCACATGTCCCTGATAAGGTCCCGCTCCGCCTCGTTTAATTCATACAAATCATAAATTGCCTCATCAAGATCATGCTCAAGTTTGACAGTTTCCTCAAAAGTTAATGTCTTGTCATCAAAGATATCTGGATTTGACGAATTTGCTCCTTTGTCCTGTAGCTTCTTAACGATCCTAACAATTCGATCTCGTAGCTTTGCATCTTCAGGCAATTGAATGGGCATGTCTTGTATGTCTTCTAGATGAATCTCATTATGCCATATCCAGGAGCCTGCGGTTAACCAAAAATAATACCTTGCAAGAGAAGACCAAAAAATCCCTAACACTACCTTTCCTTCCCATGTTGCAGAATCAGAAAGGCGTACCCCATGAAACGAATTATTAAAACAAAAGGGTATAGAAGTAAGTTTTGCTATTATTTGTCCTTTAGGTTCTTTGCTTTCCGTTATACCTCGTTTAACTAATAATCTACAACCTTCATAGACATTCATGCTGCCAAAACGGTGAACTTTCTCGGGAACAATACGCAACAATGACTTATCAATAGCTCCATACCGCACAAACTTTCTTGTCGGAAATACTTTGTAATCTCGCAATTTGCTTTCCGCTGTTTTCTTTACACTTCCTGGCGTAAAGCCCTGACGGAAATCATCACGACTAAGCTTGGTTCGATTAATAACGAGCTTGATAAATGGTATTCCCATCCGTAAAGTTTTTATCAGGTTAGCATCTCTATGGCTAGCCCACCAATATACTTTCCAAAAGTCATCATTAGCAAAAACGTCATTTTGGTTTAACTGCTTAAGATCAGAACTGCCTAATATTACTGATTGTATCCCCTTAGCGATCGCGGTTTTTTTGGCAGACCAATACTTAAAGGAGGTGTCATAATCAGGTTCTTGTTTTGTGAAGTAAACAGCAATGAAAGGTGACTGTGCACCTGATTGCCGAGCTTTTCCTTTAAAAAACACATCACGAACATGTGCAAAATTTACAATAGAATGTAAGGTTGTTGTCGCTAACCAATGTTTTCTGAAATCCTGACTCTTCTCATGGCTTTTAAACAATACTCCTGAGGAAACCAACAGTGCCGCTTGGCCTTTATCAGATAACAAGTTGATTGCTCTATGAATAAATACTTGGGACCACTCTCTGCCACCTACAGATAATTTCGCTTCTTGTTTCTCGCACCATTGCAAGGCAATGTTCATTGCTTCGCGGCTTTCTTTTTCTTCCTCTTTGTTGCCGGGTGAACCCCACGGCGGGTTTCCTACAACAATGTCTGCACAGGATTCCGTGAATTTAGACAAAACATCATCATGTGCGATTTTTGACTCAACTTCAAAAGAATTGGCTTCAAGTAGTATATCATAATGTTGTTCCGGTTTTTTGATCCTTCCTTTTTCATACTTTAGGTTGGGTAGTTTCTTGCCTTGTTTTATTTGTTCTAAAATGTCCGGTCGCCTCTGGTAATGCAAGAATGCAAGGTACAAACTAAATGCCGCAACTCGAACGGCTTCTCCGTTAATGTCAATACCGGAAATCTGCTCTCGAAGAATTCTTCTAAGTTGAATATCACTGAGTCGCCTTCCATTTTGCGACCAGACTCGATGGCGGACAATGCGCCTGAAAGATTCCACAAGGAAGATCCCCGACCCACATGCCGGGTCAAGAATACTGGGCTTTTTATCTAAGCATTCAGGCGACAACACCTGGCTCAACAAAAACTCCACCAACGCAGGCGGAGTATAATGCGAACCATTATTTCCGGTGTTACTTTTGCCGGTGTTGTAAAATTCTTCATAAATGCTGCTAATCAGTTCAATCGGAATAACATCAAACTTATAGGCAAAGAAAAATAACTGCTCGCCATCTGCATTCCCACACAAAAAATCTTGGAGCTTCTTTAAATGTAACGGCTCGACCTTTGCTTTCTCTTCTTCTATATCTGGGAACATGTCGCCATTAAAGTCTTCGCTGAGTTGCTTGAATAAGGCATAGGTAAAACCTTTGTCACTGAGGACCCTAAGATAAAACCGATTGGCAAGTTCAGGATCAACAAAAGAACCGGGGGGCGGGGCATTGAGAATCTCCCGCCACTGAGATTTTCCCCTGGTAATTTTTTTGAAATAGCTTTCTTTAAGAACTCCTCGGTCTTCAAGATAGCGTATAAATATCGACCGGCCAATAAGTGAATGTGCATACTTGGCTATAAGACCGGCATCACGCAATTCATTGCGAACAACCTGCAAATCCGCGATGAGTGCTTTATCTGCACGCTTGTCATCAGCGAATCGCTCATCTTCAAATAGTCGGCCTGTTTCGATCTGTTCACGACTGAGTTTTTGCAGTTTTTCTGATACTTCCGCTATCGTTTTGGCTGTATTAAGTTGGCGGTTTTCGAGAGTTTCTTGCCAATCGTTCTGGTCTCTGGCCGGACCATGATTCAGGTTATAAACCGCCAGTTCTCCCGGAGAAGCAAGAAAAAGCAATGGAGGCCTTGCCATATTCCATATTTGCTGGAATTTCTCTTGTTGCTTGCCTGAATCTGTCGTAGCAAATACGATTACAGGATTGTCATCAACAAAGAATACTTTCTCGGCCTCAACATCTTTAGCAAGTGCTAACCACTCCCCCTTATTTATCCAATCTTCTGACGTGAAATCTGACGGGGAATCCGCGGCATCCAATAGGTCTCCCTCGGCATATCCTAAAGCCTTATATGCAGCATCTAATAATTGTTGAGGGGATTCCATTCTTTTGCAACTACCATATGGTCTTGGACAACAACGCCTAATGAAAAACTAGGGACAGTCCTATTTTTCTTCTCAACCCTAATTCGTTCATCGATTTCAAACAGCCTTCATAGAGTATATCGCCCCCTCGCCCGGTAAACAACCACCCATTTCCATAATCCACTCAACAATCCGTGTTAATCCGTGTCAACCTGTCCTGAGCTTGTCGAACGGATCCGTGTCTAAAAAAAATAACTTGACGCCCAACCTTCCATGAAGTATAATATGTATCTAACTAATGAAGATAGTTAATAGTTCATGGTTCATAGATAACAGACATCAGACATCTGACTTCAGAGTTCAGATAACAGGCATCAGGAGGTTACCCAAATTGACATCGTTTCACAAAACGCCGGAAAACAGGGCTTTTTTGTCATATAAGGCCGAAATAGCGGAAAAACTACGAAGTTTTGACTACTTTTTATGCAAAACAAAGCCAATTTGCCAGAGGGTAAAATTGATGCAAAGTGTGTATTTACAAAGGATTATGAAGAAAAATGCGGATAGGAGCTATGAAAAAACAAAGCCAAAACAAACCCAATTATTGAAAAGCCAAAATGGACGTAAACATCTATTACACAGAGGTATATGAAAATATATTGCTAATTTGGAGTCAATGAAAACAAACCCAATCAAAGCCAAATGCCGGCCTCTGGCCGGAAGCTAGAAGTACTAAGCTCTAAATCCGAAAAGGCTGAACGGCGTGAGTCGTTTCGTTACTACGCTGACGAAATAGAAGCTGCAAAGGCCTGCGACCGGGCAGCTAAGAAATATCGTGGTGAGCAAGGCGGGCTGACCGCACGTATTACAGCCGTGCGGCCATCGCATAAATAACTTTATTATAGAATCGTTGGGCATTTTTTTACTAAAGAGAGAGTTGACATAACATCTTGTTCTTTTACAATTGTTGTTGTTTAAGATTTAGGGACTCATTAGTAACTGTGGTCTCTGCGATAGAAATGGCCGTGCTAGGCGGGGTGGTAGCGGTACCCTGTACTCGAAATCCGCTATAGCGAGGCTGAATTCTTTTCTGAGGGCTGACTAATGGAGTCAATATTGTCATAAGTGGCGTTGATAGTCAGGTCCCGTGTAAATGAATGACGTGAACCAGGTCAGGCCGGGAACGGAGCAGCCATAAGCGTTAATTCATTGGCCATGGAGAAACCTGACAGGAGCTGGCTGTGGCAACAAACTCAGCTAAATCAGTTCGAAGAAAAGTGCACGGCCTTTCTCGAGGTATAAATCGGAGGAACTGCTTACCGCTCGTTCGGCGCCAGCCTGACGCCGGCATGTCGTAGTCTTTCGAGAGTGGTAGGGTAAGGGCTAACCACTTCCTCTTCGAGGTTGCTCACCAGCGCCGGGTGTATTGACGCAAGCCGGTCGATAAGGCTCTGGCGTTCCTGTTTGTTAACAAACCTGGGGTCAGCAGTCATGGCCGCAACGTGAAAACTTGCTCCTGCTTTCAGCAGGTTCTCAATACCCCGGAAAGGCAGCTCGAAGCTTTCAGGCTTGGCCCCGGTCTTTCTCGTAAACGCCTGAGGTGTTCCTGCCTTAAGGGAGACGCGTGTGTGGACTTTCTTGAAGCGCGCGATCTGGCGTGCGTAGTCGGCGTCGGCCCCGATTAGTACACCGTTGGTTTCCAGAATGAACAAACGAAATGGTGAGCTTTCCACTTTTTCCAATAGGGCCAGAAGATGGGACTTGCCCAGGGTGGGCTCGGCACCGGATATGCGGAGCTGGTCGACTCCTGCCTTACGCGCGACGCGGCTAAGCCGATGGAAGGCATCGGCCGGCGATGCAAAGAACCCGTATTTCTCCGGAAAATCCCGACTCCAATTCACCCAGCAGAAGATGCAGCGCAAGCAGCACCCACAGGTATAGCCGGTCGCGATGCCCCCGTACACACCCGGGCAGTAGAATTTCGTGTATTTGCGACGGTCGCCCTGGCAGACAATTTCCTCCGTCCGTCCGGCCAGGGCCAGCGGATCGAAGGGAGTAAATCCAGGTTCCAGATATCGAGGATAGCTTTGGCCAAGGTCGGTCATTGTTATCTTTCCTTCTCGTGCTTCGCAGAGTAGTATTGGCTGGATGTATCACCTATAAATACCATAGTACCATTATAACACTTTACCGACACTTTTAGAAATTTGGCATAGGCAAGAATAGCGGGGCTATGTCTTATCTCATTGACGGCATGAAAGTACTTGGTTACTCTAATAATGAAATTGGTGCGGTTGCGCTGTCTGACAATAACGAACTGACTTCGGCGAGCTCAGTCGAGCCGTGGGTCAGATGGCGAATAATTCTGTTTCTGTGAGCGTTTGAGTGTAATTGAAAGTAGACGACGTTCGGGCTTGTCTCTACCTTCAAAATCTTTACCAAATGGCGGCGGTGCATTATGGCTACCTGCAAGAAATGTGGGAGGGTCTCTGAAGAAACAGCTAAAGTACTGTCGCTTTGCGCCGAGTGTGTTCGCAAGGCTGACAACATACGTCTGGGCGAGCTCCAGGAAGTTCACGCCCGGAGTCGCGAAAGGTTTGGCCTTGCTGCCTTGCCTCCGCACGGGCCGGAGGGTGTTCGGTGTACGCTCTGTCAAAACGAATGCAAAATCCCTGTCGGTGGGCGGGGCTATTGCGGTGTGCGGAGAAATGAAAATGGACATCTGATTGGTGGTACGCCCAAGGAAGCCGCGGTTTCGTGGTATTACGACCCTCTGCCAACCAACTGCGTAGCTGATTGGGTGTGCGCAGGAGGTAGCTGCGTTGGCTACCCCGAATGGGCATACCAGCGCGGGGCTGAACATGGCTATATGAACCTGGCGGTGTTCTATAGGGCTTGTACGTTTGACTGCCTGTTCTGTCAGAACTGGCATTACCGGCGGCGTTCGACGGTGAGCAGAACGCACACAGCCGCGGAGCTCGCAGAGAGCGTAACTCTCAGGACGTCTTGCATCTGCTTCTTTGGTGGTGACCCAACATGCCAGTTGCCTCATGCGTTAGCAGCGTCAAAGTTGGCGCGCAAACAGAATCAGCAGAGGATACTGCGCATTTGTTGGGAGACAAACGGCTCTATGAAACCGGCGCTGCTGCAGGAAATGATGACCCTGTCTCTAAAAAGTGGCGGTTGTATAAAGTTCGATTTAAAGGCCATGGACAAAAACATCCATTACGCACTTTGTGGTGTTGACAACAGTCGCACCCTGGAGAACTTTGCAGCCGCGGCTGAGAGGATCCCTGAGAGGCACGAACCACCGCCACTTGTTGCAAGCACACTACTTGTGCCGAGTTACGTCGATGAGCAGGAGGTCAAAGCAATAGCGTCTTTCATTGCCGAGTTAGACGCGAATATACCATATGCCCTTCTCGGATTTCATGGTGATTTTCTTATGGGCGACCTGCCGCCGACATCTCGGGAGCAGGCGGAGAGATGCCTTACAACCGCCAAAGCAGCAGGGTTGAAACGTGTGCGAATAGGCAATGTTCATGTACTTCGCTAAGATGATATTGAAGCTCACCTGAATTGCTCTGAACCTGGGCACAATTGATGGCTGTCTTGGGCCGCGGCATTGTGACCGGTACATACGGTACTGCCTTATGAAAGCTGGTACTGAGAAAATGTTACGAGTATTTACGATTGGCCATTCTAACCTTTCTTTTGAGCAGTTTGTACCGCTGCTTAAGGAATTCGGGGTCTGCCTCGTAGCCGACATAAGGCGGTATCCCAGCTCGCGAAAATTTCCGCATTTCAACCGCCAAGTTTTGTGCAAACTATTAGCGGCTGAAAACATTGAGTACCTGTGGCTGGAAGCTCTGGGCGGTCGCAGGCAAAGTGGAAAAAATGACAAGTCCGCCGTCCGTGTGGCGGACAAGTCTCTCAATATCGGCCTCAAAAGTCCCGGATTCCGCAACTACGCAGACCATATGGCCATGGATGAGTTTAGCCTGGCCGTTAAAGAGCTTTTATCAGCCGCCGCAAGAGCACGGACGACGGTCATGTGTGCAGAAAGGTTTTACTGGAAATGTCATCGCAGACTTCTGGCTGATTACCTGGTTGCACAAGGTGTAGAAGTAGTCCATATAGTAGGACCCGGCAAGGCCTCGATCCATAAGCTAACACCTGGCGCTATCGTCACCGCCGAGGCCGGGGTCATCTATCCTTACACCGGAACCGAGGGATACGCAAAAGAGCTTTTTGAATCTTGACAGACAAGCCGAACCAGGATAACTTTTAGTACGATGCAATCTGTGCGTTGATGCTGTTTGAGCAATATGAGATCGGCCCTTTTTTCAATCATGATTTTTTTGGCTTTGGTGGCGACTTTGGCCATGAATTTCAAACCACCGGCTACCTCGGAGAGACTCAGAGCCATAGGGTCAACCAAAGAACTTCCAGAGAATCTCAGGAAGGCATTGGAACCTGGTGGTGACTTTGAACCCATACCCATTCCGAAACCGGGCGACTGGTTGGCTGTGCATCGAGAGACCGGGCAGACGTTCGATGAGTTTGTAAAATCAAAGTCAAACCGGCCGGACAAGATCCGCAGCAAAATCTACTTACAACCGTTAGGAGAATTTCCGAAAGGCCAAATTCCTCTGGCTGAAAGGTTGAGGGAGTATGCTGCCGCTTATTTTGCTATGCAAGTGGAGATTCTTCCCTGCTTGACTCTAAGCGGCAATACCATCACAACCCGTATCAATCCACATACTCGAAATCGGCAAATCCTGACCGGCGATGTTTTAGTCCTTCTCAGAAAGAACCTTCCCGCTGATGCTTTTTGCGTCCTGGCGATTACCATGGATGATCTTTATCCCGACCCTTCGTGGAATTTCGTGTTTGGGCAGGCCTCGCTGCGAGAGCGAGTTGGGGTTTACAGCTTTGCTCGTTACGACCCGGCCTTTTATGGCGACAAACGCGGGAAGGATTACGAAGAGGTCCTGCTGCGCCGAAGCTGCAAGGTCCTTGTTCATGAGACGAGTCATATGTTTGGTTTAACGCACTGCATATACTTTAAGTGCGTGCTGAATGGGTCCAACCATTTGAGAGAAAGCGATTCCCGGCCTGTGCACCTTTGCCCGGTTTGCCTGCGCAAGGCTCAATACAGTTTTTGCAATATACAGCAAAATGGGGCCCGAACCCGATTCGATGTTGTTAATCGTTATGGCAATCTTTTTCGTTTTTACCAAAGGAGCGGTCTTGATGGTGAGGCTCAATGGGTGGCAAATCGCCTTAAATGGATATTGGGAGCTGAGGCAGCGCAAGGGATTATTGAGCAAGGAAGTGAAGGCTAATGCAGGCTATTATTCGCTGCAAAATTATTCCTTTGATTTAAGAAACCAAGCAGGAAAGCACAAACAGATATAAAACTATGCCGTCAAAATCAGCCAAAATCCTGTTAACTGGTGTTCCGGGTTGTGGCAAAACGACCGCAGTGATGAAGATTATAGAAAATCTTAACTGCGAAAAAGTAGCCGGTTTTTATACGCAGGAGATTCGCAAAAACAACACGCGCAAAGGTTTTTGCTGGACCGGCTTAGATGGCGCTACCGGGATACTCGCCCACGTGGACATCAAAGGGCCGTTTAGAGTCGGTAAATACGGCGTGGATGTTGCAGGCTTCGAAGAAGCAGTGGTGCCGGTTTTGGATGTCGAGCGAGCCGATGCTGAATTATTTATCCTTGACGAGATTGGCAAGATGGAATGCTTTTCCGAAAGGTTTGTCACTGCGGTACGCTGGCTCTTTGCCTCCGAGAGGTCGGTATTAGTCACTGTGGCACGAAAAGGTGCCGGCCTTATTTCTGAAGTAAAGAGTTATCCCGGAACCAGACTGTTTAATCTGACCCGCGAGAATCGCGATGAAACAATAGCTGAAATTTCGCAAATTCTGTCATTTTTGAGAAGACCATCATAACAAATTCTCAAAGTGCCAACAGAAGCTGTCGAAGGTATTTTAGTCTTGCCCGCCACACGTATGGCGGGCGAGCACGTAAGTATGATAAGGCAAATTGAAAATGATAAAGGTTGGGATTAACGATGGACACGATAATAACTCTTGATAAGCCGAATCAAGACGGCTCAATGTTGTTGGAGAAGGCCATAGCTGCCCGCCGGTCGCGGCGAGAATTTCTGCCGAAAGCCCTTACACTTGAGCAAATCGGCCAGTTGGCCTGGGCGGCCCAGGGTCAGGACGCCGGCGGCAGGTATCGCACAGTACCTTCAGCCGGGGCAACCTATCCTCTGGAAGTTTTTGTGGTTACTACCGATGGTCTCTTTCACTATTTATGTGCCAAACACGCGCTTGAGAAACTAACAGACCAGGACCTGCGCGCCGCACTTGCCTCGGCTGCGTGGGGACAGGGATTTGTTGAAGCTGCGCCGCTGACGCTGGTCTTTGCAGCCCAGTTTGGCAGAACAACCACACGTTACGGCCAGCGGGGCGTTCGTTACGTTTATATGGAGGCCGGCCACGCCGCTCAGAACGTCCACCTTCAAGCGGAGGCGCTTGGGCTTGGTTCCGTGGCTGTGGGTGCTTTTGATGACGGCTCCGTCAGCAAAGTTTTATCACTGCCGGACTACCTCGAGCCTATCTACATGGTCGTAGTAGGCTATTGTCGCAAGTAACACAAGGTGCAGACTAAAATGTCACACGATTGGGCGGACAAAATCGCACGGCAGCTTTTAGGTCAAGGTATAATGCAAACGGGTGTCTGTTTGATTCTTGGCGCCTCGGATACCGGCAAGACCACCCTCGCAGCGGCTTTAGGCAAGCAGTTGGCTCAGAGCCGGCCCATTGGCATTATCGATGCGGATATCGGCCAATCTCATATCGGGCCACCTACAACGGTCGGGTGGGCAATTGTCGATGAGCGGCAAGCTGATTTCTCGGAGCTTGCCGCCGACGGTATCAGCTTCGTCGGCGATATAACGCCGGTGGGTCATCTGCTTCAGCTAACTGCGGCTATCACACAGTGCGTTGAGCAGGTATCCAAAGTTACCGAGCTGATTATAGTTGACACGCCTGGTTTTATCAGAGGTTCGGCAGCGAGCGCTTTATGGTGGACAGTGCAGCGAATGTTAAGACCAAAGCTGATCTTAGCTGTTCAGCAGAATGATGAGCTAAGTGACATCCTTGCGGGCCTGCAGCATCCTGGCTGCGGCCTTGAGTTGATTAAATCTCCACCGCAAATACCAGTGAAATCGCCGCAGAATAGGCGAAGCTATCGGCAGAGCCAGTTCGCTAAATACTTTCGCGACTGGCGCCTTTACAATGTGAGCTTAAACGATGTAGCGGTCCAGAGGGGTCGGAATTTGAGCCGCGAGAATCTGATTGGTCGGCTGGTTGCACTAAGAGATGAAAAGGGTGTGGATGTGGCCATAGGCGTAATAAACAACTGGCAGGACGATAAGGACATTACAGTAATTAGGGCGCCTCAACTCGACATTCTGCAAACTTGTCTGACGACAGTCAAGATTCGCTGTCTTGTTATTGGGGATGCCACGGTAGATATGCCTGGGGGCCCTGGTGAATAATTATGGAAACTGTATTGATAGACGGCAGTACGGGCGAAGGTGGAGGGCAGATACTGCGAACGAGCCTGGCCTTATCCTGCATAACCGGCAAAAGTCTGCATATTGAAAACATTCGTGCCGCCCGTCGCAATCCGGGCCTGGCCAAGCAGCACTTAAGCTGTGTTCAGGCTGCCTGTCAGATCTGCAACGGCCAATGCCACGGGGCCGCTCTGGGCTCAGGAGTACTGGATTTTCAGCCCGGGCTGGTTCAGGGTGGCGATTTTTATTTCGATATAGGTTCGGCCGGCTCTGCATCTTTGGTGATTCAAACCGTCTTGCCTGCTTTGTTCTTAGCCGACAAACCTTCGACAGTTACCGTTACCGGCGGGACTCATAACCCATTGGCTCCGCCGTATGACTTCCTTTGCGAGACTTTTTTGCCGGCTATTGCGACGGCTGGTTTCCGAGGCAATTGCAAACTGGTAAAACACGGTTTCTTCCCCGCCGGCGGGGGGAAGATAACTTTCGACATTCAACCCTGGCAGAAAAACACACATCAAACAATCAACCTTTGTGTGCCGGGCAAGGAACCACAGATTCACGCCCGGATATATACCGCAAAACTCCCTGCACACATCGCCCAGCGCCAACAAAAACTATTGGTCCAGAGCAAACTGGAGTTCCAAAACGTCGAACACATCGAGGTAACAGATTCTGACGGCCCCGGCAACTGCGTGATGATTCGGGTATGTAACGGCAGCCGAACAACAGTATTTACCGCATTTGGAATGCGAGGTAAGCCGTCCCAGAACGTAATTAGTGAGGTTGTCAATTTGGCCAAAGACTTCTTAGCCGGCGGCGCTGCTGTCGATAGTTTTTTGGCTGACCAGCTTTTAATCTATATGGTGATGTCTAAAGCTGGCTGCTGCACAACCAATGAGCTTTCCCGTCATCTTTTAACAAATATGGAAATAATAAAAAAGTTTCTTGATGTTGATTTTTGCGTGGAGGAGCGCGCGCAGGTCTACAGGGTTTCGTGCCATCGCAGCTAAGTTTCGCGTATCGAGTATTTCTACCTTTTTGCAGTACAGGCGCCGTTGTTTTCTTGCTATCTATATCGAATGTAATATACTTGCCATGAGGGGATGGCGCATATGCTCAGGTAGGCTGAGGTGGAACCCCATTTTGCGACGTACTGCAAGATGGGAACCCAGGTAATATGGCGAAGAAATACCATATCACAAGAAAAAAGTCAGAAGTCAGATTATCTGCCCTCTGTCTTCTGCCTTCTGTCCTCTTTCCTCTGTCTTCTGTCCTCTGTTTTTTCTCAGGTGCGGTCAATGATGCATTTTGCGGACTGTCTGCCCCCGCGTCTGCCGAGGCGAGTTGGGGCGGGGCGCGAGTACAAAATAGGCGAAGATTGAAAAAAGTCCCTTGGCCGCGGACGGAGCTGAAGCTCGAAGAAATCGGCTTCAAGATTGTGTTTGAGACCTATCGTGAGACCAACGGTAAAGACAACTGGGAACTGTACTTGATGAATGCAGACGGTTCCGACCCGGTTAATCTCACCAATACCCCCGATGTGGACGAGATGTATCCCCACGCCTCACCCGATGGTACGAAGATCTGTTTCGTTGTTGATGAAGAGATAGGAAGGGAACCCCATCTGGCAAACAGACGGCGAAATAGAAGCTCAAGAACGAAGACCCGAAGTGTGTACTACATGAACATCGATGGGACCGGCCGGGTCAAAGTTGCTGGAAACGCTCGGCAGCCATGCTGGAGTCCCGACGGCAAAAGAATCGCTTATGTAATGGGAGAATTTGAGCGCTACAGTACGAGGGAGTATGCAACCTCGCAGCTTTTCATTTACGATCTACAGACGCGGCAACACAGACTGCATCCAAATAGAGCCTTACATCACATTTATGCTATTTGTTGGTCACCCGACGGCAATTGGTTTCTCGCTGCCGTGCATGGGGGTATGGGTTACAGCGATACCATCATCGCCATTGAAGCCAACGGGACAAGAGTGTTTGATTTAGGACCGTTGGGAGTCAAAGGGTGCAGGCCCGACCTTAGTCTTGACGGCAGAAAGATGACGTGGGGTGAGACTGATTGGGATTTGTATGTCGCCGATATGGACCTGACGTCGGGTGCGCCCCGGGTCGCTAATATTCGCAAAGTCGTTACGTGCCTGCGTGCAGCGAAGGTCTATCACACTGACTTCTCACCGGATGGCAGGTATATCACTTTTAGTTTTGGCCCTGTCAGGGGGGCGCAGCAGGTCGGCGGTAAAGCGAGAGGCTGGAACATCTGTGTGGGTGATTTGACAGGAAAGTGGGTCAAAATCACGACCGATGGGAACCATAATAAGGAGCCTGACTGGGTGCCGATTCCAATTCCTGGCCGTTAAGTGGATTAGGAGCTTAAGGAAAAGTGACACGAAAGGCTGCCTGCAGGAATATAGCAGATGGATATACGGTTTACTAAATTCACAGTAGGAATCTTTTGTCTGCTATCGATATTGGCATTTATTTCTGGCTGCCGTCGTACCAAGGACACTGCCGGTGTCCCTCGAATCATAAAGACAAAGACCGGTATCGAAATGGTTGTAATTCCTGGAGGCTGGTTTGAGATGGGCAACAGTAAAGGTGCTCCTGACGAGTCGCCCGTACACAGAGTATGGGTCAGCTCTTTTTGGATGGACAGATTCGAAGTAGTTCAAGAACAATTCAAAAAGTATCAGCTCTCCGACCCCTCGCATTTCAAGAATCCAAAGCATCCCTTGGAACAGATAAACTGGACCGATGCAACCCTGTATTGCAACGAGCGTTCACTCGCGGAGGGCCTTGAGCCTTGCTACGACGAAGAAACCTGGCAGTGCAATTTCCAGGCGAACGGGTACAGGCTTCCCACCGAGGCGGAGTGGGAGTATGCCTGTCGGGCGGGCACGGGTACAAATTACAGCTTCGGTAACGATGCGCGGAAATTGAACGCTTATGCATGGTTCTCTGGGAACTCGTCCGGCAAAACGCATCCTGTTGGTACCAAGAGACACAATCAATGGGGGCTTTTCGATATGCACGGAAATGTGGCCGAATGGTGCAATGAGTTCTATTCCGAGGACTATTACGAACAGAGCCCGGAGAAAGACCCAAAAGGCCCGCCTAAGGCGGGTCTGATCATGGCCGGCGTTGCCGGCCCGGCCAAAGGCCAGGAAAGGGTCTTGCGAGGCGGCGCATGGAACTCCAGCGCAGACAGCTGCCGGTCAACCTATCGAGCGAGTGATCCTTCCATCAACGATACTTGTCTTGCCAGTGACGCTATAGGGTTTCGCTGTGTAAGAAGTGCGCCCGACAACACATCTGCCGAACAGGATATGGCCAGGCAGAATCAGCCGGAGGAAACATCAAAGACAGGGTTCCTTTATGATGATATTTACCTCGAGCATAAAACGACCGAAGGCCATCCGGAGGCACCGCAGAGACTGGTCGCGGTAGTCGAGAGGTTGAAGGCAAAGGGATTGTACTCTCAGTTATATGCGCTCTCGCCAAGGCCGGCCGCCTTGGAATGGCTTTTAGCAGTTCACAGCCCTGAATATATAGAGCGCACTCGAAAAAGTTGCGAGAACAACGTAGGGTATCTGGATTCCATAGATACTCCAGTATCAGCAGAATCTTACCAAGCAGCATTAGCGGCCGCAGGAGGAGTCCTCTCTGCCATCGATGCGGTCATGGAGAAAAAGATAACAAACGCCTTTTGCGCCGTTCGTCCACCGGGCCACCATGCGCTAAAGGATGAAGCGATGGGGTTTTGCATCTTTAACAATGTTGCTATCGGCACCCGGTATATTCAAAAGAAATATGACCTCTCAAAGATACTCATTGTTGATTGGGACGTACATCATGGTAACGGCACTCAGGCAGCATTTTATGACGACCCCAACGTGCTATATTTTAGCGTTCACCAGTATCCCTTCTATCCGGGCACGGGAAGTGAATCAGAGAAGGGCGGTGGAAAAGGTTTAAATTACAACATCAATGTGCCCTTGCCGGCCGATTCCGTAGATGCCGACTACATTGGAGTCTTTGAAGAGAAACTTAAGCCTGCGGCCCTTTCGTTTTCTCCTGAGTTTGTTCTTATCTCTGCGGGGTTTGATGCCCATAAGGACGATCTGCTCGGCGGCATGAAGGTTACCGAAGAAGGATTTGCGCAACTAACGCAGATCGTCAAGGAAATAGCCCAGAAGTGCTGTGAAGGTCGGCTCGTTTCTGTTCTTGAAGGAGGTTATGGTCTGGAAGGGCTTGCCGCGTCGGTAGAAGCACACATTCGTGTTTTGATGAAATAGATAGAAAGTAACGAAATGTTATTTCACACCTGGCCGTTTGTACTATTCTTCCTGATTGTATATCCGACCTACCTGGTTCTAAAAGGAACCAGGTTTGGGCTTTGCTGGCTTTTGGCCGCTTCCTACTTTTTCTACGCGTGCTTTAGTCCCCTCTATCTGATTTTGATCTTCTATTCGACTTTCGTTGACTACACAGCGGTTACAATAATGGATAAATGGGGCCGGAGAAAGCTGTGGCTTCTCATAAGCATAGTAAACAATGTCGCTCTGCTGGGCTTCTTCAAATATAGCGGCTTCGTCACCGAGAACTTAAACGTTCTCTTATCGTCGTTGGGCATTCCGTATGCTATCCCCACGCCCGGCATACTTTTACCTGTCGGCATATCGTTCTATGTCTTCCAGTCGATGAGCTACACCATCGATTATTATCGCGGCAATATCGAAAGAGAAAAGAGCTTGATAAGATACGCCGCCTTCGTCTCCCTTTTCCCACGGCTGATGGCCGGACCCATCGAAAGAGCCAAAAACCTGCTGCCTCAGCTGCATAAGACGCCCACGGTCTCAGTACAGAACATCACGGATGGCCTTTCCCTGTTCGTTGTGGGGTTTTTCAAGAAGGTCGCGTTGGCCGACTATATGGCTCTTTACGTTAACAAGGTCTATGCCGCTCCTGAGCAATTTCAGTCGCCCGCGCTGATTTTAGGCACTTTTCTGTTTTGTTGGCAGATTTATTTCGATTTCAGCGGCTACACAGACATGGCGCGAGGGGTGGCGCGGATGATGGGTTTTCGCTTGATGCTGAACTTCAACAACCCATATCTGGCGAGCAGCCTGGGTGATTTCTGGTCGAGGTGGCACATCAGTCTTTCCTCCTGGTTCAAGGACTATGTCTATATTCCTTTGGGAGGCAACCGCAAAGGAACGTTTAACACCTATAAAAACATGTTTCTGACCATGGTGATTTCAGGATTGTGGCACGGTGCGGCCTGGACGTTTGTTATCTGGGGCGTGGCGCACGCTCTTGGCCGCTGCTTGACGCGGGAGCTGGAAAGGACTTCGTTCTACAAAGAAAGGGTGCCGAAATTAGTCAAACAACTGTTTGTGTTTACCTTCGTCACTTTCACGTGGATTTTCTTCCGGGCCGAAAGTATAACCGACGCATGGGTAATTATAGCGCGGATATTTACCTCCGGATTCGCGAATCCTTATTGCCCCTTGCTGATGCTGGCCTTGATTTTCGCTGTCTGGCTCTATCAGTTTGCTTATGAATCCCGGCTTCAGTGGGTCCTTGCCCTGCGGCCGGTGCGCGTAGCAATCGTTGTTCTTATGGTTCTGTACCTGGCCATTTTTGCTCCCTCGAGTGAGCAGGCGTTTATTTATTTACAGTTCTGATTGGTTGAACAGGCCGGCAACGCCGGCCATGATCAGACCCGCCTCCGGCGGGCTGTGTTTAGCTGCAGAGGTTGAAGGCAATGCAGAAAAAAGACATACCGGATGCTGGATACTCGATGTTCGATGCTCGTGGAAACAGAAAATCGAGAAGCGAAAATCAAGAATTGAGGACCGAAGGTGTTCCCTTCAGCTCCAACTATGTGCGACTACCGGGACGTGAATGGGTCATCGTTGGAATTGTTTTGTTGGCCATTTTTTGTCTTGCGCCTGCGCTCTGGGAACGGTTCGAGAAATTTGAGCCTGAGCTCAACTATCGCTTGCCATACGAGTTAGGCGAGGACTACTGGCTGTACAACCGCTACTGCCGATGGACCTGTTCTGTGTACGAAACGCTTGTCATCGGAGACTCGGTCGTCTGGGGACATTATGTGCCCAAAGATAATACACTGTCACATTATCTAAATGAAACCGGCCGAAGGCCGGTAGGATCAAGCCCGGCGTTGCCGGGCGGCCGAAATCAGTTCGCTAATTTGGGCGTGGACGGCATACATCCGGTGGCGTTGGCGGGCTTGCTGAAGTACTACGGGCGCCAAATCTCAGAGAAGAATGTTGTTCTGCATTTCAACCCCCTGTGGATGAGCTCGAAAAAACATGATTTGCAGACTACTAAGGAGTTCCATTTTAATCATCCTCGGCTGGTCCCGCAGTTCACTCCAAATATTCCCTGCTATAAAGATTCGTATTCCAGGAGGATTGCCGCTGTGGTAGAACGCAATGTGGCTTTCCTTGGTTGGACTTCACACCTGAGAATTGCCTATTTTGAGAACATGGACGTGCCGACATGGACCCTTGAGCATCCGTACCAGAACCCTTTGGGGGCTGTCACATTTGAACTTCCGGCCTCCAGAAATGATGATCCGCAAGAGCACGTTTCCTGGGAGGACAGAGGGATTTCCAAACAAGATTTTCAATGGGTCGAACCTTATACGTCGCTACAATGGAGCTTCTTCCGGCAGACCATTAAATTGTTAAAAGCGAGGAAAAACACGGTCTTTGTCCTGGTTGGCCCTTTTAACGAGCACATGCTGAAGGAAAAAAGCCACAGCGCTTACCGAAAGATGAAAAGTGAAATTGAGGCTTGGCTCCAGCAGAACAACGTCCCCTACTATATGCCTCCGGTACTACCGGAGCGATTCTATCGCGATGCCAGTCATCCGCTAAGTGAAGGATATGACATGCTTGCGAAACAACTCTTTGAAAATCAATCTTTCAAATCAAGTATCCTGAGTTCCGCATCCAGTGCCGCGGCGGGCCCGCAGCGTGGGCCATGATCATACCCGCCTTCGAGAGGCATCGAAAACATTCACGATAACATTTCACAGTTGCTGAGGATTTCTTTGCGTCTTACGTCAGTCTAACCGGCTATTTAGTCTCTCGCCGAGCAAGAAGCTAAGACAAACCATGCGCGGTATCCCAATTTGCTATAACTTCTTTGTTATCAAAAACATAATGATGTCTGTTCAATCATTATAGGACGCCAGGGGAAATGTCAGTCAAATTAAAACTATAGAGCAGACAGCAAAATTTACGATAGTTCCTTCAAAATCGACTGCTTTTATGGTAAAATAGTAGTGGATTCGGGTGAAGAGGCCCACCGAAGGCCTGTATGATCAAGGCGGGCGTTGCCGGAGTTTTTCATCTGTCATCATAACCCGGATATACTTCATAGTGTCACTGCCTTAAAAAATTTGCAGGTGACTGTTAGGCCAGACATGGAGGGTCAATCACGGACGGTGGAGAGATGAAAAAGACAATACTCTCAAACCGGTCGAAGGCCGGTATGATCATGGCCGCCGTTGGCGGCCTGCTCACCTTTACGGTGGCATTAGCACCAGCAGGGACTCGTGCGGTCGTTCTCCCGAGCTGGCCGATGCTGCTCTGCGCAGGCTACGCAACACAAGAGGCCGGTACGGTCGAGCCCGCCGGAAGCGGGCCAGAGCATAGCTCTGGACTGGATCATACCGGCCTACGGCCGGATCAAGCCCAGCGCTGCTGGGCAACGACAACGTACGGGCAGCAACGATGTGGAGAAAGCTGCGTTCCAAATGAGATAATCATAAAATTCCGCAGGACGGCCGCGGATACCATCGAAGAGCAGCTGGCACTGGCGGACTCGGCCGCTTGCCCACACTTGTCGTGTGATTTGGATCAGTTGAATGCAAGATATGCAGTTCGGGAGATTAAACCCCTTCTGAAAGACTTTCGAAGGAGGCAGCAACAGCTAAAATCGCTTCGGGAAAAAAGCGACGCCCGGCCGCTCGTCTCGGCGAAGGCCCGAGCCGTAGCCGGGAAGGCCGGTATGATCAGACCCGGCGTTGCTGGGTCGACACAAAAAGAGAAGGACATTCTGAGAAGACTCAAGCGAGCTCCCATAGGCGCAAAGGTCCCCGACCTTGACAGGATATATAGGATTAAACTTGACTGCGGATGTGATCCCCGGCGCACCGGGGATCAAGGCCGGGGTTGCCGGCTTGAAGAAGTTCTTGAGGCGTACCGAAGTAATCCTGATGTCGAATATGCGGAGCTAAACTATATTGTTTCGGCAAACCCGCCGAAGGCGGGTAGGATCAGACCCAGCGTTGCTGGGTCAACGCCGAATGACCCCCTGTCTTCTGCTCAATGGTCTCTGAACAAGATGAATGCTCCAGAGGCTTGGGATATTTACACCGGAAGTTCACAGACAATAGTTGCGGTAGTAGATACAGGGGTGGATTATAACCATAGAGACTTGCGGGACAACATATGGGTCAATGAAGCGGAACTGAATGGGACCGATGGGGTAGATGATGACAAAAATGGCTATGTTGACGATATATATGGCTACAACTTCATTTATAATAGCAGCGATCCTATCGACGACAATGGTCACGGCACCCATTGTTCCGGCATAATTGCCGCTGAGGGAGATAATAGCCTTGACATTACAGGGGTTTGCTGGAATACCAAGATAATGGCCCTTAAGTTCCTGGGCTCGCTCGGAGAAGGAAGCATAGCCGATGCAGTACTTGCTATTTATTATGCCGTGGCAAACGGAGCCGACGTTATTTCCAATAGTTGGGGCGCCGCCGACGAGTCCAAGTCACTCAAAGACGCGATTGATTACGCTTACAGCCAGGGTGTAATAATAGTGGCATCAGCCGGCAATGATGATTATTCAGAATCACCACGGTATCCGGCTGGTTATGAGAATGTGATTTCGGTGGCGGCAACCGATTCAAATGACAATAAATGGTCTTTTTCTAATTACGGCGATTGGGTTGATATAGCAGCACCTGGAGTTGACGTTCTATCATTAAGGGCAGCAGGTACCTCGGCTGACACACCCTACGACGAATACACAGCTATCTCATCGGGAACATCGACAGCCTGTCCGCATATTGCGGGTGCTTGTGCACTTTTACTTTCAGCCAATCCATTAATGACATATGATGAGGTATATGACATACTTATGAGGACGGCCGACCCAATTGCACCGGGAATTTGCCTTTCAGACGGACGGGTTAATCTCTCTAAGGCAATGCATGCGGTGGTTCCCTCACGAGGGTATATCAATCTCGATCATGGTTATTATGCCTGCGGCAGTGTGGCTGGTATGCTTCTGGTAGATTGGGACCTTAAGGGTAAGGGCAGCCAGGAAGCAACCATCATGACAGGTAGCGGCGATTTGGAAAAGGTTGTTCTAACCGAAACAACTCCCGCGTTCGGTGTTTTTACCGGGACAATTTCAATCGGCTCAGGCGAGCCGAATACCGGAGATGGCACGGTCCAGGTTTCCTGTGGCGAGGTTATCACCGCAATATATTTTGATGCCAATGACGGCACTGGTAACGCGGCGGTAACGATGGATAGTGCCCTTATGGATTGTGAAGTGCCGATGGTTTTGGACGTCCAGGTTGAAACGCGGGGCCATGTGGCAAGTATAACGTTCATGACCAACGAACCAACCAGAGCCCAGATTCGTTGCGGTCCGGCACGTGGTGGGCCGTATACTCTCGTGAAAGAAGATGTTATGATGGGTACAAATCACACCGTCGAGCTCCGGCCTCTGGCTATCAACACTGACTACTATTTTGTTATAGACCTGGTCGATGCAGTGGGCAACGAGACCGTGGCGGACAACGATGGTCTGGGCTATTCGTTTGCTACCCCGGCAGAATTCCTCGGTTTTTACGTACCAGGTGTCTATCCCTCCATCCAGGCAGCGATAGACGATGCCTCGGAAGGTGATACGGTCTGGGTTGCTGACGGGACATACACCGACGAAGGAAATTTTAATATCGACTTTAAAGGAAAAGCTATCACAGTAAGGAGCGAAAATGGCCCGGAGAATTGCATTATCGACTGCCAACGTGAGAGACGCGGATTCGATTTCCACAGTGGCGAAGATAAAAACTCCGTTCTGGACGGCTTTACAATTGCCAATGGCTTTGTCACTGAATCTGGTGGTGCTGCTATCAGGTGCACTGCAAGCAGTCCGACAATTACCAACTGCATCATCGTCGGCAACTCAGCCAAAGACTACGGCGGCGGCATGTACAACTCTTACAACAGCAACCCGACCCTGATTAACTGCACATTCAGCGAGAACTCAGCGGAATCCACCGTATCCATGCTCGGCAACGGCGGCGGAATAAGCAATATGGTAAATAGCAGCCCGACACTGACCAATTGCGCGTTCAGTGGCAACTCAGCCAGCTATAGCGGTGCCGGGATGTACAACTACCAGGGCAGTAACCCGACCCTGATTAAGTGCACGTTCAGCGCAAACTCGGCAAAACATGGCGGTGGTATGTACAACTCTTATGACAGCGACCCGACCCTGACCAACTGCACATTCAGTGAGAACTCGGCTGAATACGGCGGCGCGATGAAAAACTACGAGTCGGCCTCGATGCTGATCAACTGCACATTAACCGGGAACTCGGCAGAGATGGGAGGCGGGATATGGAACGGACGGGGCAGCGCTTCTAAACTAACTAACTGCATTCTCTGGGGCAACAGTGAGTTCGAGGGTATGGATGAATCGGCGCAGATTAGCGATTCGCACAGCGTTGAAACTTCGGTCGCCAGCTATTGCTGTATCCAGGGTTGGGCCGGAAGTCTGGAGGGTATTGGAAACATCGACAGTGACCCGCTCTTTGTCGACCCCAATACCGGTGACTACCATTTGAAAAGCACGGGCTGGCGGTGGGACAACAAACGCCAGCGTTGGCACTACGATAAAATAACCAGCCAGTGTATTGATGCAGGTAATCCGGGCTCACCATTGGACGGTGAGTTGTTGAGTATGCCGGGTGACCCTGCTAATAAGTGGGGAGTTAACTTACGCATCAATATGGGGACCTACGGTGGCACAGCCGAGGCAAGTATGCCTCCGTACGATTGGACGCTGCTCGGAGATTTAACTAATGATGGGATTGTCAACACGAGAGATTTTGCCGCTCAAGCTCAATATTGGATGAGAACCGAAAACCCCCCAAAGGCCGGTATAATCGAGTACAGCGTTGCCGGCCAGCCGGGTGACCTGGATCGAAATGGTGTAGTGGATACAACAGACCTTGCTCTGTTAATAGAAGATTGGTTGAGATACGTAAAACCACCTGTTGTAAATATCATAAGCCCACAGAATGGCGCAATATTCTTCATGCAGCCGGTTGCAATTGAAATCGAAGCTGAAGCATGGGATGTTAACGGGTCAGTGGTAAAGGTGGAATTCTTTGTCGACGAAAGGAAGATCCACGAGGATTATGATGGCTCCGACGGTTGGAAAGCCGACTGGAGGGAGTATGCCAGAGGTGCCTACCGTCTCACTGCAAGAGCGACAGACAGCAGTGAGGTAACTACGACCTCGGCCCCGGTGGGAATCAGGATTATACCGCCACGGTGAATCTATCGACGGATTCTGACCGCCCATGCAATACGAGATATGATACGCGAAATGCGAAACAAATTACGGAGCAAGGAAAAAGTCGGTCTCGCGGGAAGGCACCTCGCAGCCTTGATAAATATCGGTGTCCTGCAGTGTGAATATATCATCCTTTGAGATGCCGGTATGACGTGTTTTTAGAAATTCGACACGGCCGTCGCCAAACAAGACGTTCTGCCCGCGCCGTTTGTGATTGTTGCTGTTAATGGTTAATAACTTCTTGTCCAGGCGCAGCCTAAGCGACTTGGTGTAGTCATCGGGCAGTTTTTCAAATAGCGGACTCAAATCTGCCATTAAAACTTTTCGGCAGAGTAGCCTTCCGTCTTCGCGCATGCGGCACCTTATTCGGAAGCTGTATGTGATATATTCTCTCCCGGGAAAATCGTTATAGTTTTGCACTTGGAAGCTCTTGAGCCGAGGTGTTTGGCGCCGAGACCGACCGGGACAAACAAAGTTGACTGAATCGACGTAACCGCCTTTCACCAGAAGCCATATATGGCGTGTATTGGAGCAGTTTTCCTTATCCTGACAGCCCACTTTCCACCAGGGTGCCCCCGCTGCACTCGCAACAGCGGGCGGCTGACCATCGTGGTCAGAAATGTAATTGCTCAAGCCTTGAAAGATACTCCCTAATTGCATTCGGCACCGTTGCTGCCGGTATTTTTGGCGGGCGAAGCTCAATGTAGGGACCAAAACCGCTGTGACAAGTATAACCGCTGCCGCCACCGCCGCCATTTCGCTTAAGTTACGCCAGAAAGCAGCCTTAGTAGTGACTTTTTGGGTTTGTTCGCTGACAAGCAATTGCTCGAGCCGATGCCGGCCCGAATCTGCAAGATTGCTAACTTGCCGAACCGTGCGCTCTACCAGACCATCCGGACAGGGCTCAAATTCTACGCTTTCAAGTGGTGCCAGAGTGGCTTGGAGTCTGGAGTGAATCTCAGCCGCTTCTTGGTTAGAGGAGATTAACGCCTCGGCTTCGGCAGTCTGTTCTTGTGAGGTCAAACCTACGCAGTAGTCAAATAATAGCTGTTTCTGCTTGTTGTTTATTGAACTCATTTGGTTTTCTTGCCCCCCACCGCTGCTTTCCACTCTTTTGCAAAACGACCAACGGCTGTATGCAGTCTGCTCTTGACTGTACCAATAGGTATACTTAATATCTCAGCCATTTGTTTGTAAGAAAATTTGTTAAAATAAGCCAAAACTAATATTTCCCGCAGATTTTCCGGCATATCTGTTATAATTCGTTCCACGCGCAAAGCGGTTTCGTTCTTTTGCAGTTCCTCGTAAGGCATTGTGCGGTCAGAACTAATGGCATTTAGCATATCATCAAACGACAGATCCTGCGAATTTGCCATAGTGCCGATGGGGACGGCGGATGTTCGTTGCAATTTGCGAAGGGCATCCTTTGCTTTATTGGCGGCTATAGTGAACAGCCAGGGGCGCAAGGGTCGGCTTGTATCGAAGCTCTCCCAACTGGTAAATAACTGCAAGAATGTCTCCTGAAAGACGTCTTCGACGAGGTCCTGGCGGTTTAGAAACTGCCTTAAGAACGCATAAAGGCTGTTTTTATAACGATTTACGATTTCCCGAAATGCGGCCTCCTCGCCGGCGACGTAGCGGGCAAGAAGCTCTGCATCGGTGAGTTTTTTCAAGCTGGTCTTCATGATTTCAAGCTCTTAAAGAAAAGCAGAAACAACTGTATTATACGCGATTAAAAAGTAAATCAAAATTTTTTCTTGCTGGGTATTTATGTGAAACGGCCGAAATTGATTCCTTTTGTTCAACTGCTGAGGCGGTCGGGAAATGGAGTGTGAATATGGGGGGCTTTGAAAGCTCAGGGAATGTTAAATTCGGAGGCTTATATCGGACGTGGAGATTTTTGATGAACCGATAGTTGCATGGCATCTGGGCCAGTCGGGAGTGGGTTTTGGACAGTTCGTTTTCGAGACTTTTTGTGAATTTTTTTTAAACGCCTGCTGGGCAAATAATTGCAATGATTCAGGGGTAATTTCAAAAATTCGTAAAAAATTCATAAAAATTTGCAAAAATGCATGTTTTTGAGCAAAACTTAAGAGACATTTCGTGCAGTCAATGGACAAAATATCTTTTCGCCATTTTTTGGATTGGCGAACGCAGTTTGTAGCTGATAGTTCGTATTTTTAGTTGTCGCCAATTGGCTTTCTGGGTAATGTATGGTGTGAAAGCCGAAGGCGGCAAAGGAAAAAACGTAGAGCTGTAGCATAAATTAAAACTAATAAGGAAACAGGTAACCGACCTGTATTTTCCTCGAAAGGTTTTTTGACGATCAATCGTATTTTGTTGCGAAAGAGCACAGCGCCGAAAGGAGATATGAAGACGGCAAAGAAGAGAATTCTGTATATTAGCTGGCAAGGGGGAATGGGCCATATCACGAGGGACATTGCGATAGCGAGGGAAATACGCAGGCAGATTCCAGAAGCCGAGCTATCGTGGTTAGCCTCTCCATTGGCAACTCAGGTGCTTGAGGAAGCTCGCGAGCAACTTCTTGCTGAATCCGCTCTCAGTGCCGATTACAACAGTGTGGGTGAAAAAGCTACTGAGGGCTTTGGACTAAACGTTATGAAGTACGTGTTCTATGGAAGAAAGGCGTGGGCGCACAACGTCGAAATCTTCAAACAGGTAACCAGCAAGTACCATTTTGATCTCATCATCGGCGATGAAGCCTATGAGATAACCTTTGCTCTGGGTTCCAAGCAGATCCATATAGACCACCCCTTTGTGATGATAGTTGATTTTATCGGGGGAATTGCTATGACAAAAAACCCATTGGAGAAGCTTTTTGTTTATAGCCTGGACCGAAAGGATTTATTGCGGGTACCGCGTATTCCCTTAGTTACACACTTTTTCGTAGGTGAACTGGAAGATATCCACGATATTAAGGCTGGTTTCCTGTTGCCCAATTGCCGGGAATGGGCAAAAGAAAATTGCAAGTTTTTGGGGTATGTTATTCGATTTGATCCTGCAGAATACGCAGATAAGGCAAAGATTCGGGCGAAGTTAGGATATGGCCAAGAGCCTCTGGTAGTTTGTGCCCTCGGCGGTGCTTCCTTTGGCAAGGAGCTGCTTGAACTCTGTGGACGTGCATACCCAATCCTAAAAAAGGAAATTCCAGATCTTCGTATGGTAATAGTTTGCGGAAGTCTGCTCTCCCCAGAGTCCCTGGACCTTCCGAAAGACGTAGATATCAGGACATATGTTCCTGATCTCTACAAACACTTTGCGGCGAGCGACTTGGCCGTAGTTGTGGGAGGTGGCACTTCTACAATCGAGCTAACTGCGCTGAAGCGACCGTTCCTTTACTTTCCTTTGGAGCAACAGTTTGACCAACAGATATATATACCGGAACGATTAGCCAGACATAGGGCCGGGGTAAGGATGTCGTATTATGAAACGACGCCAGAGGTCCTGGCCGAGAAAGTGATTGCTAATCTTGGTAAAGATGTGAAGTATGCACAGATCCCCACGGATGGCGCTCAAAAGGCAGCTCAACTTATACGTCACCTTCTTGGAAAATAGAGGACAGTCACGTATGATTATGAACAGTAACAAGATTGTCTTGAGTTTTGGTGCTCACCCTGATGATGCCGAGTTTATGTGCGCAGGGACGCTTGTTTTGCTTCGTGAAAAAGGCTGGCAGATCCATATTGCCACGATGGCACCGGGCGACTGCGGCACAGTCGAATACAGCCGTGATGAAATCAGCAGGATTCGCAGAGCCGAAGCTGCCAAATCGGCGAGCATATTAGACGGCAGCTATCATTGCCTCGAATGTGGTGATATTTTTATTACATACGACCGGCCAACATTGCTCAAAGCCATTGAGCTGGTGCGGAAGGTGCGGCCTACTATCGTTTTTACTCTGAGCCCTTCGGATTATATGGTTGACCACGAGATGGCCAGCAGGCTTGCTCAAACGGCCTGTTTTGCATGTGGAGTTGTGAATGTCGAAACTTCCGGCGCTGAGCCGTTTGAGCCCGTGCCGTATCTCTATTACATGGACCCGGTGGAGGGCAAAGACAACTTCGGCGCCGAGGTAAAAGCCGGTACTATAGTTGATATTACCAGTGTAATGGACACTAAAGAAAAAATGCTCTGCTGTCACGAGAGTCAGCGCAATTGGCTTTTGAAACATCACGGCATAGATAACTACGTCATCGCAATGAAGGCATTGGGCCAGAAGAGAGGCAAGGAAATAAATTGCAGTTTTGCCGAGGGTTTCAGACAGCATTTGGGCCATGCGTATCCGCAAGATAATATCCTAAAGTCCGAACTTGGTGACCTGGTTCATACAGCATAAAAGGAGAACAAGGATGGGAAGAAAGATTAGCATATTAGCACCGCAATGGTGGGATTATACCACGCTTGATGATGAGATTCTTAACGACGCAGCTAAACTTACAGGGCAAGATATGGCTGGTCTGAGCAGAGAAGGTTTCAAGGTTGTGTTCTATGACACTCTTGAAGATTTTTACTTAGCAGAGGCCCTGGAGTATATCACGGCGTGGAAACAGGCCACAGCCGGCAATCCCGCAGGCATCTGCGGACCGATTGGGCCGACCGAGCAGCTCCCGCTTGTGGCGCGTATTGTAAATGAATTGGGGCTGAACCTCAAAGACGCCCATTTCTGGGGAATGGATGAGTGGTATATGGATGGCAAAGAGGTACCGCCATCGCATCCTTTGTCTTTCGCAAAGGCGGATATGGAGCTTTGCTTTAATCGAATTGACAACGAGCTTAAAATGCCCGAGTCCAACATTCATTTTCCCAAGTCTGATACGACGCAGTACACCAAGAGCTGGGAGCCTGTTCGCTGTGCAGTGATGCAGGGCGGCCAGGGTGATATAAAACACTGGGCATTTAACGACCCGGTTAAGCGGGAAGGCAAATACAAAGACGAGCCGCCAACGCCGCAGGAATATTGCCGGCTTACGACGCGAGTTGTGGATTTGCATCCGGTGACTGTTATGCAGAATGCGCGAACCAGTGGCGGCGGCGTGGTTACGAGTGTGCCCACCAAGGCAATTACGGTGGGGCCTGTGGAGACATGGAAGGCGGAAAAAGTCTCAATCTGGCAGGCAGGCACGCACGACAATCCTTTCGGGATGAGATTGACCACCCTTATGATAAGTAAGAAAATCGCTGATAGCTCGGTTCCGATGTCGCTTCTGTCTGGGCACCCTAATGTTCAGTTCAATTTTTACAGGCCCGGCATAGGGACATGTGAAGCTGAAATGCATTGAGATGACATTGGGTCGGATTTTGTGAAAGCGAAGTATGGCTACAGATGTTTTGGTTCTAAATACTGCGGTGGCAGATTTGAGAAGGCCGGATTTCGAATTTGCCGATGAGCTGGTAGGCAAAGGAGGATTGGCCAAGTGCAAAACCGAAGATATGCCGAATTACTCTCAGCAGCAGTTGAGGCAATGGATAGAGCAGGGTTTTGCTACCGCAGGCGGCCCTGGAAACACGGCTCCTTTGATTGCAAGGACCGGCTTGAAAGTTGCCGTTGGGGCCAATCTCGGCAGGGGGGATTACGATGGGTTGGATGCACAGGGCAGGTTTTTTTATGATGTGATGACAGCCAGCGATATTGATATGTCGCAGACCCACATACACCCCCATTTATCCACGGGGACAACATTCATTCACAGCACCTCCGGACAAGACAGGGGTGGGATCGCCTATTTTCCCAATGCCAATGACGATTTCGATTTTGAAATATTCAGAGCCGCTGTTGAGCGATTGCGGCCCAGTATAGTTTATTATATGTACTCCGGTTTGTCGGAAAGAGGTGATGCCAACGGAGGCCGGGATTTGGCTGAGTTTGTTAAATGGTGTCGCAGCAAGGGCGCCGTTAGCATTGTTGACTGTCATACTTTAACGGGCAATCCGCAGGAGCTGATTGAAGCGGGCAAGTCCGTAGAGCAGTACTGGCTTTTGGAACCGCTTTTGCCGCAAGTCGATTTGTTCTTCACATCCTGTGATGAGGCCAAGCTGATTGAAAATACCCTTGCCGCCAAGCGCCTCTGGGGCCGGTTTACAGAGCACGAAAACAACATACACTTTCTTGAGTTTTTGACCGAAAGGTTCTGGCGAAAAGACGGCAGAACAAAGCTGTTCGGCGTTACGGTCAGCGAAGGCGCGTACGAGAGGCACATTTGCCCCGATGGGCTTGTCAGCGGCCCGAACAAAATCGAATCTCGGTTCATGGGAGGTGAGGTGGTCGACCTTGTTGGGGCAGGGGACTCGTTTAGGGCGGGGCTCATTGCGTATATCGCGCGCAACCTGCGCCAGTTCAAGAACGGCTCAATGGACTTTGGCGAAGCGGTGCAGATGGGTAATCTGTTCGCGTCACTTTATATAAAAGCGCCGCTTAATGATAGATACGGCAATATCAAAAGCTACGATAAAATGCTGAGAGTTGTCCGAAGCGATGTAGCTTATCGGAGTTTTAACGCATTGCAAAACGCTTTGAGTTAAGCGGACCAGGAAAGAGAAAGGAAACGCAAATGGCCGCGAAGGACCATAAATCTGACCGGCGGAATAAGGTTGGCAATCACGCCCAGGTTGGAGGTATCGAGACCTCTATTTTGGATAACGGCCTGGGTAAAGGGACCCGAATCGCCTGGGTGAACACGGGCTCTGGTCTTCGATATAAAGTGGTTATCGATAGGGGGCTGGATATCGTCGATGCCTTCTATAATCAATACAGTCTTGCGTGGCTCAGCCATGCGGGTGTGACAGCCCCCCGACCCGATGCCAACCGGGGACTGGAATGGCTATATTCTTTTGCCGGCGGTTTATTGACAACCTGCGGCTTGACCCACGTTGGCGGGCCCGAAACTGACGAGTTTGGCCAGCGCGGTCTGCACGGACGCATCAGCAATCTTCCCGGCGAGCTCGAATCAGTTGTGCAGCCGGACCTGACAGAAGAAAAACCTCGAATGAGTATTACAGCGGTGGTGAAACAGTCTCAGGTATTCGGGCCGAGTCTGGAACTAAAACGCACTATATCGAGCACCATCGGCGAGCCGTCTATTCGAATTCACGATATTGTAACAAATGTTGGCAATACGCCGGTGCCACATATGATATTGTATCATTGTAACTTTGGCTGGCCGTTAGTTGACGAAGGGACAGAGATTGTATGTAAGGGGAAATGGGTGTCGCGTGGTATGGATATGGACAACGCGGTATTCAACAGTAAATGCAATTTCCGAAAGTGCCAAAAACCGCTCGACAGTCACAGAGGCGGCGGCGAAGGCTGTGCTTTTATTGACGTGGCCGCTGATAAAAACAGGATGTGCACCGTCGGCCTTTACAATCGAGGGCTTGGCCTTGCGCTTGTTATGAAGTATCAGAAGAAGCAATTACCCTGGCTAAGCAACTGGCAGCACTGGGGGCCCGGCGAATATGTCACGGCACTGGAGCCGGGAACGAATCCGCCAATCGGCCAGGCCAAAGCGAGAAAGCAAAAAAAACTGATTCACATCGCCCCGGGAAAGAGCAAAACCTATGACCTGGAAATGACAGTTTTAACGGACAAGAGACAAATCAGTCGCTTTCTAAAGACCGCAGGTCAGTGATTATGGCGGAACATATATTTACCGGTTTCGGATTTGGGCCGATCCAGGGCGGACTGTTTGTCAAGGAGGCATTTCAAAGCGGCAATTTTGCGCGGATAGTTGCAGCCGAGATTGACGCTGAGATAGTCGATGCAGTCAAAGCTAACAAGGGAAGCTATTATGTCAACGTGGCCAAAGCCGACGGCGTCGAAGTGCTAAAGATTGACAACGTCGAGCTATATGCCCCCAACGTCGCAGCAGATAGGCAAATGCTTCTTGAAGCTTTAGCTCAGTCCACGGAAATAACCACCTGCCTTCCTTCTGTAGATTTCTATGACTCCGCCGGAGCAAGCAGTGCCGCCTCATTGATAGCTGACGGTTTGAAAAATAGCAAAGCACAGGCAACAATAATCTACACAGCGGAAAACAATAATCGCGCCGCAGAGATGCTGGAAGAAGCCGTTACCAAAAAGATTGGTGCACTGTCACCAGAAAAAGTGCAGTTTCTAAACACAGTGATTGGCAAGATGAGCAGAGTCGTTGCCGGCCCGCCGGAGGCGGGCCAGAGCGAAGCTCTGGACAGGATCATACCGTCCTCTGGACGGATCATGGCTGGCGTTGCCGGCCCTGCTGAAATCGCAGAGTTGAAGCTGAAAACCATAGCACCGGGTATTAAGCGTTCCTTTCTGGTGGAAGAGTTTAACCGAATCTTGGTGGGCCGAACGCAGATTACCGGTTTCAAGCCGGGCATTGAAGTCTTTATCGAAAAGGATGACCTATTAGCCTTCGAAGAGGCAAAGCTGTACGGCCATAACGCCGTACATTCGCTGCTCGGCTTTATCGGCGCCGTCAAGGGCTACGCGAAGATGACCGAACTGAAACAAGACCAGGCCGTTATGCAAATCGGCAGAAAGGCTTTTTTACAGGAGTCCGGTAGGGCACTTATAAGAAAGTATGCTTCTCTCGGAGATAGACTTTTTACCGAGGCCGGTTTTAGAGATTATGCCCAGGACCTGCTCGAACGCATGACCAACCCTTACCTGGGAGATACGGTTGCCAGGGTCGTTCGCGATGCGGTGCGTAAACTCAGGATAAACGGACGGATATTCGGGACTATGCAACTGGCACTGGAATACGGTATCGAGCCGACGAATATGGCTTTAGGAGCTATGGCTGGTATCGCTGTGCTGCTGGAGACGGCGGACGAAAATAATCTGCCCGGCGATTTACGGTTTGGCGATTGGCGCAAATTGGATGATGCTGGAATAGAAAGAATCATCAATTGGCTTTGGGCCGGCCAAACATCTAAATACGCCGACCAACTCATTAAGTATGTCCAAAACGCCCGAAGGCGTCTAAAGAAAATAACCACGAATTCGCACGAATCTTAACCACAGGTTGCATAGATTTTTGAGGCAATTGATACTTGGCTGAGCGCGTACACGCTTGGCGAGAAAAGAAAAAGGGCTGCAAGCCTGAACTTACAGCCCTCAATTGCAAACTACGAAAGCAACACTTTATTTTTACTTGCCCCCTCTATCTATGACCCTGATGGTATCGCTTCCTATGAAATGCGTGCCATCATTTAGCTGTCCCGTCACAACCATTTCCACTGCGTCACCAGGTGATACTCCCTCAAGATCTTTTCTGTCGAATTTAACGATGAGTTTGCCATCGTCAGCCATCATAGCATTCACAGCAGGAGCACCTTCACACTCTACAGTACTGATGTCAATATCTTCCTCATCAAATCCCTCAGGAAGGTCAATGAAAGCTGTAAACACTCCTTTACTCTTCAGATTGAGTGTTTCAGGCTTGATATCAATATCCACCGCCCTCACCGTTACGCTCACCGAACCGCCGTTATTGCTCCATTCGTGGCCATTGTGCATCCCGAAATAAAGTTTCGTTGCACCATCGGGAACTACGATATTCAAAATCGCCCCGATGCCAAACGCCTGATTCAACGCGGGCGTTGTTATAAGGTCGCCAGTATCGCGGATCACCGGCGCTTGGGGTGGGGTGGACAACGGGTTGGGTTTCGCGTCGGAAACGAACACTCCGACGAGTAGCTGCTTTGGCGCATCCAGAAGACTAATGCCGAACACACCATATTGCGCACTGCTAATATTGGCATCACCGTCTACTTTGCCTTCCGGCCCCGTCCAGCTACCAACGTTAGGTTGTTTGCCCCAAAGTCCGGACGCCGAAACCGAAAGCAAGTTCCCAAATCCAGCAAGATCGACATAAACCCCGGGCAACGACGCAGTATCATCGTCCAAGTCATGCCAGTAGTCGTCATCATTGCCACCTTCGCCGTAATGGTATCCTGCGGCGACTGCTAACGTACGCAGTTCATCGAGTGTGTGGCCAGCGAAGTACACCGTATCATTGGCAGAGACGGTTACCGTCTCCTCGGTCGCCTTCGTCGGGGTGCATACCAGCAACAACAGTAGCAGTGCCGCGAATGCTAGTGTCAATCGTTTCATGGTCTTGCTCCTTTCTTTATTTCGTTCTTTCGCAACAAAATACGGCTAATTGTCTGAAACGTTACCTGTTCAATGTTTTCATTCATCTTGCGAAAGAACCTAATTGTTAACAATACACAGTTTAAAAACATAACACACAAATCCATCAACCTCAAAAATTGCTGGTTTTAGTTCATAGGCACATTACCTCCTCACTTAAATCGGCTGTCCATCAAAAATCCCGCTGTCCATGTACTATTCAGCCTTGATGGGAAAGCGGGCTGGCAGGCGAAAGCCCACCAGCCCATGTTAGCATATCTTACCTATTTCCTTTGCCTTGGTCGTGCGGCACGATTACATCTACAATTGCCTCGGCGATATTGCCAGAAGCGTCCATAC
Source organism: Phycisphaerae bacterium (assembly GCA_030619925.1). GTDB lineage: Bacteria > Planctomycetota > Phycisphaerae > Sedimentisphaerales > Anaerobacaceae > JAUXAL01. Next base: position 9,393 of record JAUXAL010000001.1, on the reverse strand, counting down.
ATTCGATATGAATCGTGTAAATGCGTCCGGTCCCGCCTCCGGCGCGCTCCGCTCGCAACAGAACTACCAGCGGCTCGTCGTCGAACAACTCCCAGTCCGGCTCGGTGTTGCCGTCGCCCGGCCCGTTGATGAGCTCGTTGCTGGTGACTCCCACAATCCAGCAATCAGGTTCTGGGTTGCAGATGTCCTCACAGTCAACCGTCACTGTCACGTCTACCATCTTGTGGTTGGGCGGCCACAATACATCCGGGCTGGCCGAGACGCTGTTGATGGTCGGCGGCACGGTATCCTCAACGGGGCCCCAGCCCAAAGCGGCGACCTCAGCTTTGATATCGGAATTGGTGGGATGCTTCAGTTTGCCGATGATCGTTCCGGTCCCGGTACCCGGGTCGACGGTGAGAAGAGTCTTGCCATATGTCGTGCCGTCGGGAGCTTCCACTCCTCCTGCCGAGACATAGAAGGTTCCACCGTCTGTGATGGCGATATCGGTCGAACCGAATTCATAGCCCACCGGGCCAACCAGCGTTGCCGCGCCAGTTTCAATATCCACCGTATAGAGGCTGTGCGTCCCCTTCGGCTCGCCTTTGCCGCCTTCAATAAGATACAGCGTGCCGTCGGGGGCAAAATCCATGCCCGATGTTTTCATGTCAAAGCCCACAGGCCCTATCAATGTCGAGCCGCCAGTCGACAGGTCAACTTCGTAAAGAGCGTCCAAGCCATTGTTCGTTGCGAAAAGCCTCCCATCAGGATGGAAGGCAAATGCAGTTGCGCTCTTGAGGTCCCCTGTCAAACTCAGTGCGACGTTTAGCTCGCCCGTTACAATGTCGTATTCTCTAAGCTCTGCCTTGTTTGCGCCGTAAACGTTTCCGTCGATTCCCGCGCAAGGCGAGAAGTCCAAGCCCGCAACCTTTTCCTCCTTGACGAGCGGCTCGTACTGGTTGATAATCGAAATCTCGGCTGTGGCGGGGTCAATCTTGGCTAAATAAAAATCCTCCGGCTCCGTACCCTTATCCCGAGCAAAAGTATACAGTGTCTGAACTTGAGCAAAAGCAGTTCCTGCAAAGGCAAAGCTAAGAGCAATAAAAGCTGCTAAAAATATAATTTTTTTGTTTAGTGTTTTCATTTTCAGCTCCTTTCAAAGAATTGTTGATATTTCGGAATAAAAAACCGTTTCTTTCCCAGACCTTCATCTCGCGAACCTGTTGGTTTACTTCCTTATCTTTTCAAGTTCATTTATGACTTCTTGCGTGTGCGTTATATGAGCATTTCCAGAAACTCGATGGCCTGCAATATAAGAGGATATACCTCGTCCTGGGCGTCACAATCTGTTATCCAGTCGTTTTTGTCCGGTTTACCGGTATCGGCACAGCCATTTGTCTTTTGCAGGATGTCGTGCTGGAGTTTATGCAACGCATCGGCGTAAAGTCCCTCATCGATCATCGCCAGTGCAGCGTTTATCTTGTTGGTCAGAGCATTACCTAAGTTCTTGTTCTTGAAACTCTTTGGATCAAGCTCATTGATCGTCTCAACGGCTTTAATTAGTGCCACAGTGGCTTTGCACTTGCCTGCACTGCCTGCATTATAGATGGCCCAGATTTCATCAGCGCCCAGGGCGCGGCTGAAGATTTCAACCTCGTCAAGAAGACCATTGATAGGTTCGGCTTGGGAACTCAATTCAACACCACTTCCAGTATGAACCGTCCCGGTTACCGGGAGGTTGTCAACTTCCGCACCATTTAAATACAATCGCATAACTTCGCCATCATACGTTCCCGCAACATGATACCAGATTCCGACTCCTAAGACCTCATTAACCCGAATGTGATGATAATCATCATGCAGATCAAATCTCATATAGAAGTGAAGCTGCCCAAAGCTATTCTGTCCATCATGTCGCAAAACCGCCTTTTCACCAGTAAGTGTCACAAAACGTTCTTGGTCTCCTTCCATAAAATTGAGCTTTACCCAGGCATCAATCGTTAGCTCCTGTAAGTCATCGATGCCCGTTCCAACAGCCCGCACAGTATCACCCTTACCATCCTCACCATCAAAACTAAAAGCTTCACCAACCTTGCCAGGGGCAAATGTAGTATCATGCCACAGCTTTCCATCATTCCCGCCTACAATATCATCTGCATTCCCGTCACCGGGCCACCAACTCACCATGCCCTCAGGGGGCGGGATGCATGACTGCGCCTTAGCATCGCCAACGAAAACATTGCCAACGAATGCACAGACGAACAGAAAGATCACCCCCAAGAATAAAGCTTGGCTCATTTCACCTTTGCGTTTCATAATTCTTCTCCTGCTATTAAGTTGTTAAGTTAACAATACGCGCTACAATAACATGACCTACATCTTCACCTGAGAATTATCAGTTTCAGCCCATAATGGCATCACCTGCTGTCTTGAACCGGTTGTCTCTCAAAAATCCCGCCGTCCATGTCCTCCGTCTTCCGGCACTCTGGCTTGGTAAGCCGAGAGGCTGAAGGAACGGCTGCGATGAGGACTGAGGGGCTGAGCGGTAGCCCAGCCCCTCGCCTAATTGCTACTTTTTGCCTTTCTTCAGGATGATTACCACATCCTCACCTTCTATTAGGGTTCCGCTATACTCTCGAATTTTAAGGCTTACCTTTAGGAACAGTCCGGACCGAGTCGGTGCCGATAATATCTATGCCACCCGTGGTAAAACCATTAAGAGTGGCTTCGGTGTCACCTTCGCTGATGCCTGTATCCTGCACCTTGAAGTGAAAGATAAAGTCGAGATCACCGTCGCCATCCACATCTTCAAGTGCCCAGTGAACAGGTAGCGCATCATCGGGACCAAAGCCCACTGTTATTGGCTCAACTATACTGGCATCAAAAGTGTCCGTGGTCAGGATAGCTACCGGGATTACGCCTTTACTGTCTGGGTTAATGGAGTTGGGGAAGCTGCCCGGCTTGATGTCAATCTCTACCTCGATAACTGACGGCGGTAGAGAACCGCCTCCAAACTCAAAAATTAGGCCACTATGTGTACCGCCCCAATAGTGGCCAAGGGCTCCAGAACCCATACCTTCCAGCTCGTGGTCCCAAGGATCGTGACTGTGTGTGGCGACATAGGTACCGTCTTGCTGATACTCCAGAATTTCTCCCGTATAATCGGCAGTCAGCAGGTTGCCGTTGGGTAGCATTTCCAGACCATCGTGGTGGCTGCCCGGCGTGACATAACTGAACTCCAGTTGCCAGGCCGAACCAACGTTGTCTGCGTCGTAGCTGTACATCTCTACCCAGCCGTCAAACCCTATGCTCCCTGCCCACCAGTCGTTGTTCGGGGCATCGTAGGCCAGAGATTGCGTTGAATAACCACCTTCCTTTGGCGGTTCCGGTGCCCCGAGGTTTCCAAGGTAGGTTCCATCAAAAGCGTACATTTCGATCCCGTTTTTTGCGCCAAGATAGAAGGTACTAGAGCCAACATGGAATTCGCATTCGTGGCTGTAGTTAGAACTGTTCAAAGAAAACGATGACTCGTATGTGAACACTCTTGGAGCAATTGCACCGGTAGCGTCTGGATTATCAGGGTGCAGGTTGGGATTATCACCATCTGGACCAGGCGTTGTCGTCACTTGATAGATATATGCGGTGGTGCCAGAATAAAAAATGATTCTGCTGATCCCATCGCCGCCGACCCAGCCATCAACTCCGTATGCGCTTGAGTAACCTGTATCCCAAGTCCAGTAGTTATAATAATCCGGACTCCCATAAGCGTAACTACTCATTAATAGAAACGCCCCCAGTACAAACAGAGAACATAAGCTAATAGATTTTTTTCTGTTTAAAGTCTTCATAATTTCTTCTCCAATTAATTGTTAACAATACGTGGTACAAAAACATAACACACAAATCCAAATCCATTTACGCAAAAAATTACGAGTTTTGGCCCATAGGCTCATCACCTCCTCTCTTGGATAAAGTTGTCGATTACTGTTTTGGCCGAATAAAGATTATATTGATTTGCGAGCCTATCTCGCTCAGTCAGGCAATCGCGTATTTCAGGGCTGATGAATTGCAGAGGTGGAAAAGGGCCTTGACTGGAGGGAAACCTTCCGGGGAGGACCGGCAAAGCACCGCCTGGCCATAAATGCCTATTCAGTCCATTTACACTGCTTTTTTCCATGAAAGTAGCCATACAATTCCTTTTGAAGGTATAGCAACTTCTTAAAACAGCCTCCGCTGGTGGGAAGACTTGAAAAGAATGATAGTCCCACACACCCTCATCCTTACGTTATCGAGGGATAAAATATAGGATGAAGTTGGAGGGGTCAAGAGATTTTTTATTATCTTTTAGAGATTTCTCAAATTTTTTCTGCTCTAAAATTGGTCAGATTGCACCAAAAAACAGCCGATGGCCGACTTTATGTCGCGAAAAAGCATGATAAGCAGCCGTTGAAACGTAGGGCTGAATATCGAATATCGAACAAGGAACTTATTCATTTCTGATTGAGGGTAGAGATTGCCGGGTTGCTCTGATAGATGGGGGCTGTTCGTAGTGACAGCGTGGGATAACCGTGTAAATATTTGAAGATTGACAGCGGAGTTTGTGCAGTCTATAATGCCGGCGGTTATTTTGGAAAGGGTTTATCATGGATTTTGAGCAGAACGATAATCTATCAGGTCCAACGCAGCCGCAACCGGCAGAGCCGATTTCCGGCTTGGGTCAAACCGGGCCGACGATGGAACCAGCGAGGAAAGGGGCCGGCTGGAGGATTTTCTGGGGCATTGTTTTAGCGCTGTCGGTTATGGCCAACATCGCGCTATTCTTGATGCTGATCGGCGTAGTTGCCGTCTTTGCGACAGGACAAAGAGGTATTCTTACCGAAGAAGTAGTGCGAGAAGGGCCGGCCAGAGCCAAAATCGCGATGATTACACTCAAAGGCATAATCCACGGCGAACAAGCCGAAAATGTGTACAGGCAGCTAAAGGCGGCCCGGGAGGACAAGCGGGTGAAGGGATTGATTGTTCTGGTAAATTCGCCGGGCGGAACGATTTCAGGCAGCGACCGAATCTATAAGGAAATTTTGAAGTACCGCGAGGAAGAAGATAAACCGGTCATTGCGTTTATGCAGGGCGTCGCTGCTTCGGGCGGCTATTATGCGTCGGTTGCATGCGAGAAAATCATAGCTGAACCGACCACGATTACCGGTTCGATCGGCGTAATAAGCTGGTGGCTTGTTGTTCAGGAATTGCTCGAAGACAAGCTCGGCGTTTTGCCGGTTGTTGTTAAGTCAGGCCAAAAAAAGGATTGGCCCAGTTCCTTCAGGACACCAACGCCGGAAGAAATTCAATACCTGCGAGACAAAGTAATAACGCCCGCCCTGGAGAGGTTCGTGCAGGTTGTTGCCGATGGAAGAAAGGAATCGCTTATGATGGCTGATGTCAGACAGCTCGCTGACGGCGGTATTTTTGGTGCCCAGGAGGCACTTAAGGAAAAGCTAATAGATGAAATTGGCTATCTGGATGAAGCGATAGAACTGGTTAAGTCACTGGCGGGCATTGACAAGGCCCGGGTCGTGGCATATCGCAAGCCGTTCTCTTTAACTGACCTGGTAAGTTACCGCAATCGAAATGTTCTAAGAATCGACAGAGCCACGCTCTACGAACTTAGTACCCCGCAGATATTATATCTTTGGAGTGCATATTAGTAGCCGGCACCAATGGAAAACTGGGCGATGCGGGAATCGAACCCACGACCCGCTGATTAAGAGTCAGCTGCTCTACCTGGCTGAGCTAATCGCCCCAACCTCTGTTCAGGGAAAAACCATTCGGATAAATTCGCGCTAACTTTACAACCGGCAAGCCGGTATTGCAAGAAAATTAACGGTGAATTTTACTTCAATATCTTCCTTAGCTTCTTACAGCAATTATTGGTCATGCATCTTATCTTCTGCAGGCCCATACGATGTTCCTCGGACATCCCAAAGCTATCTTGAGACTTGAATGACATCATAAAATGGATTACAATGAGAATTGAAATGAATGTTGTGATGCCGGACGCGGCAGAAGATTTTGTTTTACTGGGCCTGTAGGAACTGCAAAATCACGCCTGCACTATTAACTGCCTGCAAAAACGTATATAATTTGCTCAACAGTTACTAAAAACAAGCTATGATTAATATGGGAAAACAAAAAAAGGCCTACTTCTGTGCTTTTGTTGCAGTTCTGTTCTGGTCCACTTCTGCTTCCGCCTTCAAACTTTCGCTGCGTTATTTAGACGTTCTTTCGCTCTTGTTTTATGCCTCAATTACATCGACCGCTGCTTTCTTCGTTTATTTATTATTTTCAAAAAAGCTGAATTTACTCAAAGCCCTCTCAAAAAAAGATTATCTATATTCTGCTCTGCTGGGTTTTCTCAATCCCTTCCTTTATTACGCCGTCTTATTCAAAGCATACTCAATACTCCCCGCCCAGGAAGCCCAACCACTGAACTTTATTTGGCCGATAATGCTTGTTTTGTTGTCAATACCTTTGCTCAACCAGAAAATCAAACCAAAAGACATTCTTGCGATAATCATCAGCTTTGTGGGTGTTTTTGTCATTTCAACTCGAGGTGATATTTTAGGATTTAAGTTCACCAGTCCCACGGGAGTATTATTAGCGACGGGCAGTTCAGTAATCTGGGCGCTGTTCTGGATTTATAACATAAGAGATAAATGCGATGAAGCTGTTAGATTATTTCTTAATTTTGCATTCGGGTCCATCTTTATATTTCTATCAATGTTACTTTTTGCAGGAGTAAGAATCCCGAACCTTAACGGCATTATCGGAGCAGCTTATGTGGGATTATTCGAAATGGGGATTACTTTTCTACTTTGGCTCAAAGCATTGAAGCTGTCGAAAACAACCGCGCATGTCACGAGCTTGATCTACTTAGTACCTTTCCTTTCTCTTGTACTGATTTCTTTTGCAGTTGGCGAGAAGATTCTTTTCTCAACGATAATAGGCGTAATCTTCATTATAGGTGGTATCATATTGCAAAGACTCTGAGGCTGCCGGCGTCGGACTTTTCGCTTGTGCTTGGCAGACGCTGATTCGAAGTTGCAAATAGTCGTGAAATAGCTGGCGTTGGCCGGCCGGTTCAAGTATTATCATAAACAAAATAAACGGTTAGGGTAATGGAAAGCCAAACGGAGGTAAGCATAATGACGACAAATAGAAAACGGTTATTAGTGGTGACCTTGACGGCGGGGATGGCGATATTGCAAAATAGAAAATAATCAATTGGAAAAGCCTGCCAGCCAGTTCTCAGCCAACGCCGTCGAGCCGCCTTCGATGAGCTCCTAGTAGTCTGTCAAGATTGAATCTGTAAGTTGTCATTCCCATGGTTGGGTGGCAGCCTCAAAGCCGAAGGCTTTGGGGATGGTTCGTGGCCGGTGAAGCTGCGTACAGTATGCAGCCTGCAATATTAACAATTTTTAAAAGGATGGTAAGATGAAAAAGACAATTTTATTCGTTTTGGTTTTGGCGTTGGGCCTGGCTTCCGTGAGTCTGGCAGCAGAGGGCACATGGACAAGGAAAGCCGACATGCCCACGGGAAGATGGGAGTTGTCCACCTGCGTGGTGGACGGGAAGATCTATGCCATCGGGGGTGCTGGACCTGTTTATCAGGCGTTGCGTACCGTGGAAGAATACGACCCGGCGACGGACACCTGGACCACAAAGTCTGAGATGCCCACCGCAAGACAGGGGTTATCCACCAGCGTGGTGAATGGGAAGATTTATGCCATCGGGGGTGGCGCAGGTTCTTCATCTTCATATTCGTTGGTGAAGACTTTCTCGACAGTGGAAGAATACGACCCGGCGACGGACACCTGGACCACAAAGTCTGAGATGCCCACTGAAAGAGGCTTCCATTCCGCCAACGTGGTGGATGGCAGGATCTACGTCATTGGTGGGTCGCACGCGTCGGGGCCTGGCCGAAATCATGTTCTGACGGTGGAAGTGTATGAGCCGGCCACGGACACCTGGACCCAGAAGGGCGACATGCCATCGTCAAGAGGTGCTGGTTTCAGCAGCGTGGTGGATGGGAAGATCTATGTCATTGGCGGCTATGGGGGTCCTCGGAGGGTCGACGAGTATGACCCGGCGACGGACACCTGGACCACGAAGTCTGCGATGCCCACCGCAAGACACGCGTTATCCACCAGCGCGCTGGATGGGAAGATCTATGCCATCGGGGGTTATGTTCCAGGCGTTTCCGGCTACCCGGGTGTGGCCACCGTGGAAGTCTATGACCCCGCAACGGATACCTGGACAACAGCACCCGACATGCCCACCGGAAGATTCGGTCCTCGCACCTCCGTGGTGGATGGGAAGATCTATGTCATTGGCGGCATGGGCTATTGGATCAGGACAGCTTATGGGATGGTAGAGGAATATGACCCAAATCCTCTCGTCGTTGACTTCAACGGAGACGGAATTGTGGATTGTGCAGACATATGCATGATGTTGGACTACTGGGGCACAGACGAGGCATTTTTTGATATTGCCCCGATGCCTTTCGGCGACGGCATAGTAGATGTCCAGGACCTGATCGTCCTCGCCGAACATTTGCTGACATATCCTGGCGCTGTGGCGTACTGGAAGCTGGATGAGACGGAAGGCGACATCGCCCACGATAGCATTGACGTCTACGACGGCGTTCTCAATGGTGTCCCCACGTGGCAACCTACCGGCGGCGCGGTAGATGGCGCACTTGCGTTCGATGGTATCGATGACTATGTCAGCACGCCGTTCGTTTTGAGCCCATCTGACGGAGCATTCAGTGTTTTCGCATGGATCAGAGGTGATGCTGTGGGACAAACCGTCATATCTCAAACAGGAGGTGGTGTGAATTGGCTTTTGGTTGATCCAACCGAAGGTAACCTGATGACGGAGCTAAAGGGTACTGGCCGGGGCGCCGCTGAACTGCTGTCACAAACAATCATAACCGATGGCAACTGGCACCGCGTTGGCTTTGTATGGGATGGTACCAGCAGAATCCTATATGTGGACGATATTGAAGTAGCCAGAGACACACAGACCAGCTTAGGAAGTTCAGACGGCGGACTGTACATTGGCGCTGGAAACAGTCTTGATGCAACGAGTTTCTTCTCCGGCCTGATTGATGACGTCCGCATCTACGACCGGGCCGTAATACCATAGGCAAATCCATATCTGACTAATGAACCTGCGAAAGAGGTAAAAACGTAACAATAATACCTAAGATACTTAGGTATAGATTATAAGCTTGCACACAGCTTTTAATTCGGCTGGCTAATGAATCGTCCAAACATCTGTTGGCGTAGTAAGAATACCTAAGATAGTTAGGTATTATAAATAACTGACGTTCACATCTACAGCCGGGCACTGAGCCAA
>JAUXAL010000062.1 GCA_030619925.1 Phycisphaerae bacterium | reverse complement strand
TGTCGATTTAACCTTACACAAATCTATGAAAGGAAAAACGATGAATTACAGAGAAAAACGCATTAGGCATAAGGCAAGAGCGTTTACGTTAATAGAACTATTGGTGGTGATTGCTATCATTGCTGTATTGTTGGCGATCCTGCTGCCCGCCATGCGAAAGATCAAGGAGACGGGACGAGAAGCAGTCTGCAAATCGAATTTACGGAATATTGGAATAGCCGTGTCAATGTACCTCGACGACTACAACCGCACATTGCCTGATACCAAGAGTGCCAACGAATTTCTGTGGTACGAGTCAGACGGCGTTACTTATCGACAACCCGGTTCCAGCGATAGTTATTGGGGTCTCTACTACAAAGATTACCTGAAAGAGACGAAGATATTCGGCTGTCCGAGCTTGCAACGTGTTCCCGAAGGATTAATATACTCGTATGGTGATTTTCCCGACCCTGCTAAACTAATTCAGCACGCAGCGTTTGGTCTGAATTTTCGTCCCGAAGCCAGAGGCCGGAATACAAATGATATATATCGTCTTGATGAATTCATTATTTGCAAGGACCACGCTGAACCAAGACCGGGATGTACCACCAGAGATGGGTTTCATAATGATGACATACTTGGTGCCATGAATCTAACGCAATATCGAAAAAGTATAGGGGGCAGTCGCTGGATCAACTATCGGCAAATCTTCAGACATAATATAAGGCGTCATGAAGACGAGAGAACCGGGGGACGAGCCAATGTCTTATGGCTGGACGGACATGTCAGTTCCATCGAAGAAACTACGGGAGACGATGTGCCACTAAGGTGGTATACAGGCGGTAAGCCTTAAGAAACGGCCTCCCAATATCGTTGCCTCTACTCCAAATACGACCCAACCATAGTGTTAAGGGAGAGAGCCACCACAAAAAACCAGCAAAAAACAGCTCTTACCAATGAAAAATAGCGTGATGTCTCATGCGCGGTGCGTATTGAGTGAATTCTAAATTCTGAATTCACTTTTCTCTTATGCCCCTGTCATCCCGAGCTTGCCGAGGGATCTGTTCAAATAATTGTCATTCTGAACGTAGTGAAGAATCTCAACTCCAATAGTAAATAGTCAAATCATCATTCTTTGTTTTTTTTGTGGACTATCCTCTGACCGCTTCATGCTTTTTAATGAAATCAGGGTCAATCTCCACACCTAAACCCGGACCGGTGGGGACTTTAATCTTTCCATCCACCACTGACAGGGGCGATGTTTTACATTCAAATTGTACATTCGTGTTTAATCCTTTGAATTCATGATGAGCAAATGCATTGGGAAGGGCAGATACAAAATGAATCATGTAAAGGTATCCGAGTCCTCCACCAGACATATGCGGCGTACAAGCTTTTCCGAATGCCTGTGCCATACGTGCCACTTTCATCGAACGAATCATGCCACCAAAATAATAGTTATCAGGTTGAACAATTTGAAGCCCCTCATTGGCAATAAGCCAGCGAAAACCATGCAGGTTGTATTCCTGTTCGCCACCTGCAATTGGAATCCTCAGTGCATCAGCAACCTGTTTGGTCTCTTCGTACCAGTCGAAAGGAATAGGTTCTTCAAAAAAACCATAACCGTACGCTTCCAATAACTTGCCAACCCGTATCGCCTCATCCACTGAATAAAAACCGTTTGCATCTGCATACAAAGCCATTTTATCGCCAAACGTTTTGCGGATTAGCGGAATGATTCTTTCGGTCCTTCCTTTTGGACCAACGGCTTTAATGTCCTCAGTCATGAACATAAGCCCGCCAACTTTAATCTTAAGCGCGTGGGCATTATATTCCGCGACATCCCTTTTTATCAGTTCCAGGGACTCCTCTAATGGTTTTTCACGGTATTCTGTGGCTTGGTATACTGTAACTCGCCGGTGGTGGATTTCTCCGATCAACTGGCCGATGGACTTCTTAGCAATACGCCCCAGCATATCGAGAATCGCAAACTCAATGGTAGCCAGAGGTATCCCGAGCGCCAGGCCGCTTAATCTGAAATTGAGATTGTATATGTACACCTTTTCAAGCAGCAGATCCAGGTCGCGTGCATCTTTATCAATAAAAAAAGGTTTCAACGAATTGACAAAAATTGGATAGAGCGAATTCATCCCGTTGTGACCAACCGAAATACCTTCTGCACCATCAGAAGAACGTACCCGGCACAAGAAACTGCGCTTATAACGAAGCAATTCGAGGCTTTTAATGATCACTGGAGTAGCAAACAGCTCCTTTTTCAGTACAGGCTTCTTTAATATTTCATCGAGCCGGATGTAATCAGGTCTCTGGGCCTCTGAGCCACCGCATGAGCGCGACCATGTGGCAGCAAGCCCACCAGCAAGGGCAGTACTTATGAATTTTCGACGATTTGTTCTCATGATATAATTCCCACTTTCTGTCTCCTGCGTCCAACAATGTTTATATCGTTTCCATATAATACCCAAACCCGCACTTGCCGTAAAAGCAAATACCTTGAATTAATCCCGCAAATTCATATAATTACAACACAAGCGATTTGACGAGTCCGCCATAGGCGGATAAATATTGAAGAAGCAATGAGATACGAGCCACAGATTTCACTGATTGCACAGAATAAATTTGGCGGGAATTGCGGGGTTGGGTTTGATAATGTAATGTAGGGCAGAAAAAGTAGGTGGCTATCCCTAGTTTACGTCAGGGAGGCAGGTGGGGAACGCTTATGGCTCGACGTGACACACAAGAGCTATACCAACAGTTGCTGATTACTAGATTAAAGTTCGTGAGCAGAGGGAAACGTCACATACATTACGTATATCACAGAGTTGAAGCGCAGTTTCCAAAGTTGTGCGACGACAATTATTTGTGCAGGAACAATTGCTCTTCGGGACATAATCAGCCCGAATGGCAGCATGCAGTTCGGAGGGCTCTTGATCATCTGAAGTCTGAATCTGGTCCTGTTTCTAAAAGCGACCAACGGGGATTTTGGATATTCAAATGAGCAGGTAGGAAGTCTTTTGGGGTAGTGGATCGCCAAAAGTTTAAGAAGGTCCTGTGTTAATAGATTGCTGTATGTTGTTTTGTCGGTAATTCTGTATTCAATTACTTACGTTTAAAAGAAGAATATAAAAGGGGAAATAGTTGATTACATACTATTTCCCCCATAGAAATTTCCTATCTTCGAACTTTATTTTCCAACTACCGGCGAGAGCCACCGATGCAATAGGCACAGTTGTCATATCCATTGTTGTGAGCTTCTTCGAGTGTGTCAGGGATAAACTTTACTGCGTTTCCCGCAGTTAAAATTTCATCAATTTGACATTGTGGCTTTTCATTTGCCAATCGATGTACCTCTGTTGTATTCTTGTTGCCTAAGTAGTTTATTCCGTACTTTGAGTTTGTTGGAGTAACAGACATTTAATTTCTCCTTAAATTCTTTAACGATTGATAACATTTCCTTTGGCAAGCCTATTTCTTCAATGTACGATTCATAGACCTGTTAACCGACTTACCGTCAACTTTGACGTTAGCTACGGCTCGACCGTATGGATCCCTTGCAACTGTATCGACCTTAACTTGCTGTCCTTGGATCAGGTTCCTTAGAGCTTGTGTAGCTTTAGCCGAACCCGGCTTTCCTTTTTCGGGTGCATTTACATTCGCCAAACGAACAGAATGTTTACGTGAACCGGTCTTAAAAGTATCTCCGTCAATTACCCTTGTTACCTTTTCATTTCTTTTAACCATTTTTATTCCTTTCGAAAAATAGTTGCTAACTGAAATAATATTGACAGGAAACCAATAGATATGATAGTATCATATTGGTACAACTGTAGATGTTACCATTTGCTGATGGCAACAGGTTTTGTTGTCAGCCTCTTTTATAGGGGGGCTTTTGTTATAAGTCCTGCACATTTTTACATCCTTGTCTAAATATAACAGTGATTTCGTTAATTCATACCATTGTAGGCACGCTGCAATCTTGCCAAACAGCCGTTTGATTCTCCACGCCTCCTCAGATTAAGAAGGCGGTGAGATGGATTTCCAGTTCAACATTGTCTACTGTAATACTTACATTAGACTTACCTCTTTGGTCTTCTTTGGTGTTCTTACTCATTTTTTTACCTTTCTTAATAAAATAAATGGTTATTTAACTGTGCTAAGTATATATAGCATTGCTAAATCTGTCAAGCGTTTATTTAGAAAAAATATATTTTTGCCAATTATATTTAGCACCGCTTGACCTTTTCGTAGTAAATAGTTTATAATCTAATAGTTAAAGTGAAAGGAGTGATGTTTATGAGCAAAGAGAAAAAGACTTTAGGAGTTGAACTCCAGCTAGTAAGGAATTTGAGGAAACTCTCCCTTCGGGAAGTCGAGGCAGTAACGGGAATATCTAATGCATATTTAAGCCAGCTTGAGAATGACAAGATAAAGAAACCATCCCCACATATCCTCTACAAGCTTTCTCAAATTTATGGGCTTGATTACCAACTTATTATGGAGTGTGCTGGCTATGCTGGCCCCAAAGCTGATTCTTCGGGCCCAAAGACACTTCAAGGAGCAGCACTCTTTTCGACAAAAGATTTGACCTCGGAAGAAGAAGAGAAGCTAGCAGAGTATTTACATTTCTTGCGGAATCAACGTAGATGAAGAATTTACCCTTAGAATCAGTATCAGATATTGAAAAGATTGCAAAGAACCTTTTAAAAGAGAGTAAGGCAAACGGCATATTGCCAACCCCTGTAGATAGGATTTTACAGTGCGCAAAACTACAGCTTGCGCAAGATATTAACCTAGCTAATAAGAAGCAGAGTTTTTTTTCGAAAGCATTTGAGAGCATTGGCAAGGTACCCAAGAAAGTCCTCGGACTCATTGATTTTAGACAAAAGGTTATTTATTTAGACCTCAATCAGAATGTCAATCGCCAACGTTTTATTCAACTCCATGAGGTTGGACATGATGCCTGTCCGTGGCAAAAGTATATGTACTGCGTGGATGATGAAAGAACAATTTTACCAGAGATAACTATACTTTTCGAAAAAGAAGCAAGTTTTTTCGCTTCCTCTGTGTTATTTCAATTGGATTTATTCAACAATAAAGCCGACAAATTAGAACTTTCAGTCAAGTCTGCCATGGCTCTTGCAAAGCAATTTGGGGCATCGACACATGCTGCTCTCCGCCGATACGTTCAATATTCAAAGAAACGGTGCGCACTTCTTGTACTCGAAAAACCTAATAATAAACAGGGATATAGTGCACCTATCCGTAACTTTTTTGTATCCCCTTCATTCATTAAAGAATTCGGAGAACTAAATTGGCCAGAAGCATGTGGGCCGCAATTTCCCTTTGTACAAGACATTATGAGGAAAAGAAGATTTCACGAAGATGGGGAGTTAGTCATACCCACGTTAGCTGAACAAGCCAACAAGTTCGACTACCATTACTTCGATAACCATTACAATGTTTTTGTTTTTATAAAGCCAGTTGGAGAAAAAATCCGCTCGCGAACAAAAGTGGTTCTTACCTCGACTTAACAACCATTTTATTAGTTGATATCCCTATCCAGCAGCCACCCAGAGACTTTTTTGTATTGTCTTTCAGCTAAACCTCCAAACTAAACTAGGGACAGTGGACAAGTGGACTGAAGGGACAGGGACAGCCACCTATGAAAAATATGTTTATATCGGATAATGACAGCATAAAATCAGTGGTTCGATCCGTCCGACTGCGGTCAGGGTGACCAAAAAAGGTGCTTTTTTGGGGGATAGACCCTTCGGCGATGCTCAGGGCGGCCAAATGAAATTGAGGTCCTTCAGCTGCGCTCAGGATGACCAAAAGAAAGTTCTTTTGGTCATTTTTATGTTGATTTTTGTTTGAAAATGTGTTAAAATGTGCATCCAACTATGGATGGTTCATAGCAAATCGTAAATGGTTCATAGTTCGTTGTTCATAGACAATAGAAAATAGTCAATCGTCAATCCGGGGGGTTCCCAATGGCCAGCGAAACCCAAATACTCACTAATCGGTCCAACGCGCAAGAATCTGACAGCCCCCGAACAAACCGCCTAACTTACCAACAATTTACAACCTTTTTATGCAAAACAAAGCCAATTTGTTGGATGCTCAAATGAACGTAAACATTTATACAAGAAAGGATTATGAAAATAAACGCGATTGGACACTTGGTGAAAACAAACCCAATTCAAAGCCAATTAAAGCCAATTGCCGAAAGGGTAAAATTGATGCAATGTGTGTATTTACAAAGGATTATGAAGAAAAATGCGGATAGGAGCTATGAAAAAACAAAGCCAAAACAAACCCAATCAAAGCCAATTTCTGTACCTTTGGCTCCGTTTATTGTTTATAATTGTCGCTAAGTGCTGCTGTGAACTATCAACCGGTTATTGGTTAATCACTCGCCGCCGACCATTTTTTACGAGCATCGAGTTAATCTCCCCCATTGTCGGTCGAGACATACCCGCGCTGCCCCTCATTCATATAAGCGGGCGCAGACGACTCCTCAGCCTCGGCCAGGTCTTCATACCCCGCCTCGGCATTCGCTTCCATCTGCTCACGGACGCGCTCATACTCCTCCAACGTCATCACAACTTCCCGTGCCTGACTGCCCTTATACTCGCCGAGTATCCTTGCCGCTGCCATCATCTCGATTATGCGCGAAGCTCTGGCATAGCCGATATTGAGCCTTCGCTGAAGCAGCGACACGCTCCCTCGCCGGGTCTCCAGGACAATCCGAACCCCCTCATCAAAAAGCTCGTCCTTCGTCATCTCAGACGTATCCAGCTTCTTGAGTTCGGTCAGCTCAGGATGGAATTGCGGCTCAGCAACCTTCTTAAGATGCTTGACGATCCGCTTTATCTCCGCCTCGTCAACAAAAGTGCCCTGAGCACGAACCAGGTCGCTCGTGCCCGGCTTCAAAAACAGCATATCACCTTCGCCGAGCAGCGTTTCGGCACCATTCTGGTCAAGGATAATTCGGCTGTCCATCCTCGCTGCAACACGGAAGCCAATCCTGGTCGGCATATTTGATTTTATCAGGCCGGTAACAACCGTCGCCTGAGGCCGCTGAGTAGCCAGAATAATATGAATACCAACCGCTCGGCTCTTCTGTGCAAGACGAACAATATAGGCTTCTATCTCCTTGGCCGCAGTCATCATTAAATCGGCAAGCTCGTCGATTACTATCACAATATATATCAGTCTCTTCGAAATCTTCGCCTCTTCTTCTGAGCTGCTCGGATTGAACCGCTTAATGATCTCCTCAGCGCCAAGTCTATTATACTCAGCAACATTCTTTACCCTTGCCTCCGCTAAAAGCGAGTAACGCTCGTCCATTTTCACCGTAGCCCATTCAAGTATCTGAACAGCCGTTTGAGTCTCGGTAACTATCGGACACATCAGGTGTGGAATAGCATTAAACATCGTCATCTCGACCATCTTGGGGTCAATCAAAATCACCTTTACCTCGTCCGGCCGTTTCGTAAGCAGTATGCCCGTAATGATACTGTTTATACAGACACTCTTGCCCGAGCCGGTCGTGCCGGCAATAAGCAAGTGCGGCATCCTGGTAAGATCAGAAACAAGCGCTTCCCCTGAAGAAGCCTTGCCCAAAAACAGCGGTATCTCCATCCTCTGCGGTTTGCCGCCGGCCAGCTCCATCATATTCTTCATACGGACTTTTTCTTTCTCGCTGTTTGGCACCTCAATGCCTATCGTATGCTTACCCGGCAAAGGAGCCACAACGCGAACCGCACCGACACCCAGTGCACGAGCCATATCGTTTGCAAGCGCACTAATCTGGCTGACCTTAACACCGGCTGCAAGCTCCAGCTCGAACATCGTAACAACCGGCCCGGTGTCAGCTGCAACCACTCGCGCATTGATACTGAACTCCGACAGCAGGGTCTCCAAAGCAGTCGCTTTTGCCTTGACAACCTTCTCCTGCACCGCAGCAAAACCATACTCCGGCTCAGCCAACAACTCGAACGGCGGCAGCTCGTAATCCTCGTAGGAGGGCTGAGCGACCGAACGCCTGGATGGCTGGGCGCTTGGACGGTCCATCTTTTCACCGTCCAATCGTTTCACCACATCGCCAGCCGGCCGGTTTACCCTTTCGCCGCCGACCACCAGTGGTTTTTGCCTGGCACTTAATTTCTGCCATATCTCGTTTATAACTTGCGACTGCTGCTTCGCCGCCGACCACGCCGGTGTCCCCATGCCAATCATTTTTCTGGCCACAAGACCAAACCAGCCCATCACCATCAAAACCAGACTATCGGCTAACAGAAGAATCCCGACAACCCAAATAGCCCCAACTAATATGAAAGTGCCCAACGCAGCAAAATAGCTTCGCAGAAACTGTGCCGCCCCAACGCCAAGCACCCCTCCCGAACCCATAGGAAAACCAAAGAACCGATGAGGCCACAAGCAATAGAAACTCGTCGAAGCCGCTACAGTCATCAGTCCTAATCCAATTGCTCTAAAAACCGGCTGACCCGCCGGCCGATGTGCAATCTTCGCAACCAGAAAACAAATTGCTGACGCTAATATGACAAACACCCCCGGCCCAATATAATACAGCAAATAATATGCACAAAATGCCCCTATCGAGCCGCACCAGTTAGCAGGCGGGGCGTTATGAGGGAATGCAAACCTGCTCGGCCAATCACCAATGTCAAAGCTAAGACAACTGCACAAGAGAACCAGGCACACACCTATCCCAAAACACACCAGCGCCATCCGAGCCCCCGAACGCGTTATTTCGCGCTCGGAAATTTTCTTATACGATTTCTTCTTTTTCACCCCGCTAATTTCCTGCCAAGTCCTATAAAAAGTCGTTTTTCAAAAGCAATAGTTGCTGGCTGCAGCTTTACCTCACACCGCTCTAAATACCAACGACCAAACACTAACAACTAATTTATATCGGCAGCCCTTCGGCCTTTTCTGCACAATTGCCTGGGGTCTACAAGCGCAAGAAAGGCTTTTTGCCCATCTCTGCCCAAAAGCAATGACTATTTGCCGTTGGCTATTGACAGTTGGAGAATAACAAACTTCAACTTCAAATAATTATTCCTGATTCAAAAGATGTTCGTTATTCCATGAAAAGGGGTTTTATATGCCGCTCGTAAATATTCTCTGTTACGTTCTGTGCGATTACGTCCTCATATTTGTCCAGCGCATCTGAAAAGTGTGTCCCCATCTCAGCAGCAATCTTGTATGCGACGTGTAAGAGCTGGCGAAAGTGCGGATTGTACTCCTGGCACCTCTGATTATGTCGAAGCGCCGCGGCAAATCTCCGGCCATCCCATTTGTCAACATCTTGGGGCCTGGGCAGTTTGGCCCTGTCAATATCGATGACGGTAGCGTATGGCGCGCAAAGCTCATCGATACGCGACAACGCTTTGGCATACACCTCTTTGGCAATAGCAAGCCCGTCGCCGCCCGCCAGTGCCAAACCGATTAGCTCTTCCAGCCACGTCGTCCCCGCTGTCTTAAGATGCAGACCCGCATCGAATTTCTTCAGCGCCTCTTTAATCGGCCCATAAATTGAGAATTTATCACTGCCGGAATGTATGCTCATTTTCAGGTTTTCAGGCAAGCCAAACTCTTTGACCGCAAAGGCAACCACCGCAAGGTCCTCTTCGAACTCTTTCGCGAACTTAGTGACATTACCGACGTAGTCCACGCCTTTGTTGAATCGACCTGTGAATTTAGGTGCAATCGTCTGAGCAGGAATCCTTTCATCAGCGATGGCAGCCAGAATAAAGAACATCTCGACCAGCGTCTGCGGCTCATCAGTCTCATCCATCGAAACCTCGGTAATAAAGTCCGGCCGGAGGCCGGTTCTATCGGAACCCGGCTTCGCCGGCGCACCTTTGGCCGCCTCGATATGACGATAGATTTTGCCCGCCTCCTTAACCGCCAATAGAAACTTCTTTGCGATGGCCTCAATCTGCTGCTCGCTGATTTCCAGACTCTCATCAATGCCGTCAATCGCTAACGCACCGATATACTTTTTGTGCTTTTGGATAAAGGATTTCACATCAGCTTCATCCGCTGGCTTGCCAGTGAAGTCGGCAACATCAAGCGTGAAAAAATCGCTGGACTCGATAAACCCATCCACATTACTCAGGGCGATATGGTCGGCATCTACAAAATAGGGCCCATCCCATCTACACGCCGCGGCCGCATCGTCAGCCTCTTTGCGCGTATCCGCTGGCTTTGTCCCTATAATAGTATGCTCCCGGTTGGACTTGTTCCAGACCGGCGTAATGTTAAGGCCCTGCTGCTTTGCCTTTATCAAAGCTGCAAGCTGGGCCTTTCCCTGACAGCAGAACCTGTCACCAATTCCAAGCGAATACTTGTCCAAAATCATAGATTAGTCTCCCTTTACTCGTTACTTGTTGCTTTGGGCCTTTGTGCCTTGGCCCCTCGCCCATTATTCGTTTTTCGCTCTGCGATTTGCCATTTC
The DNA here is from genome assembly GCA_030619925.1 of Phycisphaerae bacterium. Taxonomy (GTDB): domain Bacteria; phylum Planctomycetota; class Phycisphaerae; order Sedimentisphaerales; family Anaerobacaceae; genus JAUXAL01. The sequence continues at coordinate 16,120 of JAUXAL010000062.1, read as the reverse complement.
AGACAGCGCTGTCTCCGGAACATCCGGTGCCCGCTCAACGACCTTGCTCACACCGCTTAGATCATTGCCGGCCAGCACCACATTTTCACTTTGCGCCCCTTGCAGCTTCAGGAACACACCCGTTCCCACCCTCGGCCTGCACCCGCGAATAAAAATCCCTTTGACGTCGGTCAGTCGCAGTATCGAACCGGCCCCCGGCGAGCACGGAGCATCCAGGCCGTCGATCAACGCATCTTCCACGTCTTCGAGGACAAGCGCGTGACGCCTGTCGCCCTTAGCTAACTGCAGCTGCACGTTTAGCATCTTCAAGCCCTTTACATGACGGCAATAAAACCCATAAGCCGGAAGTCTGCCGAACATTGAGTACTCCGGATAAGCCTCAGGCTTCTCGTCGATCGCACGACCGGCGTCTTCCTTAGTTCCACCACCTGCAAAAGATAGCCTTATGTTACTCAGCGTGACGTTTTCTATTACAGCTTCCGGCAGGCCGGAAATCGCGCAGCCCGTGGCATTGGCGCCGGTCGCTTCGATATTGCTTATCGTAACGTTGCGCAGTGTGCCAATCCCGGGTGTTTCCATACCCTTCTTAAATGGACGAGCCCGATTGCCCAACCGAAGAAAGATTGGCGCCCCAATTTTATTCATTGTGATATTTGACACAACCACCCGGTCCATCGTGCCGCCGTCCACTATTTCCAGTGCGACCCCCGCCAGACGGGTGTCATAGATTGCACAGCTGGTCAGCACAATATTTTGAAAGCCGCCGTTGGATTCGGTGCCCATTTTCAGCCCATTACAGCGGCTTCTGACGACACAATTGGTGACGACCACGTCTCTGCAGAGCCGCGCCGAAGTGCTCTTAAGCACTATTGCATCGTCTCCGGAATCGATGTTGCAATCTGAAATGATAACCCGGTGGCAGGAATCGATATTGATGCCGTCGTTGTTTGCATTGACCCGGCTTCTGACCGTGATTCCACTGATTCGCACATCATCGCACGCCAGGTAGTGCTGGACCCACATCGGCGAGTTTCTGATGGTCACGTTCTCTACCGTAACGTTTCGACACTGAATAAATCGAATCATATACGGCCGTACCTTGTATGGCCCTTTGAACGCTTGGCCCTGACCATCTATGATGCCCCTGCCGGTGATGGTGATCCGCTCGAGATTTTCGCCGTAAATCAGACTTTTGTCCGTATAGTTGTCCGTGTAGGACCTAAAGGCCTGCACCGTCGGCGGATAGTCTTTCAGGTCCGAACTGCCCAGCAGCATCGAGCCCTCGCCGAGTCTGAGGGTCACGTTACTTTTCAAATAGATTGTGCCGGAGAGGAAGGTGCCGACCGGGAAGTAAACGGTCCCGCCGCCGTCCCTGGCGCATTTGTCTATGGCCCTCTGAATAGACCTGGTGCACAGCGTTTTGCCGTCGGACTTGGCGCCGTAGTCACGCACATCATAAACCTTCACAGCACCAAAAATCAATTCGCTGCACACAAGAAATACTATGGTTGCCCCTATGGCTATCGTCCTGATTTTCATATTTGCCTGCCCTCAGGATTCGGATGTCTATACAGCCGCCTATCCCCTCGCGATCATATATACGACTACCACAATCGCCGCAACGCACGCCCACCCCGCCAAGAATCCCAAAACCGACATCCGCGAAGGAATCGCAATCTCCAAATTTGTATTTGGGAATAAATTTCGCTTCTCGGGCACTACCGCTCCTGCCGGCAGCGTACAAGGCTCGTCCACCTGCTCACCCAGCGTAACCGGCGTCCGGATAAGTGCATAGAAATTTTCCAGCTTCTCTTTGGCCACCGGCTTGGTGAGCCAGCTTACCACGATGCCGCTGACCAGCCCCGTCGACAGATACAAAATCATCTGCCACGGCAGAGAAAGCTTGCCCTCCCATAACATGAAGCCCGGCAGGTACTGCGCAAAATGGGCGTTGAAATCCCAGAGCATATAATCACCGAACGCAATCTCGCTGGTAAACAGCATCACGGCAAAGCCCAGCAGCGTCGTTGCCCATGCTCCTGCAACGGTCATTCGCCGCCAGAACAGACCCAGCCAAAAAGCAAGCCCCATCATCGCCGATATTTTCCAGAATATCTCCAGACCCTCCACCACTCCCCGAAACCCGTAGGCGAACGCCACACCGCCGGAAACCACTACCACCGAAGCAATCCGCCCGACCGTAACATAGTGCCCTTGCGGACGTCCCGGTGACAACGGCCTGTAAATATTCTCCGTAAACAAAGCCGCCGACGCTATCATAAACGCATCACACGAACTCATAACTGACGCAAGAAGCGCAGCCAAAAATATCCCAAGTATTCCCGGCAAAATCTTCGGCAGGAAGTCACCGGCCACTGCCCCAAAAACCTTGTCCGGCTCGACCTCCACTCCCCTGCTACCGAAATAAACAATCGCAGCAACGCCCGTCAGGCACCACGGAATCGTGCAGATACGCTTAATGATGTTTCCAAACATCCACCCGAATCTTCCCTCCATCTCCGTCTTGCCTGCAGCACAGTTGCTCATCGTGTGCGGCTGCGTTACAATCCCAACTAGGGCATTAAGCGCAATCACAGCGATGTAGAAAAAAGTTATCCCGGCTGGGGCAACCAGAGAAAGCTTCTGTGGGTCGTCCGCTATTGCCTCGCGAATCCCATCCATCCACCCGACAGCATTCATCACCAGTGGAAGCAGCAAGAACGAAAAGATTATCGTCAAAATACCCTGAATAAAATCCGTGATAATCGCCGCCGCAAGCCCCCCGGCCACACCGTATATCACAAAAACCGCCGTCATCACCGCAATCGCCGCATTTGCTGACAACAACCCCTGCGTGCTGGCCGATATTACCTCGCTCGAACCTCGCAGCATCAGGCCGATATTTACCGATAGATTCAGCATCCCGATAAGCGCATACAGTATTGCGACGCTCCGGCTGTACCGCGCCTCAAAAACGTCCCCGGTCGTTATCGCACGAAACCGTCTCATCACAGGGGCTATCAGCCAGTAAAACGGCGTAACGGGAAGCCAAAGCCACTGATACCAAATACCTGATAACCCGCTCGTGTAGCTTTTTGACGCGACTCCCACCGCCTGGTCCGAATGCGTACCGGCCCCGAACCCAAACATCACCATCATCGCCTTGCCGAACCGCCGAGGCATAAAAAAGTCCTGGCTCTCCTTTATTTTCCTCGCAGTCCAGAAGCCAATAGCAGCCATGCCAAGCAGATACAACACCAGCACAAAAATGTCCGCAACGTGCAATCCAAACATAGCATTCACTCCTTACAATTCGGCTACTGAACATTGAAAATAATAAATAGAGGGACCCTGCAAAGCGAGAACCCAAAATAGTAAATCGAAAATTGAAAAAAACCCCGCAGCGCATCCTTTCGCCACGGGGCAATGAAAAAGCAATGTCGGATGCTCGATGCTGGATACTTGATATCCGATTTGGTCCGATTGCCACTCACAAGCATCAAGCATCAAATGTAACTCAATTCTTTAGTTTTGTTTGGCTGACTCCTCGACTATCTTGTCCAGCTTCTCAGTCTCTTGCGGTATTCTTACTTCCACTCCGAGTCGGCCTAATTCACCAGCCACCTCCGGCTGCCCGGGGTCGAGCTCAAAACTACGGGTTAAATATTCTTTTGCACGGACCTTGTCGTTCTTGCTCAAATAATAATAGCCCACCTGCTTGTGAATCTCGGCCGAATTCGGCGCCAAACGAAGCGCCCTCTGATAACAGGCCAACGTATACTCATCAAGCCGCTGGTTCTGAAATGCTAATCCAAGTCGAAGTGACCCGCTCGCTGAACCGGCAACCTGACTCATATAGACGTCGGCAGAAGTTTCAGCCTTGGCCGTCTCGCCGCTATCAACAAATACCTTCACCATCGCTGCTTGAGTTTGTCTGTTAGTAGGCGCGAAACTCAAAGCTATATTATAATGATATTCTGCCCTCGACCACAGCCTCTCAGCCTGATACAACTGACCCAGCTCGAAATGCGCTTCTGGATTCTCAAATCTGCGGTCGAGCAATGTCAGTAACTCAGCCTTCCTCTCAGTAGCCGGTGTCTTCCGGATCCGGTCAATCTCAGCTTTTTGGTCGTTGCAGCCGCTGATTAACAATGGGCAAAAGAAGAAAAGAAGGGAAAAAGCGAAAAGCCAAAAGACAAAACCTTTTACTATTTTTTTGCTTCTGGCTCTTCTCGTCATTCGGGCCTCCATTGAGAAATTTCTATCCGCCTTCCGGCGGATGTTTGTCTCTGGCCGTTGGAATTCTGCAATTTTGCCACGCTGAAGAAATCTTTGCAAGAAAAATTTCAGCAAATCAAATAAAATATTTTTTTTCTCGATACTCAACGCTGGAGCGAACCGGTCGTCGCGTTTGAAATTGGCTTTGATTGGGTTCGAATTGGCTTTGTTTTTCCTGACTCTCCGCTGCCATCTATTTTCATAATCCTTTATTGCAAGTGAGTTTGCATTTATTTGGGCCTTAAGCGAATTGGGTTTGTTTGGGTTTGAATTGGGTTTGTTTTTTTGGACTGCGAAAGCGTCATTTATTCTGTAATCCTTTGTTATAAATGAGTTTACATTCATTTGGGCTTTTCGGAAATTGGCTTTGTTTTGCATAATTTATAGTAAAACTCACTCTCTATTTCTCCGCTATTTCGGACTGATATGACAAAAAAGCCGGGTTTGATGGCGTTCTGTGAGATGATGGCCATTAGGAACCCCCTGATGTCAGATGTCAGAAGTCTAATGTCTGTTATCTGAAGTCTGTTGTCTGTTGTCTACGAACAACGAACAACGAACAATGAACAACGAACAATGAACCATTAACCATTAACCATCCACAGTTAATCGCACATTATACCATAAAACAGATTAGAATTCGAGTAAAATTAACCACGGATTACACGGATTCCTGAGCCACAGAGAACGATACACTACGGAGCCACGACCGTGAGGGAGAGGTTTGAGCCACGAAAAGGCACAAAAGGCACCAAAAAAAGATTAGACGCGGATTAGCGCGGGTTTACACGGAATTCATTATGTCGTCATTAGGAGGAACGTGCGCAGCACGCGACGCGGCAATCTCAATCGCTGTCATTCTGAACGGAGCAAAGCGAAGTGAAGAATCCCGTTTTGTGTTTTTGAATTTTGAGAATTTTTGTAATAAATTAGGGCGATGCATCGACTATTATATAGACGGCCTCGATGACCGGGCTCGGGGCTTAAAGGGAGATTCGCTTACAAGTGATTGACTGGCAGGCAATTATCGAAAAACACGGCCCGGCTGTGTGGCAGACCGCGTACAGATTGCTGGGCGACCATGCTGATGCCGCCGACTGCTTTCAAGAGACGTTTGTTTCGGCTCTGGAAATCTCACGGCGTCAGCACGTGCGGAACTTTTCTGCAATATTGGTCCATCTGGCCACGACCCGGGCAATAGACCGCCTCCGTCAGCGATTTCGCCAGCCACGCTGTAGCGCCGCGGCGGCTGATTGGGCCGCTGTGCCAAGTACAAACACGGGCCCGGCACAACAGGCACAACGACGGGAGCTGGCCGCCAGGCTACGAAAGTCGCTAAGTGAACTGCCACCGCAAGAGGCACAGGTTTTTTGTCTGCGATATTTAAATGATATGAGCTATCGGCAAATTGCAAAAGCCCTTGGCATTAAGACCAACGCCGCTGGTGTACTGCTGCACCGCGCCAGAGCAAAATTGCGCGAGTCTTTTGAGTCGCCGGCGAAACAGAAAGGTAAGGCTGTATTATGAAGGAAAATGAAAATATTTTAGAAAAGGCTGTAAAAACCCTGAAAAATGAACAGGTTCCACCCCGTCCGCCACAGCAAACAGTTGATGCAACCATCGCAAAGCTAACGGAAGCTTCCAAGCGGCCAAACACAGGCAAGGCAGGCAAACGAATCCAGATTATAGAAAGAATAAAAGCTACAAAAAGCTTTACTAAAGTCGCCGCCGCAGCCGTGCTGCTAATCGTCGCCGGGTACGCCGTAGGCTGGCTTTCGGCCCCTCGACCGCCGGATACAGAACAGCTTCAAGCTGCTCTCGAACCGGTTATTCGTCAGAACCTACTTGACGAGATGAAGCGATACTGGCAATTAGGCCTAGCGAGCAATTATGTCCGGCTCAAAGACGAGCTTAGTCAGCAATACCGCCATGACCTGGACCAGTTCGCCATACAGACTTTAGCCGCTTCCAATGCCGTGACGAATCAGCTACTAACAGAACTCATCGAGTCCATCAATGCAGCCCAAACCCAGGATCGACAATGGGTAGCAGCAGCCTTTGAGCAAATAGAACTGAATCGACTACGGGACAATGCCCAGTTGAGCAATGCTTTTGCAACCTTCGCTGTCCAGACCGAAGACGAGCTGCGGCGCACAAAGCAGGATATGGCACAACTGTTATCTTACACCCAACCCGATAGTTCAGTCCCAAACGAATCGCAAAATTTAAAACCCTCAAATGAAAGGAGCAAAAAATGAAAGCTGTAGTCCGAACAATTATTGTATTTGTAGGCCTCAGTCTGTTGACAGCAGGTTTTGCCCCGGCCCAAGATGTCGCCGACGAAGAAACCCACAAGGCCCTTAAAGCAAAAGAAGCCGGCCTTGCACGGAGGAAAGCTGAGATTGCGGCCAAACTGGCGCAGAAGCAAGCAGAGGCTGCACAGAAGCAGATGGAAGCTGCACAAAAGCAGATGGAAGTTAGCCTGAGGAAGGTAGCAGTTGCAAAACAAAATTTGCCGACGATTTCTGAACCGGTCGCGCCTATGCCCCCCATGGGCAGGCTTTCTATTCCGTTCGTAAGCACATGGTCGTCGCGATCCAGCAGCACCGGCTCGGTTCTTGTGATACCCGCTGCGGAGTTTAAGACGGAAGACATTTTGGCAATAAGCAATGATATTAGCGTCATGTCGCGCATCTTTGAGAAAAACCTTCAGCAGGCCCACATCGCACCAGTAGGTACCAGGTTTTTCGTCTCCAGGAACGACGTGCTCAGCACCTTCTTTGGACGGGGCGGAGGCGCAATACAAACAATGTATCTGCAGGGATATGGAGCACTGTTCTTGATAAAAGTGGATCTTCCGCTCTCCCCTCCGCTGCAAGTAGAAGAAGAAAAGGAGACCAAAGAAGAAGAGACCGACCCGGTTTGGGAGCGGACGAAACGGGAGATGTATGAGCCGGAAGAGCCCAGGAGACGCAGGGCCGACCAACCAAAACAAAAATACGACACCGAGAAGGTCGAAAACCTCAAAGCAATCCTTGTCAAAACACTGAAACACGCAGCAAACATCCGAACCCTGAAGCCGGACGAGTCCGTGATTCTTGCGGTCTCCGGAAGTGGCGAGTCTGCCGGCGGCATTACGGCAATAGCTACCACAAAAATTGTCGGCCACGAAGACCATAACACCAGAATAGTTGAAGAACTTGCGCCACGTGGCTCATCACCTACAATGCTTGTCATTCGCGCGAAGAAATCTGATATTGACGGCTTTGCAAAGGCAGAGCTCGATTTTGACCAATTCCGCAAACGCACACAAATACTTACCTGCCCTTACTTGGGCGGAGGAGCCAGACGTGGAGATCTTTTCGGTGACTACTTTCGCAATTCACGCCGTTAGCAAGCCGGAGCCTCACATATAGACTGGCCGCGAATAGCACCGGCCAAGGACATTCCGCAAATTCAGGCCGAGCTTATTTGGCTCGGCCTTTTCCTCTTGAGTGATTGCCACACCGGCAAGATAATCTGCGGTACCCAATAGAAGATTAGACGTCGAGGTTCTGCACTTCCAGCGCGTGGTCGCGGATGAAGTTTCGGCGTTTCTCCACATCGCCGCCCATCAATATACTAAAGAGTCGGTCGGTCTCGCCCGCATCATCCAGCGCCACTCTCAGCAGTGTCCTCGTCTCAGGATTCATTGTCGTCTCCCACAACTGCTCGGCGTTCATCTCGCCCAGGCCCTTGAAGCGTTTTATATCAATCCCTTTGCCGCCTATCTGCCTTATGCTCGCGCAGATATCACCCAGCGATACAATCTCGTACTTGTCTGCGCCATTGACCAACTGGAACTTAGTGGGCACAGCTTCACCCGACAGCTCCGGTGTCGTTACCGCACGTCTTCTGTTGTCCCGTGTCGTTGGGGAAGCAGACTTGGCAGGCTTCAAAATAAAATCCTTTAAATCCAGGCCGAATTGCTTCTTGAGCTGTTCATTTATCTGATTGATTCGACCGACCTCGTGAAGCTCCTCAGCGACGATTGATTCTTCCTCTTCACGCTCGGCCAGGGCTTTGATACGCCCTTTCAGTTTATCGAGCCGTTTCTCGTAAGCGTCCCTTTTGTAGTAAATCTCCTCCTGGCCCTCGACACAGATGCGAAAACAGGGAAGCTGGTTGCCGTCATAATAGGCCTCAACGAATTCGGTGAAGTTAATTCCCCGCCTGCTCAAAACCGCTATGATGCGCTCGGCCTCGGCTAAGGTCTTTACAAGCTCGGCCAGCTTTTCGTCCGAGACTTCACGGACCCCGTTAGAACTCGCCTTCTTACTTTTAACGGGGCGGGCCCGCCCACCCTGTCTCTTTTTACTCTTCTTACCTTTTTTACCATCTCTGATGACAAGTTCTGTACCTTCCAGCCCGCGGGCAATCATCTGCTTATGCATTTGATTCTCGCTGAGGATATATTCAGAATTCTTTTTGCCCTTGACTTTAATCTCATACAGAGGCGGCTGGGCGATATAAATCATACTCTCCAAAAACAGCTGCGGCATTTGCCTGAAGAAAAACGTCAGCAGCAGTGTTCGAATATGCGCGCCATCGACGTCAGCGTCTGTCATCAATATTATCTTGCCGTATCTGCACCTGTCCAAATTAAACTCATCGGTGCCGATGCCTGTCCCTAAAGCGCTGATAATGGTTCGGATTTCGTCATGGGCTAACATCTTTTCAAGACGGGCCTTTTCCACGTTTAGAATCTTGCCCTTCAACGGCAGAATTGCCTGGATACTTCTATCTCGCCCTGCTTTTGCAGAACCCCCGGCCGAATCACCTTCTACAATGAATATCTCCGTATTCGCCTTTTCCTTACTCGCACAGTCCCACAACTTGCCGGGAAGGTTGGAAGTGCTCAGCGCCCCCTTGCGCCTGGTCAGCTCGCGGGCCTTCCTCGCAGCTTCTCTGGCTGCGGCTGCCTGGATGGCCTTGTTCAAAATCCGTTTCGCCTCCGCCGGATGCTCTTCCAAAAAATGGCCAAGCTGCTCATTAACCGTGGTCTCAACGAAACCGCCCACTTCCGGATTGGTCAGCCGCACCTTCGTCTGGGCCTCAAAATGTGGGTCGGCGAGTTTTACTGCCACCACCGCTGTTAATCCCTCCCGCAGGTCCTCGCCCGCCGTCGCCTGGCCGTTCTTTAACAGGTTATTGCTCCTGGCATAGTAATTCATTGTGCGCGTCAGAGCGGTCTTAAAGCCCGAAAGGTGTGTCCCACCATCGATATTGCAGATGTTGTTGGCAAAGACCAGCAAATTTTCGGTGTACCCATCGTTGTACTGCATAGCTACTTCGCAGCTCAGCATCGCTTTAGGGTCTTCTCTGGCCAAATAGATGACATTCGTATGAAGTGTTTCTTTGGCCTCATTAAGATGCTTGACAAACGCCTTAATCCCATCATCAAATTTGAATACCTCTTTTTTCTTGCTCCTGTCATCCCGAAAGGCCAGCCGCAGCCCGGCATTCAAATAAGCCAGCTCTCGTATTCGTTTCAGCAGCGTATCGTATGCGAATTCGGTATCGCCGAATATATCTTCGTCGGGCTTGAAGGCTATTTTTGTGCCGCGTTTGTTTGCCGGACCGATTTCCTTTACCGGCCCTTTTCTGACCCCCCTGACACATTCGAAATGATAGTGTTTTCCATCACGATATACGTCTGCTTCGAGCCATTCGCTCAGGGCATTGACAACGCTCACGCCGATGCCGTGCAGCCCGCCGGCCACTTTGTAACTGTCACTGTCAAATTTGCCGCCGGCGTGCAGCTTTGTGAGCACGACCTCCAAGGCGCTGATTTTGGCCTCCTTATGCGCCGCGACAGGTATGCCTCGGCCGTTATCTTCGACCGTGCAACTGCCGTCAGGGTAGATGCGCACGCTTATGTTGTCACAGAATCCGGCCAATGCTTCGTCGATGGAGTTATCTAATACCTCATAGGCCAGATGATGCAGGCCTCCGCTGACGCGGTCGCCGATATACATGTCCGGCCGCTTGCGAACCGCCTCCACGCCCCCCAGTATCTTTATCTTGCTTGCATCGTATTTGTGATCCTTCATATTAGCTTTCCGCCTCTATCCTGTATATCGTCCCTATTGACTGATAAACTACTGAATTTTTTTGGGGGTCCTCAATATAGAAACCACGGCTCGCGAGTGCGACGCTAAACACCCCTCTTTGCCTCTGGCAGCCCGGTCACGAACAACGGTTTAAGCAACAATAAATTTGATTTTCGTTAGCCGAACTTTCGGGCATTGCCGCTGCAGCTCTTCGAGAAGCTCTGGACCGCATAATTGCAGCTCGTACTTATACGAAGGCGAATCCACCTGAACCTTCAATTGCCCGCCGGAAACGTCGGTAATTTCACAGTGCCGGCAAAGCTCAGCCGGCAGTACCTGCCTCCAGACTTCAGCTACCGCGTCAAACCTCGCCTGCCGCGGTGAAATCTGCTCGGCCATAAGCTGCTGAACGGCTTGCCCTAACCTGACTGTTCTATCCAATCGCCGTTTGGTTCGCCTTTTCACGGAATTGCGTAATTGTTCGCGTCCATACATAACGTATCCCATACCTCGTATCTCGGGCCAGATACAATCGGCAATTCACCATGTACGAACCTATCCTAAGTTGATTGGCATCAGAACATACAGGAAATTTGTCCCGCTTTTTATCAGGCCCGGCCTGTCCGCCTGGCCCAGTTCGAGCTCGAATTCAGGCGTTTTGATAACCCGCAGAACATCTATCAAAAATTGCGGATTAAAGCCAATTTCAATCGGCTCGCCTTTGTAACGGATGGGCATATCGACCTGTGCATCGCCGGTCTCCGGCGCCCTGCCGGAAAACACCAGTTTGTCCTTTTCCACCGCCAGCTTAATACCCCGCGACTCCTCGCTCGTCAACAGCGCCGCACGCCGAACCGCGCTCAATGCCGCCTCTGTTGGTAGTGTCAGCTTCTTATCGTAACCGGTTGGGATTATGTCCTCGTACTTCGGGAAATTGCCTTCGACCAAATTCGAGCTTATAACAACGTCGGCACAGCTAATCAGTATCTGATTGTCGACAAGCTTGACCGCAACGCTATCTTTCTCACCGCCGCCGATTTTATCCAGCAGCCCCATCGTCTTAGCCGGCACTATTATATTTGCCGGCGCCTTGTCCTTGGCTGGTGCTGAAGCCAGGTTGACCCTGCAACGCGCCAATCTCCTGCCGTCAGTGGCAACCAGCAGCAACTTCTTGTCCTTAATCTCCCACAGCACACCATTAATTGCGTAGCGGCTGCTCTCTCTTGCCGTCGCAAACAGACACTGCTCGATGCCGGCCTGAAGAGTGCCCAAAGCAATCTTTATGTCAGCGGCACCCTCGAAACCCGGCACCACCGGATATTGGCCCGGCTCGTGACCATAAATCGTAAAGTGGCTGTCCGCCCCTTTTATCTCGCAGGCGCCCTTGGCAGCCTCTAATAACAGAACCTCATCAACGCCTTCGCGCACAATAGCCGCCAGCCGATCCGCCGGGACAATAACTTCGCCCGCCTTCTCGACCTGGACCTCAGAGACCAGATAGTTGATGCCGACCTCCAAATCCGTAGCACATATCCGAACCTCTTTCTCTTCAGCGGTGATTTGCACACAGCGCAATATCGGCTTAGGCGTTCGGCTCGGCGCCACAGATGTCAGCAGGCCCAGGGCCTCTGCAAGGGCCGCTCTGTTGAAATTTACCTTCATAATAAACCTCTGCGTCAAAAATGCCAAATAGGGTTAAAATGTCGAATTTTCACGCTTAAAAATATCAGCACAGTTTACACCAAAACACACACTTTCACAACCCTTTTTCCCCTTTTTCCGAAAAAAGCCGGGCGATTCCTGACATGTAAAGCCCGCCCACAAACGCCCTGTTTTCAGCCAAATATTGGGCCGACAATAAAGCACAAAAGTATTGATAAACCCGTAAAATCGTAATATGCTATTGTGCAAAAGCCAGAATCTCCTGGGAGCTTGTCCCGTTGGAAGTTGGCGACTCACTTTTAACGAGGCAAAAAAAGATTCGGGTTCCCGGATAGCGGGGCACCTCTAACGAGGCTTGATTATGCAGACGCGACAATTAGGCTACACGGATTTGAAATTAACGACTGTCGGGTTAGGCACGTGGGCAATGGGCGGGCCGTGGCAATTCGGCTGGGGACCACAGGACGACAATGAAGCAATTGCTGCGATCTTAGCCGCGCTCGATGACGGTATCAACTGGATAGATACCGCTCCTGTTTACGGCCTGGGCCATTCCGAAGAGCTCGTCGGAAAAGCCCTAAAGCAAACAAGTCAAGAACCGCTGGTTGCAACAAAGTGCGGACTGTTGTGGAACGAAAAAAAGGAAAAAGTAAACTGCCTGAAAAGGCAAAGCATCCGGGAAGAATGTCACGCAAGCCTGAAAAGACTTGGCGTAGAAGTGCTTGACCTTTATCAGATGCATCGGCCCGAGCCGGACGAAGACATCGAGCAGGCCTGGGAAGAAATGGCCAAACTGGCGGACGAAGGCAAACTCCGATACCTCGGCGTATCGAATTTTAACGTCGAGCAAATCAAACGCGTGCAGAAGATCCACCCCGTCGCCTCGCTTCAGCCGCCTTATAGCATGCTCCATCGCGAGGTTGAAGATGAACTGTTAGACTACTGCGCTCAAAACAATATCGGAGTTGTTGCATACAGCCCGATACAGAGGGGCTTGCTTACAGGCAAATTCAGCACCGAAAGGCTTGCAGGTTTACCTTTAGACGACCATCGAAGGCGAAACCCTGATTTTCACGACCCGCAATTTACTGCCACGCTGGAACTCGTCGAGCACTTAAAAGAAATTGCCGAGCGCAACGGTAGAACCTGCGCTCAGTTAGCTATTAGCTGGGTTCTTCGCCGGCCTGAGGTTACCGCCGCCATCGTAGGGGCACGAAGGCCTGAGCAGATTGCTGAAACCGCCCCGGCATCAGACTGGAATTTGAGCGAAGAAGATATTGAGGCAATTGAAAAGCTATTGGCCGAACGTCAGGCAAAAATCAATACTGCATAAACCTAAACATAGAGGGACCTTGGGCCCAAGGACCCCGCTTCGCGGGAACCAAAAAAATGGCAAAAAACACAGACCTGTATACAAGTCCTCTCGTTGAGAGAAACGCCTCAAGGGAAATGGCTGAGCTTTTCGGGGCACAAAAAAAGTTCAGCACGTGGCGCAGACTCTGGCTGGAACTCGCAAAAGCACAAAAAAAGCTCGGCCTGAATATAAAACAAAGCCAGTTAAGCCAGATGGTCAGGCACCTTGATGATATTGATTTTAAGAAGGCCGCTCGCTACGAAAAGAAATTCCGCCACGATGTTATGGCCCATATCCATACCTTTGGCGACGCCGCACCGAAAGCCGCCCCAATAATCCACCTCGGCGCCACCAGTTGCTATGTCGGAGACAACGCCGATTTGATAATTATGCGAGAAGCTCTACAGCTAATTACAGCCAAGCTGGCGGCGGTAATAAATCTGCTGAGCAAATTTGCCAAGAAGCATCGCTCACTTGCGACACTGGGCTTCACGCATTATCAGCCGGCCCAATTGACCACCGTCGGCAAAAGGGCAACGCTGTGGTGCTATGAATTCGTGATGGATTTGCAGGAAATCGAACATCGACTCGAAACGCTGCCATTTAGAGGAGTCAAAGGCACCACCGGCACACAGGCCTCTTTCCTGGCACTTTTCGAAGGCAACCATAGCAAAGTCAAACAGCTCGATAAAATCGTCGCCGCTGCGTTCGGCTTCAAAAAAACGTGCGCCGTTACCGGCCAGACATATCAGCGAAAATTCGACACTCTTGTCGTCAACACCTTAGCCTCAATCGCACAATCAGCCCACAAGTTTTGCAATGACATTCGACTGCTCGCAAACTTAAAAGAGATTGAGGAGCCGTTTGAAAAGACCCAAATCGGCTCTTCGTCAATGGCATACAAAAGAAATCCGATGCGCTGCGAGAGGGCAACAGCCCTTAGCAGATTCGTATTAAGTCTGGCTTCCAGCCCACAGATGACTGCCTCCGAGCAGTGGCTTGAGAGAACACTCGATGATTCAGCTAACAAAAGGGTGGTCATTCCGGAAGCATTTTTGGCCGTGGACGGAATTCTGCAAATCCTTATCAACGTCACGGGCGCGCTCGTTGTCTATCCGAAGGTGATAGCGGCTCGCATTGCAGCCGAGCTGCCGTTTATGGCCACCGAAAATATCCTGATGGCGGGGGTCAAAGCCGGCGGAAATAGACAGGAGCTGCACGAGAAAATAAGGCTGCATTCACACGCTGCCGCAGCACAGGTAAAAAAATTAGGCAAACCCAACGATTTAATTGGCCGGCTCAAAGCAGACATCGCTTTCAGCAAAGTCAATTTCGAAAAAGTACTGGACCCAAAAAGCTATATCGGCAGGGCGCCACAGCAGGTCGATGAATTCATAAGAGATATCGTAACGCCGCTCTGTAGAAAATATCGCAAAGAGTTCAGCAAAAAGGTGGAACTTAACGTGTGAATCGTAGTTGGGGACAGGGTTGCCACTCGTGACCCGAGTGACGAGACACGAGAGGCAGGAGACGACTAATGACCAGAGAAGAGCTAATAAAGCGCATTAAAGAAACGGCCTACCTCGAGGGCGACTTTATCCTTCGCAGTGGAAAACGAAGCAAATATTATCTTGATAAATATCTTTTCGAGACCTGCCCGGACATACTCGAAGCCCTCGGCGAAGAATTCGCCAAATATATTACTGACGATGTTACCTTGATAGCCGGGGCCGAATTAGGCGGCGTGGCTTTAGCTGCGGCCACCGCTATGGAATCCGGTAAAAACTGGGTCATCATTCGCAACACTAAGAAAGGTTACGGCACGGGCAAATTAGTCGAGGGCGTCTTAAAACCCGGCGACATGGTTCTTCTCGTTGAGGACATCGCCACCACCGGCGGGCAGGTCCTCGAAGCGGCAAAAGTTATCGCCGAGACCGGTGCAACTGTTAAAAAAATTGTCTGTGTAATAGACCGCAAACAAGGGGCCGAAGAAAATGTCACCCAGGCCGGCTACAAATTCGAGAGCATATTGACAAAATATGACCTCGGCATAAAAGACAAGAACTGATTTTTGCATCATAATCTACCGCCCCCTTACAAAAGATTTTGCCCGGCAGGTCTCCTTCGCTTCTAACTTCGTTATATTTTCCTTTTCTAACTCGGCTATCTTCTTCCGCTCCAACTCCGTTATCCGAAGAATCTCACAAATTCTTAAAATTTGCCTAAAAATCACTAACTAGTTCCTGTTGCGGAAACGGTATTTGTCATTCCCGCGGAAGCGGGAATCCAGCTTTTTCGCTCTGGACCCCTGCTTTGGGTTCCCGCAAGGCGGGGTCCCTCGCAGGGGTGACATCGTCGGTTTTTGTTTTCCGCAACAGATACTAACTACTCAAAGTGAGCATTCTTGAATCGGAAATTGATATAAGCATCGTTTTTACAATAACATAGCACAATTTGTCATTCTGAGCCCTTCGCCTGGCTCAAGGGTGAGCTGCGCGAAGAAACTCGAAACCGTTGCGATGCAGTTATTCTCTGCTAAGGCCAGATCCTTCGGCTTCGCCTCAGGATGACAGCAAGAATTAGTCAGTTTGAGTAAGTAGCATTGCCAGGTACCTTGCATTGCTATATAGTAAATTTTATGAATGCTAAATTTTGTGACAACCGAATCAATCAACTTCGTAAGGGAGTAAGTGAATTTTATGAATACTAAGTTTTTTGATGACTGGACTAACCA
>JAUXAL010000117.1 GCA_030619925.1 Phycisphaerae bacterium | reverse complement strand
ATGTGAAATGCCATTTAACCAATTAACCATTTAACCAATTATGAACTTAATTATGCAAAACAAAGCCAATTTCCGAAAAGCCCAAATGAATGTAAACTCATTTATAAAAAAGGATTACAGAAAAAATGACGCTTTCGCAGTCCAAAAAAACAAACCCAATTCAAACCCAATCAAAGCCAATTTGCGAAAAGCCAAAATGGACGTAAACTTCTATTCAACAAAGGATTATGAAAATGAACCACGCCTTCGGGCTCCGGGAAAACAAACCCAATCAAACCCAATTTCAAATCGGAAGGCAGCCGACAACAGACAAAGCAGTTACCGCTCCCTTACGGTCGCGGCTCTGTTGGGTCGCGGCTCTGTTGGGTCGCGGCACTGTTTGGTCGCGGCGCTGTTTTGAGGAAGGGCATATATTCTTTATGATGCATATTAGGCGAGACATACGAAAGAGCTACCGGCCATCGTTGGCAGGTTCAAAGATTCTCACTGTGTTTTTGCCTGCCTGCTTGGCTGTGTACAATGCTTGGTCGGATCGGCTTGTAATATCCTCAGGGTTGGTGTCAGCGTCATATTGACCAAGGCCTACACTAATAGATAGTGCTATCTGCTCTTTGTTCCAGGTTGTCGGAGAATTCGCAACCGCGTCAACCATACGCTGAGCAACAACACTGGCATCGCTGAGCAAAGTATTAGGCAGAATGACTGCGAACTCATCGCCGCCGTACCGTGCTGCTGTGTCGATTTGCCGGATGCATTCCTTTATTCTTCTGCTAATTTCCCTGATGACTTTGTCGCCGGCACGGTGGCCGTAGGCGTCATTTATCTTCTTGAGATTGTCAACATCCACCATAATCAGCGAGATTTGCCCACCATATCGACGTGACCGCCATAGCTCCTTCTCCAAGATTTCGTAAAACGTCTTGTGATTCACAAGACCAGTCAGGCCGTCCGTTGTGGCCTGGCGTTGTATCTTCTCGAACAGCTTTATGTTGCCAATCGACGCACCGACCAACTGGCCAAATAGCTCTATCAGCGCAATGTCCCCAGAATTAAAGCAGTCGCCTTCTTTCTTATCCGCCAAATTGAGTACGCCAACTACCCTGTCCTGACAAATAAGGGGAACAACAGCACAATTGTTGGTCCTATAATTTTCAGCAAAGCCGCGTTGTGATTTTCTAATTAGAGGCTTTTTATGAGTGTTTATATCCCCTACCAATATCAGCTCTTTACTTCTAACAGCCATAATCATAAGGGACGGCTGGGTTTGATTCAGCGAGACTATCTTGTTTATGAGAAACGGATGATTGTGTTTGTGCAGGTGCAAAATATTGTTTGTTTCGTCAAGTATATACAGCGAAGCAAACCTTGCGCGAACTAAATTAGGGATGTTTTTAATGCAAACATCAGCTATTCGCTCAATGTCGAGACAGTTTATCTGCCGAGCCAAAGGAGTTACCTGCTCGAGCAGTGAAATGCTGCTGTCAGGATTATTAACAGTACTTTCAGAACTTTTATTGCTTCGATGCATAGTTGAAAAGCGATACAGCTTTGCCCTATTCATGCAATTTCAGGCATTTCCATGTGTCCACCTACCCCTGTATCGGATATTTTCGCAGGGGTATTTGGGAAAAAACATCGGCTAAATGCCGGGATGAACCCGAGCCTTTGTGCTAACAGGCGGTCAAGGGCACTGAGCAAAAGAACTTGGGGAGTTTTTAATAAACGAGAGATTGCCACCTAATTTTGGAACCATAAGCACCCGGCAAAGTACCGCCGAGAGCAAAAGAACCTGGGGAGTTTTGAATAAACGAGGGATTGCCACCTCATTTTGGAACTATAAGCACCCGGCAAAGTGCTGCCGAGAGCAAAAAATGGCAAATTTTTTAAAAAAAAACAAAAAAAGGTTGACATCCGATAAAAGACGTTTTACATTTTGCAAAATATAAAATACCTTGCGACTGATAACAGCAGGATGTAACTGCCTATGATTCGACATAAGTTAGTAACAAACTATCTCAAAACTCCCACCCTTTCGCCAAGCTTAGCACAGGCTACGAGCCCGTTCAACTCGGCTGTGAGCAACCTGCGGCGAAGAGTCCGGGTGGCCAGAATAAGAGATTCCCGCTGTAGCGGATCCCGCGAAGCGGCGCTGGGAATGACATTTTGTGTCTTGAGAGGTCTTCTTAATATTCTGAAATCTTAATTATCGGATTTCCAATGATTTCATAACTGAGAGTTTTTAGCGATGCGATCGGAAGTTAAAAATGACACTCTGCAAATACCCGCTAAGCTCTATCGAATTGGTGAGTTAGTCAACTATACCCCCTTTTCACGACAGACTATTCATAACTACACGATAATGGGGCTCATTCGCGAGGCAAAATGGACTGAGGGCGGACACCGACTGTACGATGAGTCCGTATTTGAAAGACTATCAAAAATCCTGCGGCTTAAGAAAACAAAAACTCTTGTGGAAATAAGAGAGATTCTACGCAATGAAACTGACTCCTGACAAAAGCTGATTAGCTTAAGTGGGATCAAATAATTAACCATGTACTGGAAGTTGGAACTAAGGAAAAAAGTAAAGACAAGAGCAGTTTCGCCTTTTTGAGATTGCTTTAGTGCACCGGCAATGACACGCAGCTTGCTGTAAGGATTCAAGAAAGGAACAAAAGGATCAAGGATGAGAAATTCAGTTTCGCCTTTCACAAATTATCTTTCCTGCTTTTTCTCACCCTTATACCACGATAATAAATGGGCGCCGACGAGTTTACTCCTGCGAGGAACCCCGCCTTGCCTGTCTCGGCTTGGCCTCGTCCGGGCGCTCGTCTTGGCGAAGGCCCAAGCCGGAGCCAGGGAGCCAGCCGTAGCCTGGCGAGCCAAGACGGGCGGGAGGACCCCCATTTTGCGACTTATTGCAAAATGGGAACCCGAATCCAAAGCAGGGGCAAAGAGTCGCAAAACGGGGCACAGCCTCGATAGGAAGGACTACGTATGAATCTAACGTCACTGATAACGGATAATATTACTGAAATACTGGTTAAGATAATCGAGTTCACAGAGACTCGCCAAAAAATCCTTACCCGAAACATAACCAACATCCACGATCCCGGTTTTGTACCTAAGGACCTGGCTGTGGATGAGTTTTCCAACTCGCTGAACAATGCAATCGACGAGCATATCCGAAATCAGCGGCTTGTACTGCGCGACACCGAAAATGTCAAATTCGGCGTCAGCGGCAGCTTCGAAGTTAAACCGCTGGTCGATGAATGCGGCAAAGAGCTTCTCGAAGAAAGTCGAGATGAATATCTCGAGCTGCAGATAAACAAGCTTTCGGAGAATTCGCTTAACCAAAGGGTGGCAGCAGAATTGCTGAGGCAAAAGCGAAGGCCCGTTTCAATTGATTGTTGATTATTGATTCGGCCCCTGTTGCTTCGCGAAACGAAGCAAAACCGCGGGGGCGGACCCGTGATATTAATTCTTGCGATCGAGGGAATAAATGGGGAACGAAGCTCTGTACCTACAACAAGTGATGGAAAGCCATAGATGGCCGGCGAACGTTTTAGCGATAACCAGCGGTAAGGGAGGGGTTGGCAAGACCAACATAGCGGCAAATCTTGCAATATGTCTGGCTGCTTCGGGAAAAAAAGTCCTGCTTGTAGATGCGGACTTGTCGTTAGGCAACCTCGATGTCGTTATGAACATCAAGAGCAAATACAACATTTCGCATCTGATTAGCGGCCGAAAAAGCATCAAAGATATCATTCATATCGGGCCTGAGGGTGTGGAAATAATCTGTAGCGGGTCAGGACTTGAGCAGCTGGCTAATATCAATGAATTTCAACGCCAGCGACTGTTGAAAGAATTGTCCGGGCTCGGGAACGATAGCGAGGCGATCGTAATCGATACCGCAGCGGGCATCTCCAAGTCGGTTATTGGTTTTTGCCTTGCCGCTGACCACGTTATGGTGGTTACAACACCGGAGGCTACAGCCATGACCGACGCTTATGCGATGATAAAGGTGCTCGTCGGAAACAGATTCGCCGGCCGAGTTAGCCTTATCGTGAACATGGCTGAGACAATAGCAGAAGGCAAAAAGACCTATCAGAAGATAGCAGACGTTGCAAAGCGATTTTTGAATGCCTACGTGTACGACGCCGGTGTATTGCTCAGAGACGAGCGACTGAGCTATTCGGTTCGGCTGCGAAAGCCAGTTGTTTTAGCCTACCCTAAATCGCAGATTACCTCGTCGCTGGCGGCCTTGGCGGCGAAATTGGGTAATGGTTTGGCGGCCCGAACCGACGATGAGGGATTTTTTAAGAAAGTTATCGACTGGTTCTTCTAAAGTTATCGGCCAAAAAGTCGATAAGGAATTAAGATGGGCGCTGTGCTTATCTGGACAGAAAGTAGCGTTGTTTATTTATAGGACTTAACCAAGCCAAACGCAATAATTTTTGCACAGTCATTTGAAATTGAGATTGTCACGCTCGGCTGTGTCCGCTTATGGCGGACTGGCGATGATGCGTAATGTCATGCTCGGACGACGAAGCAATGTGATAACCGTGCAACAATAAATGTAAGCAGTTTGGGCCCTGTAAGAATCCGTTAGAATCATAGAATTTGGGTTCCCGCAACCCGTCCTGTGCAGTAGCTACGCTATGGAGGGCCGAAGCGGGGCCCCTTTCATGGAGGAATTCTGTGAAAACTGAGGAAGAACTCAGTATCGACCAGATATGGGGGCAGTTCCACAAAACGCACGATGACCAGTCCCGCAATCTGCTTCTGGAACATTACAGGAACCTGGTAAGATATTGCGCCGAGCGGTTACACAGCAAATTACCTGATAAGGTTGAATTGGACGACCTTATCAGTGCGGGCGTTTTTGGGCTGATGGACGCTATAGATGCTTTCGACCCGAACCGAGGCGTAAAGTTTGAGACATATTGCTCGCCACGTATAAGAGGTTCCATTCTTGATGAGCTTCGGAGTATGGATTGGGTGCCGCGATTGGTTCGTGCCCGCGCCCACCAGCTGGCGAAGGCTACACATTCGCTCGAGACAAGTCTTGGGCGTAAACCCACCGAACAAGAAATCGCTGAAGAACTGGATATGGATATGGAGGAGTTTAACAGGCTCCAACGGGATGCTAATGCGGCCAGCCAAGTTTCGTTGAACACCAAATATAGCGATGGCGACAGCGAAAAAGATATCCGTGAAATAGATATAATCAAAGATGAAAGGAGCGAGAACCCTGTGATCGAGGCCCAAAAGCGAGACCTTAAAAGTTTGCTTACCAAGGGGCTAACACGGGCTGAACGGCTGATTGTCGTCTTGTATTACTACGAAGAGATGACAATGAAGGAAATCGGCGCAACGCTGGATTTATCCGAGTCCCGCGTCTCACAGATGCACTCATCCATCATTGCACGTCTAAAAGCACAGATGAACACCCGCAAAAAAGAGTTCGCTGTTGAGTAGCTTGTAGTTCGTCATTAGTAGCCTTAGTTCGACGTTCGGCATCCCTTGTTCGAGATTCCTTATTCTTTGTTAGCTTCCTGCCTTTCAGAGATGCCGCGATTCTGCAGCACTTGAGTGAATTGCTGCATATGGTTTCCCGACTGGTGACCCGGCTTACACGCAGGGAAGTATCGGCGCGATTTTAGCGTATATCGCAATTTATGCAGAAATTTCGAAATAGGTTGAAAAGCTGTGGGGTTGTGGAACTTCCAGGCCTTCTTGATGCATCCCTTCCACATGAAAAGCGACGGCTTCTCTCATATTTTTCTCTACTTCCTCCTTGCTGGAGCCAGTAGCTATACAGCCCGGAAGGTCAGGAGAAAAAGCCGAATAACCAGTTTTTGTTTCTTCAATTATAACCAGATATTTCATTTCAAACCTGCCTGTTTCAGTACGCTATTTAAGGTCCCAGGAGCAAGCTCATCACCTCGTTTTCCTGCTATCGTAACAAGGCCTTTTTTAGTTTGGTGCTTAAATTGGCGATGGCTGCCTTTAGTTCTTGCCACAAACCAGCCATCTTTTTCAATCATTTTGACAACATCCTTTACCTTCACTTATGGAATTATAACACAATTTAACTACATCAACAAGGATTTACTTCACCGGATTACATAGCTCTGTATATTTCTGCAAACAGATTTGATTTACCATAGCTATGTGCATATACTAAAGCGGTTTTTTGCAAGGAGAAAGAAAATGAGATTTACAAAAATGCATGGGCTGGGCAATGACTACGTTTATGTCAATTGTTTCGAGGAAAAAATCGAGAACCCTGCAAAATTAGCTCAAATCATCAGCGACCGGCACCGTGGTATCGGCGCCGATGGGTTGATTCTCATAGAGCGGTCTCAAACAGCGAATGTGCGGATGCGGATGTTTAACGCCGACGGCTCAGAAGCCGAAATGTGTGGAAACGGCATCCGATGCGTAGCTAAATATACCTATGAACATAAATTAGCCGAGGCTGGTGGGCCGTTTTCTTTACCGGGTCAGCCCCCCTGCTGCCCTGCTTCATTGAATATAGAAACCGGCAAAGGGGTTTTAACTGTCGGGCTCGTAATCGATGACAACGATAAGGTCCAAAAAGTGTGCGTGAATATGGGGCCGCCGGTCCTGGCACCAAAAGACATACCTGTGAAACTGACTGGTGAAAGAGTTATTGAACAACCCGTCGAAATTCTTGGGCAGGAACTGCGGATGACTTGTGTATCGATGGGCAACCCGCATGCGGTATTTTTCTGTGATGATGTGGGTTTAATTAAGCTTGAAAAACTCGGGCCCGCTATCGAAAACCATAGTCTTTTCCCAAACCGGGTCAATGTTCATGTCATTCAGATTGATAAACTGACAGAATTTACAATGCGGACGTGGGAGCGAGGTAGCGGCGTTACGATGGCTTGTGGCAGTGGTGCTTGTGCCGCCTGTGTGGCTGCCGTGCTTACCGGCCGATGCGAGCGAGTATGCACTGCGTATTTGCCAGGCGGCGACCTGGATTTGAACTGGTGCGAAGAAGATAACTGCGTCTATATGACAGGCCCCGCGGTTGAGGTATTCGAAGGTATCTGGCCGGAAAAGTAATTCCTACATGCAAAGCCTGGGGGGGCGGCAGAATTGCAGAGCTACGCCATACCTGGCAGACGATAAACCGGTACCTGTGGGAGAAACGTGGATGTTATTAGTTCTCAAGACCCTGGCGAAACCTGAAATCCTGCCGCCAAATTCAAGTATGCCTGCCGTCGGTAGTACTGACAGTTTTAGTTCTAACAGGTTGCCCGGCTCAAATACGCCGACTGCGGTTTCAAAGTACAAGCCGCCGGGACTGACGTTCATCGTGCGGCCCCGGTAGGATTTCTCTTCTGTGGAACCAACTCTACGGCATGATATATCAAACTTGGCCCCCAATCGCTTATACTTGCGTCTTTCAGTTCCATCCATTATACGCCTCCATGCATAACACTGCTTCGTCCGTCATCCTTGTACAGCTACGCGACGTTGTTTGATGCAAAATTCATTCCAAAGTGGAGGGCAGACAAATACCCTATTTTTACTTTTACAAGTGCCTACACGGCATAAGGTTAAACAGAATTATTCAGCCAGTATCGACACAGGCGGTAAAGGGGGCGCTTAGAATGTTGACAAATGGCAACACCAAAAGTTGATTTTGCCGCGCTGGGGCTGAATATCGGCGCAGGACAAAGCTGTTTAGCTGCTTATTCTATAAAATGTTACGTTTCTCACTAAACAAGCAGCTCTTTGAGTCCGAAAAAAGGAACAGGCGCGTTGTTTTTTGGCAACGTCCATGCTTGACAACAGAGAAGATAGGTTTTATTATCATAGCTATGCCAGAACATCCAAAATCAAAGTCAAAAAAGTCAGACAAGAACGGCAAACAACCGAAGGGACATACCACAAATGACCACTCAAGATTCGGGCCGCTCGGCAAATCAATCGTCCAGTCATTGCCGATAGGAGTCATCGCCTTCGACCAGGATTTGAAGATTATTGAGGCCAATCAGCAAGCAGCAAAGCTAATCGAGCTGGGTGATTACATCGATAAATCCCTGGCAAAAGGTACCGATGACAAGGTATGGCTGGGCTGGAGACAACAATTAGAATCGGCAGTTTCAACGGGAAAACCATGCAGGTTTGATGACGTAGGCTATACATCGAACGGCAAAACAAAACTGCTGCGAATCATCTGCACACCACTGAAAGAGACCAAAACAGCAAGAACTCTCGGCGGTACCGTCGTAATCGAAGATATAACGGAAAGGCTCAATATCCAAAGACAGCTGGCTAACGCTGAAAAGTTGGCCAGCGTCGGCAAGCTTGCCTCTAAGGTCGCCCATGAGTTAAACAACCCTCTGGATGGGATACTGCGATACGTCAACCTTGCGATGAGAATTGTTGAGCAGGAAAACCTCGAAAAACCCAAAGAGTACCTCGTCCAATGCCGGCAGGGACTTATGAGAATGGTTCAAATCGTAAGCGAGCTGCTGGAATTCTCCCGCAGCACTTATGCACCGTTAGAATATGTCAAAATAGAGCAGATTATCGAAGATGCCATAAAAACAATGGACAAGGGAGCAGAAGCTTTAAATATCCGGATATTGCGAAACTATACGCCCGAATTGCCACAAATCAGAAGCGGCAATCTGTTTCAGGTGTTCCGTAATCTTACGAAGAACGCGCTGGATGCAATGCCGGACGGCGGGGAACTAAGGATATCAACACGCCTGGCAGCGAATAACATTATCGTGGCCGAGTTCCGCGACACGGGAACAGGTTTGCCCCCGGAAAACACGGAAGCCGTATTCGAACCATTTTTTACGACGAAAGATAAAGGCAGAGGGACGGGATTGGGATTGGCAATATGCAGAGACATAATTGAAAGCTATCACGGCCGAATAACTGCTGAGAATGCCCCCGAGGGAGGAAGCATATTCACTGTGTACCTGCCAACGGGCAGGTAACTCATAAAAGGATTCTTAAAAGTCGATTGGGAAGTTCTATGAGAGAAAAGAATATTCTTGTTATAGACGATGATAAAATCATATTGGATTCGCTGTGTGAGTTTTTGTCGCTCGAAGGATTCCAAACCAGCGGTACTGAAACAC
The DNA here is from genome assembly GCA_030619925.1 of Phycisphaerae bacterium. Lineage (GTDB taxonomy): Bacteria > Planctomycetota > Phycisphaerae > Sedimentisphaerales > Anaerobacaceae > JAUXAL01. The sequence goes on along the minus strand of JAUXAL010000117.1, from coordinate 1,499 downwards.
TAAAGAGCGCAGTGGCCAAATTGGAAGGCGAAAACTATTCTCTGGTTATAATAGACGTCAATCTGCCTGACGGAGACGGCCTTGAACTATTAGATATTATCAGGAAGAACTATCCTCAAACGGTGGGCATTGTGATAACCGGCTATGGCACCATCGAAAGCGCAGTTACGGCCATTAAGCGAGGCGCCTACGATTACCTTACAAAGCCAATCATTGACGACGAATTACGGTTGGTGGTGGAAAGAGCGATTAAGCAACAATTGCTTATGAGCGAAAACGAGATGCTGCGATTGGAACTCGAAAAAAAGTACCGCCTGGAGAACATAATCAGTCATAACTACAAGATGGCAAAAATTTTCGATCTTGTCGAGGCCGTTGCCGACAGCAAGGCCACAATACTGATGGCCGGCCCATCGGGCACCGGCAAAAGTATTTTAGCAAGAGCTATACACCAGCGCTCGGGCCGAAGGGACAAGCCGTTTGTCGAGGTAAGCTGCGGAGCGCTGCCGGAGACTCTGCTCGAAAGCGAGCTGTTCGGGCATGTTAAAGGGGCATTTACTGGTGCCGTAAATAACAAGGAAGGCAAGTTCCTGGCAGCAGATGGCGGGACGATTTTTCTCGACGAAGTTGCCAACGCCTCACCTGCTCTTCAGGCCAAACTTCTGCGGGTTTTGGAGGACAGACAGTTCGAGCCGGTCGGCAGCAATAAGACGAAAACCGTCGATACGCGAATAATACTTGCTTCAAATCGCAACCTGGATGAGGAGATACGGCAGGGCAGATTCCGAGAAGATTTGTACTACCGGATAAACGTGGTAACAATAGACCTGCCGCCTTTGTGCGAGAGAGTGGGAGACGTTCGGCTGCTGGCAGAGCACTTTTTGCGAATGTACTGCGCACAGCATAATAGAGATAGGCTCGGTATTACGAACGAGGCGATGGAATATTTAGAGCGTTATTCCTGGCCGGGCAATGTTCGTGAGCTGGAAAACGTAATAGAACGGGCGGCTCTGCTAAGTAAGAACAAACTCATCGGCCCCGAGGACCTGCCAAACGCAATCAAACAAGAGCAAAGCCGGGAGGCAAAAAGATACAAGCAGATGAGCCTGAAAGGAGCGTTGGCTGAGCCGGAGAAAAATATTATCCACCGTGCGCTCGAAGCCAACGGCTGGAACAGACAGGCAACAGCCAAAGCACTTGCGATAAACCGCACAACTCTGTTCAAAAAAATGAAACAATACGGCCTCTACGCCGAGGCCGAACGGTTGGGACTGACGTGAAATTGAATATTGAATATTGATAATTGACTCAAACTCACCGATGTGGTCGCCGCGGCGCCCTGTTCTCTGTCAAAGTTCACTTCAAATCAATCGCTGACGACCCAATTCCCCCTTGCGAAGATTTTCCAAAGTGCAAAAGACTATGCTATGTAACCCAATTATATATACTAATGTGGGTTACATACCAATTGTACTTAATTACAGCGCTTTTACCGGATT
>JAUXAL010000010.1 GCA_030619925.1 Phycisphaerae bacterium | reverse complement strand
ACTAATGAAAAGTACTACGTGTATCTGGGGTATCAATCATGTATATCAAATAGGTTAATGTTCAATAAGTAAGTCAATACCGAATGGGTCAATGTCAGGATTTTCTTGCCCTTGCGTCACGATTTCTTTATCTGTGCGTCGAGAGTTTTTGCCCTTGCTTTCCGAACAAAAAGGATTTTTTATTCATTAAGCGCGTAGTACATATCACTAATGAAAAGTACTACGTATATCTGTAGTATCGATCAGATATATCAAATAGGTCAAAGTCCAATAAGTGAGTTGATGCCGAATGGGTCAATGTCAGGATTTTCTTGCCCTTGCATCACGAATCTTTTATCTGTGTGTCGAGATTTTTTGTCCATGCGTCAAGATTGTTTTGCGCTTGCTTTCCGAATAGAAAGGATTTTATATTCACTGTGTGCGTAGTACTTATCACTAACGAAAAGTACTACGCGCATCTGAGTCTTTGCTCTATGATTTCTATCGTTGCTTTACAAATTTTTATCCTCGCTTTACAAATTTCTCTCCTCGTTTTACGAACAGAAAGGATTTTTTATTCATTAAGCGCGTAGTACTTATTACTAATGAAAAGTACTATGAGCATCTGAGTCTTTGCTCTACGACGTCTATCGTTGCTTTACAAATTTTTATCCTCGTTTTACGAACAGAAAGGATTTTTTTTCCTTGTGCACGTAGTGCATTTCACTAATGAAAAGTACTACGTGTATCTGGGGTATCAATCATGTATATCAAATAGGTTAATGTTCAATAAGTAAGTCAATACCGAATGGGTCAATGTCAGGATTTTCTTGCCCTTGCGTCACGATTTCTTTATCTGTGCGTCATATTTTTTTATCTGTGCGTCGAGAGTTTTTGCCCTTGCTTCCCGAACAAAAAGGATTTTTTATTCATTAAGCGCGTAGTACATATCACTAATGAAAAGTACTACGTATATCTGTAGTATCGATCAGATATATCAAATAGGTCAAAGTCCAATAAGTGAGTTGATGCCGAATGGGTCAATGTTCTGGATGGCGGTTGCTTTTATAAAATAGTAAGAATCACATCCAACAAAATACTGCTTCTTAGCTCAAAATCCACGACACATTCGCAGGTAGCGCACTCCAAATCTTCCCAAAGCGACGGGCATTCAGCTGGAAGCTATTTGTTTTTTATGTCGTAGGCCATCAGGGCATCGCCGTGGCGAATGTACAGCCGGCCGTCGGATACGGCCGGATGGGCCCAGTGTTTGCCGGTGCCTTGGGTAACACGGAAAGAACTGACTATTTCAAAACGCTTCGGAGAAGGCTTAACCAAAGCCACATCACCGGTATTTTCATCATAGCAGTACAGCATACCTTCGGCGTAGATAATCGAGCCTTTGTTGCCGTTCCACGTAGCTTCGTACATAACTTTGCCGGTATTCCAATCGAGGCAGACCCAATCGCCTTTTGGGATACCCTCGAAGCTGAAGCCATATAGATAGCCATCGACCAGCACAACCCCGCCGTGGCCACAGTCGAGAGTTTGGTCACTCCATTTCTTGGCGACCGCTGTCCCGTTGGCCGAAAGCTCCAACATTACTCCGCCCCTCGTGAACTCGCGCTCGACAGCGCTGGTAACATACAGACATCCATCTTCATAGACCGGCGTAACGCTACCGGTATCAGAAGGTGTCTCGTAAGGTTCCCGCCAGATGACTTTGCCCGTATCGGCAGCAACACAAACGATCGACTTTTGAATCAGATTTATGAGCAACCGGTTCGTCCCTCGTTCAATCAGGATCGCTGAGCAGTATGCCGATAACTCATCAAGCCCCGTAGTGGCCCAGATAGTCTGGCCTGTCATTTTATCCAGCGCAACAACGGTGCCCTTTTTGCCGCCAGGCGTACAATAGACTTTCCTCCCGTCGATAAGGGGCGAGCCGCTCATGCCCCAGCGGATGTTCTTACCGTCGAACTTCGTCAGCGTGTCGACCTGCCAGATCTTCTCGCCCGTCTTGGCGTTAAAGCAGACCATTATTCCCGTGCCGCTAAAGACATAGACGCGCTGCCCATCAACCGTTGGCGTAGTCCGGGTCCCCTTGTACGACCGTGTCCATTCCGGCCCATAAGATTCTTTCCATTTGGGATTACCAGCAAGATCGTATGCGAACAGAAATCCTTCGCCGTCAATCATACCGGTCGTATATACAAATCCCCCGGTTACGGCCACAGAAGAAAAGCCTATACCCAGCCCCCCGACCGACCACAAAAGTTTGGGACCGGCTTCTGGCCATTTCTTCAAAAGCCCGGTCTCCGCCGATTTTCCATCGCGGTTGGGGCCTCGAAACTGAGGCCAGTCATCAGCACAGCATATCCTGCCGGTCAGTAGAATGCTCAAAAACAAAACTATCATGCTTTTGATATTATTCATACATTTGTCATCATAACGAAATCGGTCGCCCAATTCCAGTCCGTCTCGCAGAAACCCAATGAAAAGGGCGGTTGGTAACGTTTTAGGTTCCTATTTTGCAAAAAAACAGCAAAATGGGAACCCTTCGGTTGCTTTTTGGGGACGAAATGTGCTATATTACGCCGCTGGTAACTGGTAATTGGTTAAATGGTAATTGGTTAAATAGTTACCAGTTACCACTCACCAATTACCAATTTGAGGAGATTTGCTGTATGGATTTTTGTGTTGAGGATACTCGAAAGAAACCAGTTCCAAAGGTCAAAGAGCTTGTAAAAGATGGGATTATTACTCTCGAAAATGCTCTCGACTGGCTCAGGGCCATTTATGAGATTCGCTTTTTTGAGGAGAAGGTTTTTGAGCTTCTTGGCCAGAATGTTATCAAAGGTGCTTCACACCTGTACGCCGGCGAGGAGGCGGTTGCTGTCGGGTCCATCGCTGCTATTGAGCGAGGTGACGTGATCGGCTCAACCCACCGAGGCCACGGCCACTGCGGCGCCATCGGCAACAAATACGCCGACAGCGAAAAGGGTCGCCAGAATCACTGGAATCGGATGATGGCTGAGCTTATGGGCAAAGAGACCGGCTACTGCAAAGGTAGAGGCGGCTCAATGCACATTGCGGACGTTGATAAATGCAACAACCTTGGTTCAACAGGTATAGTCGGTGGCAATCAGGCACCGGCGGTCGGAGCGGCCCTGGCAGAGAAGTACAAAAAGACCGGTAAGGTCGTGCTTTCATTCTTCGGCGATGGCTCCACCAACTGCGGCAGTTTTCATGAGTCGATGAATATGGCATCAACGCTGGCCGTGCCCCTTGTGGCGATAATCGAAAATAACCTTTACGGAATGAGCGTGCCGTTCTCCGGCAGTGAAGTCGAAAGTGCCGTAAGGGCCAGTAATATTGACGACATCGCGCAAAGGGCTGCTTCTTATGATGTGCCGGCTATGATTATAGACGGTCAGGACGCGGTTGCTGTTTTTCTTGCGGTCAGAAAGGCCGTGGAAAAAGCGCGCAAAAATAACCAGATGACCATTATCGAGGCCAAGACCTATCGCTGGTACGGCCACAGCCGAAGCGACCCACGCGCATATCGAACCAAGGCTGAGGAAAAGGCCTGGCACCAGCGCGACCCTATCACAGTCCTGAGGGAAAAGTTGCTTACCGAGAAGCTTTGCACAGACGAGCAATTGGACCGGATAAAGGACAAGGCCTTTGCGACAATCGAAGCGGCGACGCAGTTCGGCCTGGACAGCCCCTGGCCGAATACTGCGGATTTGACCAAAGATGTGTATGTCGAGGAGACTTACCCGCCGGAGATTATCGAATCCGACAAGGCAGTCAGCGCAAAGGTGGCCGAAGCGACCACTGCCTTTGAGGCTGCTCTTGCTTCGTCCACAGCCAAGACCAAGAAGGAAGCCACCGAACAGGCCAGAGCCGAAATCAAGTCGAAGTTTGATATGGAAATTATGACGATTGGCCAGGCTGTCTCGGCTGCTCAGGCCGAAGAGCTTAAACGCGACCAAAATGTTATCGTCATGGGTGAGGACGTCGGCCTCTACGGAGGCGCGTATCAGGCAACACGAGGGCTTTTAGCAGAGTTCGGCACCGACAGAGTTATTGATACCGCAATATCCGAGGCCGCCATTGCTGGTGCTGCGGTCGGTGCAGCCCTTCGGGGTATGCGGCCGGTAGCGGAGATTATGTATGTCGATTTTGTTACGATAGCGATGGACCAGCTCGTTCACGTCGGCGCCTATAACCGGTATATGTTCGGCGGCAAGGCCAAAGTGCCAATGGTCCTGCGGACCGAAGGCGGCGTCGGCAGATGTATCGCCGCTCACCATTCAGAATCGCTCGAGGCCTGGCTTATGCATCCGCCGGGGCTTTATGTGGTAATGCCCTCAACACCTTACGACGCAAAGGGCCTGCTCAAGGCCGCTATCCGCAGCGACAACCCGGTAGTTTTTATCGAGCACAAGGCGACGTACGGACAGCTCGGCGCAGTACCACCAGGCGATTATATCATCCCGCTGGGCGTGGCGGATATCAAAAGGCCCGGCCAGGACGCAACCATTGTTAGCTACTGCAGAATGGCGATGTTTTCGCTGAAGGCGGCAAAAGTTCTGGCCGAGCAGCACGGCATCGACGCCGAGGTAATCGACGCCCGAACGCTAAAGCCGCTGGATATAAAAACAATCGCTGAATCGGTTCGTAAGACCGGCCGGCTCATTACCGTCAGTGAGGGCTTCCCCACCTGTGGTGCAGGCAGAGAGATAGCCGGTCAGTTTATGGAATACGAATTCGGCGATGGCTCGCACGGCTTCGATTATCTCGATGCCGCACCGGTCAATCTGGCTGCGGCCGATGTGCCGCCGCCGATGAGTGAACCGTTGGAGATGGCAAGTATCCCCAGTGTCGAAAAAATCGTAGAAGCTGTTAAGGCAATTGTATAAAAAATATGAAATACGAAAATATGAAAAGCACGAAGCGCGAAATTCTAAATCCGAAACAAATTCAAATGACAAAAATCCAAAATTCAAAACGTTTTGGTCATTTGGAAATTTGAATTTTGATATTGTTTCGTATTTCGGATTTCGATATTCGGATTTATATCTGACAATGAAGCAAATATTGGAAAAATAAAATGCTAACGGAAGGATTATAAATAATGCCAAGGGAAGTAAGATTACCACAGCTTGGTCAGACGATGGAAGAAGGCACGATCATCAGTTGTCTGGTCAAGGTTGGTGACGAGGTCCAAAAAGGTGATGTTATTTTTGAGATAGAGACCGACAAGGCGACGCTTGAGATGGAATCGCCGGCTGACGGCTTTGTGAAACATATTCTCGTTGAGACCGACCAGACACTGCCGGTCGGGGCGCCGGTTTTAGTCCTCGGCGAAAAGGACGAAAAGGTACCACAAAGTTTTGTCGATTCGCTCAAGAGCGCTGCGCCTGCCGCAGCAGTTGCTGAAGCTGCACCGGCGGCCCCTGCTGCCGAACCGATTAAGCCGGAGCCGAGCCCGCCAGCGGCGGGTAAAGTAATGGCGTCACCGCGAGCCAAAAAACTGGCCGGCGAGCTTGGCGTCGATCTGGCAACAGTTGCCGGCACAGGTCCTGCCGGCAAAATTACCGAGCAGGATGTTAGAAATGCCGCCGCCGCGAAACCAGCGGCGCCGGCAGAGGTAAAACTGGGTGCAACTATACCGCTCAGCAGAATCCAGAAAATAACCGCAGAAAGAATGCTCAGGTCCAAACGCGAAATACCCTGCTTCTATCTAACCGTAAGAGCGGATGTTACCGACTTAGTGGCGCTGCGAACAAAGTTGAACGAAACCAGCGATGTGAGAATCTCCTACAATGATTTTATTATCAAGGCCGTTGCAACAGGACTGGAAAAATATCCGATTATGACAGGTCAGTTGGCCGGTGACACTATCCGGTTGGCTGAGGCAATCAACATCGGCTTGGCGATCTCTGTGCCCGGCGGGCCGGCAGCGCCGGCTTTGATCAAGCCCGCCTACGGCGGGCTGGTTGCGCCGATTCTCAAGGACGTAAATAAAAAGGATGTCAAGCAGATTGCGCGCGACAGTAAGGCCCTGATTGAAAAGGCCCGCAGCAATAAGCTGGCTCCCACAGATTTGGAGGGCGGCTGTATCACCGTCAGTAACCTCGGCGCCTTAGGAATAGACAACTTCATCCCGATAGTTGTGCCCGGCCAGTGCAGTATATTAGGCATCGGGCGGATAACCGACACCTGCGTGCCGGACAGCGGAAAGGAACCCGCTTCGCGGGAACCGAACATTCTGGTGAGAAAGTTAATGAATATGACCCTCTCGGTGGACCACAAAGTTGCTAACGGTGCATACGCAGCCCAGTTCCTGGACTTCGTAAGAAGAGTGTTGGAAGATACAAAGTAAGTGAACTAAAGTGACACTTACGTGTCACTTTAGGCACTTTCTAATTTCGTTAATTTCATTTGCCGGAAAGGGGTATCTGAAATGGCAAAAAAAGTTGAGGCAAAACGCTTGCCAAATGTAAGGAAAGCGACGCCAAAGGTCCCTGTCATTGGTGTTTTTGCCACCAGTGACCCACGTATCGACCAGGCCAGTCGAACACGTTGCCGGAACATTGCGAAGATGGCCGCTGATGTTATCAGTGGTTCTGTTGTTCTACCGGATAAGACGCCTGTTCCCGTGGTCTATTCTACCGTGTTGATAGATGGCGAAGCACAGGCCGACATCGTTGCTCAGCAGTTTCACAAGGCTGGCGTGGATATTTTGGTGTGTGTGCCGGATACCTGGGCGTTCCCGCAACTTACTACTATCTCGTTACTGCAGCAGTTTCCACCAAATACGCCCATAAATATTACCTGCGGCAATAGTGGTCCCAAGCCCGGCGTGGTCTACGCCCACGCGCTCAACGGTGCGATCAGCCAGTATGGGCGGATGGCCGCCCTAAATGTCGGCACCTGGCCGGATGCCGGAATGGATCCGAAGATGACCGAACAGACGGCCAAAAATCTCATTGACTGGTGCTACGCCGCGGTGACCGCTGTCGCCCTGCGGGGCCGAAGAGTTGTGATTTTGGGCCACGACTCGATGGGAATGGAAACAGCTCTGGCCCATGTCATTCCTACGAGGAATACCTTCGGCCTCGAAATCACACGGCTGGACATGAAGCTCCTGGCTGATATGCTGAACAGAAAGGCTTATAACGAAAACGAGCTCAAGGCCTTACGGCGCTGGATTAACAGATACGTCGGCAAACGGCTGGAGCTGCGCAACGAAGCGGACAGCGAGCGATTCAATATGAGCTTGGCAATGTACTTAATCATTCGTGATCTGATGGCGGATTTAAATGCGGTGGGCGGTGGTTTTATGAGCCAGTTGGAGTGGTGCAGCGACCTGCGTGGCATCCCGCTGCCGGTTGCTGATGTGACCGAGTCGTTCTTTAACAGCACATTCGACCATAACGGCCGCAAGGCTCCGCTGCCATACGCCACCGAGGCCGACGTGCAGGGACTTTTGACAATGCTGTTTATGACGTATTTGAGCGGTGGAAATCCACCCCTGTTTATGGATTTTAGAAAGGTCTGGGAAGCGTGGGAAATCAAAGAGCTGGCCAAGAAGATCGGCGTTAAGAAACTGGATGAGAAAGCAGACTACTGCTGCAAAGGTTTAGTGGATGGTGACAATTCCGGCAGTGCCTCATTTGATTGGGCCGCCGAGCCCGGAACATCTATCCGAAAGATTATGGACGGCGTTGGGATGCCTTTGGCGGATGAATCCTACTTCCCCGGCGGCGGCAACTCCGTTACGTTTATGACGCCGGGTGGAATCGAAGGCATCGCGGCTCGATGCACTTACAGCAGTGCCACCGGATTGTTCAGTATGGTCTGGGACGAGGCCCGTACGACTGAGGTGCCGAGAGAACTTGCTGTAGGCATGTGTCATCTGACTACGCCCACCTGGCCGCATACGTTTGTCGTGCCGAAATACGCGAGTATGGTCGAGTATAAGCAATATCCGCCCGCCAACCACTTCCATATGACCTGGGATTTGCCGGTTGGGCGGCTGCAGCACTGGATGGACTTGACGGATGTATTGAGCGTTACACCCTGGGCGGCTCGGCCGAAGTTTATCGAAGGTGTTGACAGACCTCAGCCGTTGATTCATCTGATAAACGGCGGTGAGGACGCTTTCAAACTGCGCCGGTGTCGTAGCTAAGCCCCACCGATGCTACTCTGCGAAGTAGCTCGCTACGAAGCACGAGAGGCGGGTCTGATCAAGGCCGGCGCTGCCTGCCCCCGCGGTTCCCGCGAAGCGGGGCGGCGGGCCGGTATCGGGAAACATAGGTAAATCAATTCTGCTTACTTGGCTTATAAAGCTTTCTTATTTGACAGTTCAAACTTTATGTTGTCTAATGCAGCACCAACTCGATGCTCGATGCTGGATACTCGATACTTGACGAGCATCGAGCATTGAGAATTGAGAATCGAGAATCAAGGATCGAGGATATGCCAAAACGAAAGGATATAAAAAAAGTTTTGATAATCGGCTCCGGCCCTATCATCATTGGCCAGGCCTGTGAGTTCGACTACTCGGGCACTCAGGCTTGCAAGGCTCTTCGCAAGTTGGGCTACGAGATATTACTGGTCAATTCCAACCCCGCGACGATTATGACCGACCCCGGCACCGCTGACATAACCTACATCGAGCCGCTTAATCTGCAGAGTATGATAAAAATCATTGAAAACGAGCGACCCGACGCACTGTTACCTAATCTTGGCGGTCAGAGTGCACTTAATCTGGCCTCCGAACTGGCTCGCGCCGGCGTGCTTGAAAAATACGGCATCAAAGTAATTGGCGTTCAGATCGATGCTATTGAGCGGGGCGAGGACCGGGGTGTCTTCAAAGAAACAATGAACCGCCTGGGTATCGAGATGCCAAAAAGCGAGTTGGCCTTTAGCGTAGAAGAAGCAGAGAAGATCGCTGACGAGCTTGGCTACCCAGTCGTCATTCGTCCCGCCTATACGATGGGCGGCACCGGCAGTGGTGCAGTATTTAACGTCGAAGAGCTGCGCACCGTCGCCAGTCGCGGCCTTTCCGTAAGCCTCGTCCACCAGATCCTGGTCGAAGAATCTGTCCTCGGATGGGAGGAATTAGAGCTCGAAGTAGTCCGCGACGCCAAGGGACAGAAAATCACCGTCTGTTTCATTGAAAATGTGGACCCGATGGGCGTCCACACCGGAGATTCGTACTGCACCGCTCCGATGCTCACTATCGACCCGGAACTGCAAAAACAGCTTCAAAAATATTCTTATGACATTGTTGATGCCATCGAGGTCATAGGTGGCACTAACATCCAGTTTGCTCACGACCCCGATACCGGCCGGGTGGTCGTAATCGAAATCAACCCAAGAACATCGCGTTCATCAGCACTTGCTTCAAAAGCTACCGGTTTTCCAATAGCCTTCGTTTCTTCATTGCTCGCCGGGGGGCTTACACTCGACGAGATACCATACTGGAGGGACGGCACGCTCGAAAAATACACTCCCTCCGGCGATTATGTCGTGGTTAAGTTCTCCAAGTGGGCTTTTGAAAAATTCAAAGGCGTCGAGGACAAGCTCGGCACACAAATGCGAGCTGTCGGCGAGGTGATGAGCATCGGCAAGAATTACAAAGAGGCCTTTCAAAAGTCCATTCGCTCTCTTGAGACCGGCCGATACGGCCTTGGTTTCGCAAAGAATTTTAACAAGCTCTCTCTCGAGGAGTTGCTGAACCTTTTAAGCGTGCCCTCAAGCGAGCGACAGTTCATTATGTACGAAGCCCTCCGCAAAGGCGCCGACGTGGAGGCGCTTTACGAGAAGACGTGCATCAAGCGCTACTTTATCAAACAGATGGCTGAGCTTGTCGAGCTGGAGAAGAAGATTCTGAAATTCAAAGGCAAAATGCCGCCTGACAAGCTGCTAATCCAGGCAAAGAAAGACGGTTTTGCTGACCGATACCTCTCTAAAATACTTGGCATCCCGGAACCCCAAATCCGCCGGCATCGCACTTCGCTGGACGTGGTTGAGGGATGGGAACCTGTCCTTGTCAGCGGTGTTGAGCCCGCCGAAGGCGGGTCGGATCAGAGCCAGCTTCGCTGGCCCGCCTATTATTTCTCCACCTATAACGCCCCTGACAAAGTCGCGGTCAGCAAAAAACGCAAGATAATGGTTTTAGGTGGAGGCCCAAACCGCATTGGCCAGGGAATCGAGTTTGACTACTGCTGCGTTCACGCCGCCTTTACCCTGCGGGACGAAGGGTACGAGTCGATTATGGTCAACTGCAATCCCGAGACGGTCTCAACGGATTACGACACCTCCGACAAGCTCTACTTCGAGCCGCTCACTGTTGAAGACGTACTGAGCATCTATGAGAAGGAGAAGCCTGAAGGTGTGATCGTCCAGTTCGGAGGCCAGACGCCGCTTAATATCGCCAACGAACTGGCCCAGGCCGGTGTTCGCATAATCGGGACATCACCTGAAACAATAGATTTGGCCGAGGACCGTGACCGTTTCCGCGCAAAGATGAGAAAGCTCGGTATACCTCAGCCCGAATCCGGCATGGCCAGCAGCCCCGATGAAGCACTCGCTATCGCCGAGCGAATCGGCTATCCCTTAATGGTAAGGCCGTCCTATGTTCTCGGCGGACGTGCTATGGAAGTAGTCCACGACGAAGATATGCTCAGACACTATGTCGCTGCGGCTGTGGAGGTAACGCCCCAAAGGCCCATTCTTATTGACAAGTTCCTCGAAAACGCCATAGAAGCTGAGGCCGACGCTATTGCCGATGGCACCGATGCCTTTGTCCCGGTGGTTATGGAGCACATCGAGCTGGCCGGCATACACTCCGGGGACTCAGCCTGTGTCCTTCCACCGGTCAGCATACCCCAAAAACATATTGACACCATCTGCGAATACACCAGAAAAATTGCAATAGAGCTTAACGTAGTAGGCCTCATGAACATTCAATATGCTATAGCAAATGATGCCGTCTATATTCTTGAAGCCAACCCACGCGCCTCTCGCACCGTACCTCTGGTTTCAAAGGTCTGCAATGTCTCTATGGCTCGCTTGGCCGTCCAGCTTATGCTCGGCCAAAAGCTTTCCGACCTTGGTTTAAAGCATCACTTGATTCCACACTTTGGCGTAAAGGAGGCTGTCTTTCCATTCAATATGTTCCCCGAGGTCGATCCGCTTCTTGGGCCGGAGATGCGCTCCACCGGTGAAGTGCTGGGCTTGGCCGATTCTTTCCCACTCGCTTTCTTCAAATCTCAGCAGGCCGCAAACCAGCATCTACCCACTGAAGGTGCTGTCCTGATAACCGTAACCGATACGGATAAACAAGCCGCGCTCAAAGTCGCGAAAGAGTTCCAGGACCTCGGCTTCAAAATCAAAACAACTGAGGGAACCCATCGCTTCCTCGTAGATAATGGCCTCGAAACCGAGCATATCCTCAAGATGCAAGAGGGCAGACCCAATATAGTAGACGCCATAAAGAACGGCGAGATTCAACTTATCATCAATACCCCCGCAGGCAAGATAGGTAAATACGATGATTCCTACATCCGCAAGGCTGCTGTTAAGTACAAAGTCCCTTATATTACGACAACAGCCGCTGCCGCCGCCGCTGCAAAGGGCATCGCTGCCCGCCGAAACGGCGCAGCCGCTGTAAGGTCACTGCAAAGTTACCATTCCGGCATCAAGTAACTTCCTCGATGCTCGATGCTGGATACTCGATACTCGACGAGCATCGCCCAGCACCGCTGGGTCTCGATCAAACCCGCCTTCGGCGGGTAGGAATCGAGAATCGAGATATTATTCCCATTCAATTGTCGCTGGCGGCTTGCTCGATATATCATAAACGACCCGATTAACGCCCCTGACTTCATTTATAATCCTGTTGGATATCATGCCAAGCACTTCATGAGGTATTCGTGAAAAATCAGCGGTCATAAAGTCAAAAGTCTCAACTGCGCGAATAGCGACAACGTTCTCATAGCTTCGTTCATCGCCCATCACGCCGACCGTTGAGACGGGCAAGAGCACTGCTAAGGCCTGCGATACCTTTCTATACAGGCCTGCCGATTTTATTTCATCTATTAAAATCTCATCAGCCGTTCGCAGAATTTCCAGTCTTTCGGGCGTGACCTCGCCGATTATCCTCACCGCCAGTCCGGGTCCGGGGAAAGGATGCCGCCAGAGGATATCCTCGGGCAGTCCCAGATACTCGCCGACAACCCGCACCTCGTCCTTAAACAAGTCCCGCAACGGCTCAATCAGCTCAAACCCCAGCTCCGCCGGCAGTCCTCCCACGTTGTGATGCAGCTTTATGTTTGCCGATGGATTGCCGTCTGTAGAACCCGACTCAATAACGTCAGGATAAAGCGTTCCCTGGGCAAGAAATTTCACATTGGGAATCTTCGAGGCCTCGGACTTAAAAGCCTTGATAAACTCAGAGCCGATTATCTTGCGTTTTTGCTGGGGGGCGGTTATACCGGCCAGCCCCGCCAAAAAATGCCTGGACCAGTCAATAACCCTCAAATCCATGTGAAAATGGTTCCGGAAGGTTGAAACTACATTTTCGCGTTCGTTCTTTCGCAGCAGCCCATTGTCAACGAAAATACAGACGAGGTTGTCGCCTATGGCCTTATGAACCAACGAAGCTACAACCGACGAATCAACTCCGCCGCTCAGGCCGCATATCACTTTAGCGTTACCTACCTGACGGCGAACCGCTTCGGTCGTCTCGCTGACGAAGTCACTCATCTTCCAGTCGCCGCTGCAGCCGCAAATATCATAGAGGAAATTCTTCAAAATCAGCGACCCTTTGGGCGTATGTGAAACTTCCGGATGGAACTGAACACCGAAAAACTTCTTATCTTTATGTCTGACTGCGGCAAATGGGCAGGTATCGGTTGTTGCTAATTTGGCGAAGTCGCTGCCCAAATCTGCAACCTGGTCACCATGGCTGGCCCAGGCCGTGGTTGAATCCGGCATATTTGCAAACAAATCACTTTTTTCAAGAATAGACAGATTTATTCGCCCGTACTCACGTCTTTGGGCGGCAACGATTTTCGCACCTAAAATCTGACAGCCTAATTGCATTCCGTAGCAGATACCCAAAATCGGCACACCCAGCTCAAAGATTTTCTCATCACATCTTGGCGCGTCGCCGTCTCTGACACTTGCCGGCCCACCGGACAGTATTAATCCCCTGACACCTAACCGTGATAGTGCCTCTGCTGTTACATCTGCGCGGCAGATTCGGGAGTATACGTTCTGTTCGCGAACGCGGCGTGCTATCAACTGACCGTACTGGCTGCCAAAATCCAGGATGGCGATTATTTCGGCGCTCATAATTCCTTTCTCGTTGCTCGGCCCTCGTCGCTCGCGGCATGACCACGTTGCTCGATCCACGATATACGATGGCTAAATTACACAATTGCTTTGGAGAAATCAAGCCCAAGAGTATCAAGTACAGCTACAGGCCGGCGAAGCCGGCCGTGATCATGCCCGCCTCCGACGGGCCGGTGGACGATTTTTGAACGGCTGCTTAATCCTGAGAAATGGCGGTTTTACACAAATTTTCCTTGACGCCGGGGCAGCTAATTTGGTATAAATGAAATTGGTAGGGGCAGGCCTATGTGCCTGCCCAGGGCAACCACACAGAGTTGCCCCTACCTTGTTTGGCTGAGTCATTATGTGAGGCGCAGAGCTGTATAGGGACTTTTGGGCTTGGCCATCCTGTGGAGTCCCGCAGAGTCAGGATTTTTACATTTCAATTAACAGCTCATATTGGGCTTTTGAAGGAGGATTATTATGTCTAAGAAATTGTTCCTTTTAACATCTCTTGTTTTGGTGCTGGCTCTGGCCGGTACAAATGTGGTCTTTGGCGCAATTGTGATAGAGCGCCAGGTCAACAATAGTTCTGATGATATGGAGCAGGACGTCGGCGGCGGTTTAGGGACTGCGGCCGACAGCGACCTGGAGATGCCCTATGAAGACGAGGGTACACCGGCCACCGATGAGCAAATAATAGGTCTCCGCTTTGAGGATATCGCTATTCCGAAGGGCTCGGCCATCTTGGAGGCGTGGGTGCGGTTCGACGTCGATGAGACAAAGAACGGCACAGACCCCGTTAGTCTTCTTATCGAGGGCCAGCTTAGTCCGGATGCCGTTACATTTCGTTCAGGTGCGGATATTTCCAGCAGGCCCAGAACGACAGCGCAGGTGGTGTGGGTTCCGGCAAATTGGACTGTGGCACACATGAAAGATCAAACCTCGAACATCGCCCCTATCATCCAGGAGATAGTCAACCAGGACGGCTGGGCCACCGGCAATGCCCTGGTGCTGCTAATTCGCGACGACCCATCCAATCCCTCCAGAGGCATCCGATGTGCCGAGTCCCGGGATGGAGCAGGGTCAAATGCGGACCGGATCCCGTTGCTGCATATAGAATTTACGACTGAACATGCTCTGGGACCCAGCCCGGCTGACGGCGCCCTCCATGAGGATAAGTGGGCGAGCCTTAGCTGGACGTCGGGAGAAACCGCAGTTTCGCACGATCTGTACTTAGGCGACAATCTGTACGATGTGGCTACAGGCACCGGAGACACATTTCTGGGCAACCTGACCGCACCATATTTTCTTGTCGGCTCTCCGAGAGACCCTTATTCTGCGGACAGTCTTGTTCCGGGGGTGACGTACTACTGGCGGGTCGATGAAAGGCAGGCCGACGGTACGACACACAAGGGCGATGTCTGGAGTTTTACACTTCCCCCCAAGGAGGTCTATGGCCCCGACCCGGCTGATGGTACCAGATATGTGGACCTGGATGTGACCCTTGGCTGGGAGGCAGGTTTCGGTACGAAACTGCATGATGTGTACTTCGGCGCCAGTTCCACCGATGTGGATGCCGGCACCGGCGATACGTACAAAGGCCCCACGACAAATCCAATGTATGCTCCGGGAGCCCTTGAACATAATAAGGATTACTACTGGCGGGTCGATGAGTTCGATGGCGTCTCCACGCATAAAGGCGATGTCTGGAGCTTCAGAACAAAACCGAGTATGCCCATTTATGAGTCTAATCTTATCGGCTGGTGGAAGCTTGACGATGAAGGTACTGGCACTGTTGTCGTTGATTATTCCGGCTATGACCATCATGGCACGCTCCATGGCGACCCGCAGTATGTGCCCGGCGTTGACGGCGATGCTTTGGAGTTAGACGGCGATGACTACGTGACCATAGACGGCTACAAAGGCGTTACCGGCACAGGCGCTTTCAGCATAACGGCGTGGATTAGGAAGGAAGGCCCCACCGGCGGCAACAGTGAAATTGTGGGCTGGGGCAGCACCGGCAGCGGCAATAGAATGGAATTCCGGTTCAACAGCGGCAACAACAGAGTACGCATAGAGTGTGGCGGCGGTTATACCCAGAATGACACCGCCCTGACCACCGGTGAATGGCACCACGTCGCGCTGACGGTACGGGAGAACTCGACGTACGCTGAGGGCGCGAATTTTTACTTAGATGGCCAGCTCAACACAAGGGCAAATACTGACCCTGATCCGGTCCATCCGGTCGCCAACTTCGACGTCATATTCGGTCAGCGACACAATCAGACCAATGACAGATGGTTTACGGGCCTGATTGACGACGTCCGCATCTACGACAAGGAGCTGACGGCCGAAGAGGTTGGCAAGGCTATGCTGGGCGACCCCAGAGGTGCTTGGGGCCCGAGCCCGGCTCATGAGTCCGTACCGTTTATCGAGGAGGCTGCGCCCATGAGCTGGACGCCGGGCGATTCTGCGGCTAAGCATGATGTGTACCTCGGCACCGACCGGGACGCTGTGGCCGATGCCGATGCCTCCGATACGACAGGCATATATCGGGGCCGGCAGGATGCTAACAGCTATATTCCCCCTGACGCTCTCGAATTCAGTGAGACTTACTACTGGCGGATCGATGAGGTCCAAGCCGACGAGGCGACGATATACAGAGGCCGAGTCTGGAACTTTGCGATAGCGAACTTCATTCTCGTGGACAATTTTGAGGACTACAACGACTGGTCGCCCAACGAGATATTCAGTACGTGGATAGATGGATGGGACGACCCGGCAAACGGCTCCATTGTAGGTTATCCTGACCCAGATTTTGCTCAGGGAGAGCATTACGCTGAGACCGGTATCGTTCACTGGGGCAGTCAGGCGATGCCGTATTTCTACGACAACAGCGTCGGGAACTCTGAGGCAACCATGACGTTGAGCTCGGTGCGTGATTGGACCAAACACGGTGTTAAAGCACTATCGTTGTGGCTCCAGGGTCATCCGGTATCTGTCGGCAGCTTCACAGAAGAGCCGGGTGGCACCTGCACGATGACCGCCAGAGGCGCGGATATCTGGGGCACATCCGACGAGTTCGGCTTCGTCTACAAGCAGCTCTCCGGCGCCGGCACGATTATTGCGAAGGTCGAGAGTGTGCGGAACACGCACAACTGGGCCAAGGCCGGCGTGATGATTCGTGACACGCTTGACCCGAATTCCGTGCACGCCATGACGGTCGTCACACCCGCCAGCGGAGTTGCCTTCCAGCGTCGCACAACCAGAGGCGATACCAGCACCGGTACGACACAAGCCGGAATCACCGCTCCGCAGTGGGTCAAAATAGAGCGTGACATGGCTGGCAACGTTACCGCTTCTTATTCCGCCGACGGCACTGCATGGACACAGCTTGGCGGTGAGCTGATTACGATGAGTACACCTATGTATATAGGTTTGGCACTAACGTCTCATGACACTAACATAACGTGCGAGGCCACATTCTCCAACGTCCAGATCACCGGCACGGTTGGTCCGCAGTGGGCCAACCAGGATATCGGCATACTCGTCAACGCTCCTGAGCCGATGTATGTGGCTGTGGCCAATAGTGGCGGCACACCTGCGGTCGTGTATCATCCCGATGCCAATGCAACGCAGATAAGCACCTGGACAGAATGGAATATCGAGCTGCAACAGTTTGCAGATCAGGGCTTGAACCTGGCCAATGTTGACAAGCTCTCTATTGGCTTCGGCGACAGGAGTAATCCGCAGCCTGGAGGCTCAGGTAAGATGTACTTTGACGATATTAGGCTGTATCGGCCCAGATGCCTCCCTGAGCTTGTTAAGCCTGCAGGCGATTTCAGTAATAACTGCGTAGTTGATATGGCAGACCTTGAGGTGATGGCGGGCGACTGGCTCAAAAGCGATTCTGTCGCTGCGACGGCAGCACCCGACCCGGCCGGCTTGGTGGCGCACTACAAGTTTGACGGCAATGCCAGCGACAGTTCCGGCAATAACAACCACGGCAGTGAAAAGGGCGGCCCAACCTATGTGGCCGGCAAGTTTGACCAGGCAATCAGCCTCGACGGTTTCGACGACTACGTGGCCATTCAAAACATGCAGTACGCCGGGACCCACTATGCCCAAGTCAGTGTCTGCGCCTGGATTCGCACCAGCAGTAGCCCCGGCGAGAAGATGATAGCTTCCTTTGACCGCAATGAGTACTGGCGGCTGACGATTGGTGGTGGCGATGCCGGTGGTCCCGGTCTGGTAGGTTGGCATGTGATGACCAGTATGGGTCAGGTCGATTATGGCAGCAGCGGGCGCGTCGATGACGGGCAGTGGCACCATGTGGCGGGAGTGTTTGACAATGGCACGCTGACTATCTACATCGATGGTAGTGCGGAGACACCGGCTTTCGGTGGACCGGCTTTCGGAACCGGAGATACGCGCTATGGTTTCCTGGGAATCGGCTCGGAGGCGGCTGAGTTCAACGGCAGACCAAATCAGACCGGTTACTTTGACGGCGAGCTGGACGATGTGCGTATCTACAACCATGCTCTGTCGCAGGCCGAGATCGCGTACCTGGCTGATGAGACCCCTGGCGACGGCGAGTTGTATATTCCGGTGTCCTCGGCTGCTAATATGTATGATGCAGAGCCGCCCGGCTCCAAGTCGGTGAACTTCATGGACTTTGCTGTCCTGATAGATAGCTGGCTTGATGAGCAACTATGGCCTCAGCCGTAAGCAGCGTTGATATGAGGCGTCTCTTTGTCGTTGTGAGCCCTTCGCTTTGCTCAGGATAAACTCCGCAAAGCAAACCACGGGGCCTATACTGCTCGATTTGGTATAGGCCCCGTTTGTTTTTATAAGCATTAGGGTTGACCGGCCACCGTCCCCATGCCCGGACAAATCGCAAATTGATTGTTAGGTTGTAGAGCTGGTGGCCACATCATGAACAGGTGCAGCTATAGAGCTACCGTCCAGGTGCTTTTGCGAATCCAGCAAATCCTCTGGCATGAGCTGGTCTGCGCTGCCCATTTCGCCGCGAACTTTCTCCACCCAGGAGGCCATAGCTTTAACAACTTCGGGGTCGAAGTCGTATTCGGATGAATCAACCAGGATTTCCATTGCTTCGGCAAGAGACCGTGAATTGTGGTAAGATCGGTCTGAGGTAAGCCCATCAAATGCATCTGCCACAGCCATAATGCGAGCGCCGAGTGGTATCGAAGTCTTCGACAGACCATGCGGATAGCCTTGACCATTCCATTTTTCATGATGATGTCGAACCATAGCTATCTCTCGTTCCAGAAAGGTCATGTTTTCCAGGATACGCACGGCTATAAGTGGATGCTGTTCAACTACGGTACGTTCACGAGGTGTCAGCTTACCTGGTTTGGACAGAATTGCGTCGGGTATCCCAATCTTTCCGATGTCATGAATCATAGCGGCGCGGCCGATGGTCTCTATCTGCTCTGGGGCGATTTTCATTGTCTTGGCAATGCCGAGGGAATAATACATTACGTTTTCAGAATGTTTCTTGGCATAGGAGTCTTTAGCTTCAAGCGCCTGAACCAATCCCCATATGCTTTGAATAAACATCTTCTCTGTTTGTTCTGATAGGCCGGTAATACGTCTTTGAAGCTTCTCAATTTTCTCAACTTCGATATCGCCCGCCTTCACATGCTTTGACATAGTCTCGTCCCAGATTTTAACGCAATTTCGGCCGGCACTTTTGGCTTCGTAAAGAGCCATGTCCGCTCTCCGCATCGCTTCACTGGAAGAATCAGGCCGGCCGAAGGCCGGCTTGATCAGACCCGCCTCCGGCGGGTCGGGCAGGCTTTGTGCTATCCCGCAACTGATTGTGATCGACAGGCCGGCTCCGGCGGGCTCCGCCCCGACGAGCGGCGGGTCCTGTGCCAGCTTGATTTCCTGCACTTTGGCTCGAAGCCTTTCCAGTAATGTCAGGGCATCCTGGGCTTTGGTTTCTGGCATTAGTATGACAAATTCGTCACCACCATAGCGCGCGAGTGCGTCCGCGTCCCTTTTCTGACTTTTCATACATGCGGCGAATTTCTTCAGCACATCGTCCCCACTGGCATGACCCAGCATATCATTGATCGTTTTGAAATTGTCCAGGTCTATGATTGCCACGGAGAATGGACGTCGGTACCGTCTGGTACGGGCGCATTCGACTTGGAGTCTGTCCTCAAGAAATTTCCTTGAGCCTACCCCGGTCAGTGCATCGGTAAGCGAAGTTAACCTTGCCTCCTGATACAGTCTTGCATTGGTCAGATGTGAGTTCAGGATTTCTCTTACTAATTTGGCCTTATAAGAAGTCAGTTCCCTGTTTGCAGCGACTGAAGTGGCTAAGCCACACATGCACAAATAGGCAGACACGTGCTTGCTCTTGCCGGATGAAGGTTCTTTCGGACCACAGACACTAAGCGGGATGACCAAACGCGGGGATTGTGCCCCCAGCTTTTCACAGCTATGGGGCATGTTGTCATAGTAAAATCCACCCTTGGCCGCTGGCAGGCGAGCTTCATCAGCCCGCCGGAGGCGGGTCTGATCAAGCCGGCCTTCGGCCGGTTCGCCGCCGGCACCGCCGGCCATGATCATACCCGCCTTCGGCGGGTCCTCTGGGCGCTTCAGATGCTCTTTTGGGCACAAGCATTCTTTGGAACTAACTAACGCGGCGTTTTTTGTTGTACACCCATCCTTGTGAAGACACAGGACAGCCCTTTGGGCCTGAAAGAGCTTAGGCACCTCGCTGGTCACTATATTGGCCACTTCATCTAAATCAATGCTTTTCAGACAATTCGAAAGCGTCGTGACTTCTTCTGCCGCCGCTCGGTCTTCAAGAAGTTGCTGTTCCATAACATCGCGCGCCGAGAGCATCCCTACCACAACTCCGTTATCGACCATGGGTAAGTGGCGAATCTTATTGGCGGTCATTATCTCTCGCGCCTCGCTGGTCGAAGTACCGGGAAAGCACGAAACAACTTGTTTTGTCATAATCTCGGCTACAGTGGTTTCATCAAGACCTTTTGGAGAAATAATCGCCTGGCTGACAATATCTCGCTCTGTCACGATCCCTGCAAGTTTCCCATCCTCATCATTAACGATAAGACAGCCAATTTTATGAGTTAGCATCTCAATCGCTGCGGCTTTGACGGTTGTGCTTCGGCTGATAGTTGCTATATTTGCAAGATGGTCCGGAATCTTGACTGTCGTCAGACAAGTTTCATACATTTTTTGCTCTTTGTCCTCAGAAGTCAGAAGTCAGAAATCAGAAGTCAGATTGTCTATTCTCTGTCCTCTGTTTTCTGTTCTCTGTCCTCTGTCCTCTGTTTTCTGTCCGTCGGGCGGTCGTATTCAGAGTCCTTGGGCTCAAGGCCTATTCTTCTCAAACTAAATTAATCCGCCCAACCCACGGTGGATTAATCGGCCTTAATCACAGACTACTTTAGTCCTGGTATAATCCTCCCGGAAATCTTGACTGTCGTCAGACAAGTTTGGACCGGTGGATGAAGTGTAAAGCTGTGGTATAGTCGGGGCGGCCCCGCGTGGCCGCCCTTATCACTCCTGCAACAGGAGTCAGGGACAAGTTTTCCTCCGCAAATGCTTATAAGATGTTGCAAATAAGATAGTTACACTTTGTTGTAGAATCTTATCGCAGAGGCAGGCCCATGTGCCTGCCCTCAGGGCAACCACGAAGGGTTGCCCCTACAAAAAATATTGGAAATTTGACCTTGAAGTGAAATGGCTAAGTTGGTATAAATAGTATTGGAGAAATGTAGGGTTTTTCGTCTTCTGACACCGTGGAATCTTTATAGCCTTTAGGTACAGGAGAAGTTAAGAGCTTCGCATTTCAGTCAACCGTTCATATTCATCCTTCGTAGTAGAACTACTACGGAGAACGGATTGGGCTTTTGCAAAGGGCCTCGAACCCAAGGAAAGGAGGTAAAGCAAAGTCCTATAGAAATTGTTCTGGGCAGGCACGAAATTTAGTGAAGGTGGGAGTTTTATCGGTTGTTTTGTTTGAAAGAGGATTATTATGTCCCAAATTGATTTCTGCCGGTTTCTATAGTGTTGTTTCTTTTGAGAGAATTCTTAGTTTGGGAACAGGAAACTTTATTTGGAGGAAAAAATTATGTTGGAGAGAAAATTTGTAATATCCTTGCTCTGTCTGGTGGTAGTACTTAGTCTTTCAGCTACTGCAACTATGGGGGCCAATATACTATTTATAGTGAATGATCCGACTGGAGTCACATTCCCCAATGACGCTTTGCTAAGCAATTTCTTTGAAGTGCTTGGACATACGGTAACGTATTTTGATGACCAGGAGAGTGAAGCAGCCATGGAGGCCGCGGCTGCTGCCGCGGATTTAGTCTGGATTTCTGAATCGGTCGGTTCCAGCAACGTTGCCAACAAAATCACAGAAATAGAAGTTCCGATGGTCGTCGGCGAGCCTTACTGCTGGGATGAAATGGGCATGACACTTAATAGCCCATGTGAAACACTCGATGTGGCAACTACAGATATAACTATCGTCAGTCCTGTGCATTATTTGGCTGCAGGTCTCAGTGGAACCGTGAGCGTTCTGACTGATATCGTGGGCTCAGTAGGCACGACGGCCCAATTTGCCAATGGCGACGCAGGGGGAGAGGGCACCGTCATTGCAACAGCCACCTTAGCTGACGGCCAGACTTACGATGTTATTCTTGTCTACGAAAAGGGAGCCATGCTGGCTGTGGCTCCGGGAGATGGCAGTCCTCAGGTCGCAGCGGATATCCGCGTCGGTATGTTCTTTCACTATAACGCACATGATGTATTGAATGAAAATACTTATGCACTGTTGGAAGCGGCGATTAACTATGCGCTGGGTCTGATGGGGCCGCCGGCGCTGGCTGGTAGCTCCAGGCCGGGTGATGGCGCCAAAGGTGTGCCGAAGGAAGTGGCCCTGACGTGGAGACCAGGTGCGTATGTGGAAGGATTATCACCCAAGCACAGGGTTTTCTTCAGCGAGAACTTTGACGATGTCAACGATGGTATCGGTGGAATCGAGCAGGATGTTGCACGCTATCCTATCGACGGAACCCTTAGCTTGGATATGGGTAAGGTCTATTACTGGCGGGTTGATGAGGCCAACAGCACTACCGGCTGGGATGTAGGAGCCCCCTGGCAATTTACAGTAACCGATCATCTTATTGTGGACGGTTTCGAAGGTTACAAGAACTCTCCAGTCGAAGACCAGCTATACAATACGTGGATAGACGGATACGGGGTCGACACAAACGGTTCCCTGGTAGGTCATGACGCAGATATTGCTCAGGGAGAGTACATTGTTGAGACTATGATTACCCACGGCGGCAGACAGTCGATGCCGTATACTTTTGACAACAGGGGCCCTGCAAATTATTCAGAAGCCCAGCGCACGTTTAGTCCCGCGCAGGATTGGACCAGAGAAGGCGTTGACTCCTTATCGCTGTGGTTCAGGGGCTATCCGGCGTATGTCGGCAGCTTCGTAGAGGCGCCGGCCGGCACCTACACGATGACCGCCTCGGGCACCGATATCTGGAGCACCGCTGACGAGTTCCACTTCGCCTACAAGGAGCTCTCCGGCGCCGGGGCGATTATAGCAAAGGTCGAGAGCGTGGAGAACATGGACCCGTGGGCCAAGGCCGGCGTGATGATTCGTGATACGCTTGAGCCGGACTCGGTCAACGTCGCAATGCTGGTTACCCCTGAAAACGGGGTCCGCTTCCAGTTTCGTAACATCACCGGCAATATCACAGATAGGAATTTCGCAGAGGGCGTTACCGCTCCTCAGTGGGTGAAATTAGAGCGTACTGTAGGTGGACTTGTCAGGGCCCTTTATTCGGCGGACGGCAGCGCGTGGACGCAGGTGGGTATGGGGGCAATCAGCATGAAAATGCCTGTGTACATAGGCTTAGCGCTGACCAGCCATGAGGCTACACTGACGTGTGAGGCCAAATTCTCCAACGTCAGCTTCCCCGGCACCAGTGTTGGTCCTCAGTGGACCGACCAGGACATCGGCATAACCAGTAATGAGGCTGAGCCGATGTATGTAACTGTGGGAGATGGCAGCGGCACGGCAGTGACGGTGTACCACGGCGACCCCAGTGCGACTCAGATAGACACCTGGACGCAGTGGACTATCGACACGAAAGAGTTCGGTGATGCCGGCGTGGTCCTGACTGATGTCAGCAAGCTGGCTATTGGCTTCGGTGATAAGAGTAATCCGCAGCCTGGTGGTTCGGGTCTGATGTACTTTGACGACATCCGGCTGTATCTGCCGGCACCAGAGCCAGAACCGGCGCCTTAAGCCGGGATTTAGGTGGTAACTAAAATTGCGTGTTTGACGTAGCAAATTTGTGTCAATTCGGGGCCTATACTACTCGAGTTGGTATAGGCCCCGTTTGTTTTCATAAGCATTAAGGTTGTTCCTCCGCAGGACGCCTTTCGGCGGACACCCCCTCGCGGCTTGGGGGAGTGGTGGCCAGAGAAAGGGAAGGTGGAAATGAACATCGACAATTAGGCAGCCTTCTTTGATTTGTAACCGCAACAGTAATAAAATCACGCTATGTTCGGTTGACTGTTTTAGGGCCCAAGGTCCTGATGATTAGACCCAGAGGAGGTATGGAAGCACCTAATTAGTATCTGTTGCGGAAAACAAAAACTGACGATGTCACCCCTGCGAGGGACCCCGCCTTGCGGGAACCCAAAGCAGGGTTCCAGAGCGAAAAAGCTGGATTCCCGCTTCCGCGGGAATGACAAATACTGTTTCCACAACAGCACCTAATTACAGTCCGCTGTGATTCTTGCAGTCGCCGCGGCGCCCAGCCCGCCAGAAGTAAGGCGGGCCAGCCAGGGAGATAGGATAATTGTGCACAAAAAGTACATGGTGAAATATTAACAATTTTGAAAGGAGCAAGAAATGGAAACGAAACAAAAGAGAACAAAAGTGACCGTGAGTGTATTGGCTTTGGCCGGCCTCCTGGCATTTTCATTGTTGGCCATAGCAAGTGGCCTGGAACCAATCGCTCTGTCCGACTGGGGCGTATCCAGCAGCTCCGGCGGGTCGGGCAGTATGTATATAAGATTCGATGGACTCGACGGTGAGGCGCAAGACAAGGACCACAGCGGATGGTGCGACGCCCTTTCTTTCAGCCAGGGACAAAGCTCGGCGGGGGGCGGTACTGGGGCGACGAGACGAAGAGGGGATGTATTGATGGAGGACATAGTGGTTGTGAAGGAGCTGGACAAGGCAAGTCCAAAGCTGGCTGAGGCCGTTTGCCAGGGAGAGGTATTTCCCAGAGTCGAAATCCACCTGACCACCTCGCTAACTGATGCCGGCCGCGTGACCTACTATGCGTACGAGCTCAAGAATGTGCGAATTGTCAGCTATCATATCAGCGGTAGCGGCCAGAGTGAGGATGTTCCGACGGAGGAGATATCACTCAGCTTCGAGGAGATAAAAGTCATTTACACAGAGTTCGATTCTGCAGGAAAGGCTAAAGGCAACGTCGAATACCTGTGGAGAGTGGAGGTAACCTTCTAATACTATGGTGACACCGAGCCGCCCGTCATGGCTCCGTGCTCCGGCCCGTCTTGGCTCGGCCAAGCCCACCGTAAGGCGTCCCCAAGGGAGAGACAGGCAGTCCTAGGGACTCCTTTCGGAGTGCCGGCCTCGATCATTACCCGCGACTCGACTGAGCGGCTCGACTGAGTTCGTCCCGCCCGTCGCAGACGGGTCGGGGCTCGTCGAAGTCTCGCCGAAGTCCTCCGGCGGGGGGTTATACGGCCAGCCCGCCAATCCGCGTGGCGGGCCAGTAATAATTGTTTGGCGCAACGAATGAGAAATGTTAGATTATTCCCGTATGACGACCCGCCGAAGGCGGGTCAGATCATGGCCGGCGCTGCCGGCCCACTCAAATACTATTGAGTGGGCTGCAAACAATCAGTGTGGCCAAAAGAAAGGAATCTTAAAATGCGAAAAATAAAGCTGTGGTTACTGATTACAATTGCCGGTGTTGTGTGCGGTCAGCTGCTTGCTTGCAGGGCCAAAGAGGAGGTGTCAATTCTCAGAAAAATCGGCACTGAACGAGGAATTTGTGTGGTGTTGGGTGACGCGAAGTGCGAACTTGCACTCAAGCTTGCGACACAGAGCGAGCTGCTGATTTACGTCCAGTTGCCGCGCCGAGAGGATGCCGAAACTGCCCGGAAGGTAGTTGACGATGCAGGTTTCTACGGAACCCGGATATTTATCGAGACCGGTCCGCTGACACATTTGCACCTGGCCGACAACCTGGCCGACGCCCTTATCGCAGCCGGCCCTGCAACATCCATTTCAGAGACTGAAGCACTGCGTGTCTTGCGGCCTGAAGGAAAAGCCTTACTGGGAGACAAAGTCCTAATCAAACGGTTTCCCGAAGGAGCAGATGACTGGAGTCACCCATATCACGGGCCGGACAACAACCCCCAGTCCCAGGACCGCGTCATCTTGGCACCTTATCTGACGCAGTTTCTGGCTGACCCGCGCTATGCGCCGGTGCCTCAGATGGCGGTTGCATCGGCAGGTCGAGTGTTCAAGGCGTTCGGACACGTGGCTTTCGAGAAAAGGGAAGAGCCCTTCCTCAACAAGCTTGTAGCGTTCAACGGTTACAATGGCGCGATACTTTGGAAGCGTGATCTGACCGGCGGCATTATGGTCCACCGCAACACGATGATAGCCACACCTACGACTCTGTATCTCGGCGATGACGAATCCTGCAAGCTGATTGATGCAGCGACCGGCCGATTGAAAGACCAGATCATCCCTCCAGTAGATATTGCCGGCGGAACATTCTGGAAGTGGATGGGGATGGAAAATGGTGTTCTCTATGCGCTAATTGGAGAGCAGGAGCAAAAAGACCCTACAATGCGGTGGCGCCGGGAGAAACACGGCTGGCCGTGGAATCCAATCTCAAAGGGTTTCAATCAGCCCGACGGCATCAAGGATAGAGAGAAAGCATACGTAGCTCACCCGTGGGGATTCGGCCGAAATGTGCTGGCCATCGACCCAAAAACGAAGAAGGTCCTGTGGAGCTATCACGCCGATGAGCCGGTTGACAGCCGGGCTATGTGTATGGCCGATGGGCGAATCTACATCTTTCGCTTCGGCGCATACCTTGCATGTCTGGATGCAAAGACCGGCAAACTAATCTGGCGCAGGACCCCCAACAATGCCCCTGAGCTTTTCGATACGCTCGGCGCGTATATGAATCGGCAGGGCGCAAGCTTCAACTGGCGAACAACGTGCTATCTTAAATGCAGTGACAAGGCGTTGTACTTTGCCGGCCCACAGGTCGGTAAGCTCGTCGCTGTTTCGGCCGAGAACGGCGATGTCTTGTGGGACAATCACTACGGTAATTTTCAGTTGGTCTTAAGGGACGATGGGCTATACGCAATTAGTGGCCAGAATGACCCGGGCAATCTCAGCAAGAAGTTTGACCCGCTCACTGGTGAGGTACTGGCGGAGTTCAGGACCGGCCGCCGAGCTTGCACTCGACCGACAGGCACTGGCGATGCCATCTTCTATCGGGCCAGAGGTGGTTCGACCCGCTTCGACTTGGCCAGCAGCCGCCCGCAATTGGTTTCCCCGATGCGGCCACCGTGCCACGATGGTGTGACTATCGCCAACGGCCTATTGTACTGGTGGTCCTCTGTTTGTGACTGTCAGCTTACAATCTACGGGGTCACCTGTCTGGGAGCCGCGCGCGACTTCGATTTCAGGCCACAGGCTACTGCCCCGGAGCGTCTGGAGAAGGGCGAAGGTGACGTAACGAAAGTAGCGGGTTTGCCCGAATCACCGGCCGACTGGCCAACCTTCCGTGCAGATAATACCTGCAGCGCGACGACAGAGGCGGTCATCCCCGAGAGGACCGAGTTATTGTGGCAGTTTGAACCGAAGACGAAAATCCATTCGATAGACCCTCTTGCGACAGCGCCGGTTGCAGCCGGGCCGCTGATATTCATCAGCGGTCCCGACGGTATTGTCCGGGCGCTGGATGCTGCAAGCGGCGGGCTGCAGTGGAAGGCCTATACAGGCGGGGCGGTCCGAATTCCGCCGACTATTTGGAAGGGGCGCGCTTTGATAGGGTCCGGCGACGGGTGGGTCTATGCATTTGAAGCACGGACGGGCCGGCTGCTCTGGCGTTTTCGCACGGCTCCCGCAGAGAGAAAAATCCCTGTCTATGGCGCGCTGGCTTCTACCTGGCCGGCGGCCAGTGGGGTAATCGTCGAAGACGGCATCGCTTATGTGGCCGCTGGTATCGTTAACTATGATGGGACATACGTCTATGCTCTGGATGCGACGACCGGCCGGATGAAGTGGCAGAACAATTCATCCGGACATCTCGACGCCCAGGCCCGCAGTGGCGTAAGTGTGCAGGGGCACCTGTTGCTTCATGATGGCAGGCTCTATTTGGCCGGTGGCAACGCTGTCTCACCGGCAATTTACGATACAAAGGATGGTAAATGCCTTAACGACCCTGATCTGGTCCAAACGCTCACGCAAAACAACGTCATCTTGTCGCAAAGCCCACGCGGCTGGGAACTTTCTCTACTTGGAAACCAGGTTGTAGCTTGCGGCAAACCCTTCTATGCCCATCCGAAGTACGACGTCTTTGATTCTACTGTGTTTAGCAGGGTCTTTCTCACATCGAGTGCCGGCCGGGACGTCGTCTGGGTAAGCAACCAGAACAGCAGGCGAATTTTGTGCTTCGATCATATAGATAGGAAGCTCCTAAGCCAAAGTATGGCGAATCCGCGAAACAGGTTCCTCGTAGACTGGGCGAAGCTGGGCATCAAGAAGGAACCTTTGTGGAGTCACCAGTGCAACCAGAGCGTCGCTATCGCAGTATGCGGCAATGCCGTGGTGGTTGCAGAAAAGTCAAAGATTGTGGCCTTGAATCTGAAGAACGGTAGTCTACTCTGGTCTCACGGATTGCCATCACCTGCCGTTTCCTGGGGCCTGGCCGTCGACCGTAACGGTCGAGTCGTAGTTACTCTTGAGGACGGGACCATTCTGTGCTTCGGTCAGCCCAGCAACGCTGGGTTTGATCAGACCCCCTTTCAGGGGGCTTAGGTGCGTAACAATTCGTCGATACTCGATGCTGGATACTCGATACTCGTCGAGAATCGAGAATCGAGCATCTAGCAGGCTCTCTGCCTTTGTTCGCCAGGCAAGAAGTTCAGCGGCAAGTCGTTTCTTAAGCCTGCTGAACCGCTTTTGTCGAGCGAGATTGTTGAGTTCATACGGATCTTTTTCCAGGTCGTACAATTCGACTTCATCCGTTGTTAGGTGGCGGATCAGCTTGTAGCGTTCCGTGCGGATACAGCGGATATTCAGCCGATGCCGTGTCGGAGAAACAAAAGAGGCGAAGATGCGCTCACGATGCCAACGTTCTTTGCCCTGGTACGGGCCCAGTAAGCTCTTTCCCTCAATCGAGTCGGGAATGGTGATGTCGGCCGCCTCGCAGATGGTCGGGAAGATGTCTATAAGACTCACCAGGTTAGAGTTTTCTGCACTGCCGCGTTTCAGCCTTGGGTAACGCATGACCAAGGGCAAACGGATACCCTCTTCGTACATCGTCTGCTTGCCCGAGATGCCATGTGCCCCGAGAGAGATACCATGGTCTGCCAGAAAGATGACCAGCGTGTCCTCGGTCAGTTGCTTCTCATCGAGTTTGTGGAGGATTCGCCCGATTTGTTCATCATCGTGGGTTATGGCGCCGTAGTAACGACTCCGGACGCTGCGCACGCCTGCAGGTGTCCTGGGAAAAGGTACCATTTGTTTCTCATCGCGCAGGTTGTTTCCATGCCAATCCGTGTAGTATTTGAACGGCTCGGCGCCGTTCATCGGGCGGGGCATGAAATTGGCCGGTAGCTCGATGGTCTGGGGCTTGTACATTGTGGCATATTTGCCGGGCGGCGTCCATGGGTCGTGCGGTGTCATGTAGCTGACGAACAGCAAGAAGGGCTTTTCACCAGCCCGCTGGAGGCGGGCATGATCATGGCCGGCGCTGCCGGCCTGACGTGAGTGGATAAATTGGACCGCTGCGTCAGTGAATAGCTCGGAGTCGAACTGCTCGATCTGCCACCGGTTACCGCCCCCGAAATCTCTCACCATCGGTTTGAAATGACCACCGGACCCCGGCCCGCCGCCACCGATGTACTTTCCTGCGGTAAAGCCTCGCTGCGATGGCAGGGCGTCGTTGTGCCACTTACCCGTATAAAAAGTCTCATAGCCCGCCTGAGAGAATAGCTGGGCAAAGTGCTTCGATTCCGGTCTTATCGGCATACCGAAAAAATAACACCCGTTCGTCCAACAGTCCTGGCCGGTAAGTAGTGCCGCCCGGCTTGGTGTGCATATCGGGTTTGGCGTGAAAGCCCTTGTAAAACGTACACCTTCGGCCGCTAACCGGTCCAGATTGGGCGTCTTTAACAGCGGATGACCTGCGATACCAAGGTCCATATGCGCCCAATCGTCGGCAACAATAAGGACAATATTAGGCTTCTTGCCCCGCTTCGGCGAAGCGTTTCGCAGAGACGAGCCGGCGAAGACCAAGTTCAGGGACCCCGCAAGGCGGGCCGGCGCAGCCGGCCTTGAGCATACCCACCTTCGGTGGGCCGCCAAGAATGTTGCTGCTGCGCCCCCCGAAAGTCGGAGGAAATCACGCCGCTTGAGTTTGTTGCACGCCTCTGACATTGTATTTCTCCAATACTTTTCGAAAATGGACCGAACCTCTGATAGTGTGTGGCCGAGACGGCCCTTAATAATTTATTATATTGACGGAAATGGCACAAGTTTTTTTAGTTACATTTAGCACGGCCATCGACTTGACTCTTGACTGTCGTCAGACAAGTATGGCTTATTAAGGTCACGTTGTGACTCTGGCCGGCTTTCGTGTATGACCCGTTCCGCCATAAGGCGTCCTGCGGACTATCTTGCTTCAAGGTCCTCCATAATGACTTAGCTAACCGCTTGTCCAACTATTGGTTCTCAAAATGCGTAAGTCTCTACTATTAAGGGGCTTAGCGATTTCAGGCCAAAATACCCAAGTTTTTTATTGACAAATACTTATAAATTTCAAGTGATATTGCTCGGACAGGCTCCTAACCGCAAATCAGGACTTTTTTGCAATAAAACCCCAAGGAAGTCCGTCTTAAATATTAATACAGGGAATAGTCTTTGCAAAAATTGGGCAGGGACCCCGCCTTGCGTGGTCCCTCTGCAATGCATGTAGGACGCAGGTCTATACAGAGGTGCTTATGCAGCAAGGAACTACAAAGAAGTGGCCCCCCAAACGCGAAAGAATGCGTTTTTGCCCCCTCCTAATGACGTTGCTGTTAGTCTTGTTGGTCTTTGTTCAGGCTGGGTGTCGATCGCCGTCCGAGTATCGCAGCGAGGCTGACAAAGTTGCTTCGGACATCATCACCGAAAAGCAAAAAGAAGCACTTGGAAGAACTGAGCCCTTTGACATTGAACGACCGAGTGATATTCTGCGGCGTCGCCTCCTGGAAGGACAGAACCTCGCCCACGCCGGGCAAGCGTCGCTGGGCACAGACCAGCTCAAACCCGTCGAACACTGGCCCGAAGAAGACTATCCTCGCCCCATTAGCTCGGATGATGACCCGAACATTCCTATCGTTCCCAACGAGCCGCTCAAATTGTCGTTGATGCAGGCTCTACAGGTGGGTGCACGCAACAGTCCTGCGTATCAGTCCCGCAAGGAAGATGTTTTTCGAGCGGCATTAGACCTCGATCTGGAGCGTAATGAGTTTCGTAATATCTTTACCGGTCAGGTCGCCAGTCTCCTCAGCACTGACGCAAGCGGCAACAGGACGGTCAGCGGCACGGTGAATAGTGCCGACGTTGGCTTAGGCCGAAAGCTCCAAAGCGGAGTTAAGTTGAGCACCGCGCTGGCGGTCGACTTGGCAAGTCTACTTACGCAGGGAGGCGCATCATCCCTGGGTCTGGCCGCAGATGCCTCAATATCGATACCTCTGTTGCGAGGTTCGGGCAAACACATAGTGAGAGAGCCGCTGACCCAGGCGGAGCGGAACGTTGTGTATAAAATTTACGATTTCGAGCGGTTCAAACGTACGTTTGCTGTTGATGTGGCCAGGGATTATCTCGGTGTCTTGCGGCAGGTGGATCAAGTGAGGAATGTGGAGGAAAATTACCGCAGTCTAATAGCATCGGCCCGCCGGTCTCGCAGATTGGCCGACGCAGGACGCCTGTCCGAAATCCAGGTTGACCAGGCGGTCCAGGGCGAGCTGGGGGCGCGTAACAAGTGGATATTGGCGACGGAGGGGTACAAGAACCGTCTCGATGCGTTCAAGAGTTCTCTTGGACTTCCGCCCGATGCTCGGATTGAGCCGGATACAAATGACCTGGAACAACTACGAGTCCCCGCATCAAAACTGGTTGAAGAGATTCTAAGACAAGAAGATTCCGAAGAGGCTCAGGAAACGCCCCCGGCCGATGCCCCGATCGAACTGGTGCCGGTCAGCGACGAGGGCGCCGGCCCGCTCGAAATAGATGAATCAACGGCTATACGATTAGCTTTGGACAACCGGCTTGACCTTCGCACGGCACTTGGGGCTGTATACGATGCCCAGAGGCAAGTGGTGATCCAGGCCGATAGGTTGAGGGGCGAGCTTACGCTTCTTGGTTCTGCCGATATCGGTGCGAGCAGAAGCGTTGCGTCAGCCACCCGGGACGATGCAGAACTTCGTTTTGACCAAGGCAGCTATTCGGCGTTGCTTACTCTTGATTTGCCGATTGAGAGGACCGCTGAACGTAATGCCTACAGGAATAGCTTCATCAATCTGGAGCGAGCTGTAAGGGATGTACAGACGCTGGAAGACCAGATTAAGCTTTCCGTTCGTGGCGAGCTGCGTGATTTGCTTGAATCCCGTGAAAGTCTCAAAATTCAGACCCGGTCGGTTGTTGTTGCGCAGAAGCGGGTAAAAAGCGCCAACCTGTTTCTTGAAGCGGGAAGGGCACAAATCCGGGATTTGCTGGAGGCTCAGGAGTCGTTGCTTGGTGCACAAAACTCCTTGACTTCGGCGGTCATAAATTATAGGATAGCAGAATTAGAGGTGCAGCAAGATATGGGATTACTACAAGTTGATGAAAGTGGATTGTGGCGGGAATTCTCGCCGGAGGTGAACGATAATGTCGAAAAATAATGCAAAAAACGGTCGTCGTGGGCTCAAATCTCCCAGAACAATTGGCGCGATTGTGGTGGCTGCTTCAATCGTCCTGATTGTAGTGTGGCTCAAAGTGGTGCGCGGTGGTGAGGACCCGATGGGCAACCTTGCTACCTTCGTTGCGAAACGAGGTCCTTTGACCATCAGCGTACTCGAGTCGGGCACGATCAAGTCTAGAGAACAAATCATCATCAAGAACGAGTGTGAAGGCAGGTCCCAGATCATCACTCTGGTTCCCGAAGGCAGCCGCGTCAAGAAGGGGGACCTTCTGTTTGAGCTGGACGCGAGCGAAACGGAGGATGACAAGATCGACGAGGAAATTCGCGTCCAGAATGCAGAAGCCGCCTATATCAACGCGACGGAAAATCTTGCGGTGGTAAAGAACCAAGCCGAGAGCGACATTGACAAAGCCGAGCTTACTTTCGAATTTGCCGAACAAGATTTGGAGCAGTACAATGACGGGCTATATCCAAACGAGGTAACAGCGGCCGAAGGCAAGATAACGCTGGCAGAGGAAGAGCTTAAGCGTGCCCAGCAGACCCTGGAATGGTCGGAAAGACTCTATGAGGAGAAGTACATCGCGGAGAACGAATTGCTGGCCGACCAGCTCATGGAGAGCCGAAGGGACCTGGATTTGAAACTGTCAAAAAACGATCTTGAATTGCTGGAGGATTTCACCAGGAAGCGAAATATAGCGCAGCTCAAAAGCGACGTCCACCAGGCCAAAATGGCGCTGGAGCGGACAGAGCGTAAGGCCCGGGCCGATGTCGTACAGGCCGAGGCGAACTTAAAGGCCAAGGAGCTTGAATATGCGCGTCAGAAGGATAAGCTCCAGAAGCTCATTGAACAGCTCGCCAAAGCTAAGATATATGCCCCTGCGGACGGACTGGTGATCTATGCCACCAGTGCTCAAAGAGGCGGGCCCTTCCGAGGCCGTCGGGAGCCTCTGGAAGAGGGCGCGGAAGTTCACGAACGGGAAGAAATCATATATCTGCCGACAGCAGATTCAGCTATGGCGGAGGTGAGTGTTCATGAGTCGAGTCTGGAGAAGGTGCGCCTGGGGCTTCCTGCCATAATCACTGTTGATGCGCTGCAGGGAAAGAAATTCCTGGGCCGCCTGGCTCGGATCGCTCCCCTGCCGGACGCACGCAGTATGTGGATGAATCCGGATCTTAAAGTCTACGACACGGATATATACCTGGAAGACAATGACAGCTCACTTCGCACGGGGATGAGCTGTAAGGCTGAGATTATAATAGAACAGTATGATAACGCTGTATACATACCTGTTCAGGCCGTCATACGAGTTCGGGGAGAGCCCACCATTCATATCGTGAGCGAAAAAGCTATTGAGCCCCGCAAGGTTGAAATTGGTCTGGATAACAATAGGATGGTTCGAATCATCAGTGGACTTCAAGAAGGTGAAGTTGTCCTGCTGACGCCTCCTCTAAAGTCTGGTACTATTGAATCGGAATCGGAGGACATCATCACTGAAATTCCCGATTCGGCGCTCGCTTCTGGTTCCGTGGAACAAAGGGTAAGCCAGAGACTTGAAGAAATCAATGGAACAGATGTAAATACGCGCAATATCCCCTCCGGTGATTTAGCAGATGAACAACCGCAAAGAGCAGGTCGTCCAGAAGGGCCCGACAGAGAAGGTCGTGGTGCCAGGCAAGGGCAACGGGGTAGAGAAGGATCTCCAGAGTTATCTTCTGAACAGAGGGAAAGGATGCGGCAGAGATTACAGAACATGTCACCTGAAGAGCGGCAGAAAGAAAGGGAAAAGATGAGGCAGAGATTCGAGAATTTGTCGCCCGAAGAACGACAAAGGATGCGCCAGCAGCTGCAAAGCACGGCTCCAGCAGGCCGAGCAAGGTCCGGACAGCAAGATTCAGAGGGGGACCGGTAGATGGCTGAAGAGTCCGTTGGACAACACAATAATGAAATTGTCAGGCTCGAAGACGCCTACAAGATTTACCAAATGGGAACGCAGGAAGTAAGGGCGTTAGCCGGTGTAACTTTGTCATTCAAAAAGGGCAGCTTCTGGGCCATCATGGGGCCCAGCGGTTCAGGCAAAAGCACCATGATGAACATCCTTGGATGTTTGGATCGGTTAACCTCAGGCCGGTATTATCTTGAAGGCCGGGATGTGAGCAGCCTTGATGACGATTCCTTAAGTGAATTTCGGCTCAAGTATCTTGGATTCGTGTTCCAGAGCTTCAACTTGATACCTCAGTTGACCGTCCAAAGAAACATAGAGCTGCCGCTTTATTATCTGGGGTGGGATGCAACACGAAGCGCTCAGCGTGCAGAGGAGCTCGCGCACGAAGTAGGACTTGGAGATAGAGTGGGTCATCGACCCACAGAGCTGTCCGGTGGTGAAATGCAGAGGGTCGCTATCGCCAGGGCATTGGCCAACGACCCTCAGATAATTTTCGCAGATGAGCCTACAGGTAATCTGGATTCGGCAACAGGAGAGCAGATACTGGAACTCCTTAAGAAGCTGAACCGCCAGGGCAAGACGATAATTATAGTGACCCATGAATCTTTTATCGCCAAACATGCCCAAAACATGTTGCACATGATAGATGGTGTGATCGACAGAATTGAGGAGAGTCCCGATGAGGCAAACTAAAATCCTGAGAAACATACTGTTGGGCATTGAGAATCTGCTGCTTCACAAGATGCGCTCATTTCTAACTATGCTGGGAGTTGTCTTTGGTGTAGGAAGTGTCGTGGCCATGCTGTCTGTGGGCGAAGGGGCCAGCAAAGAAGCTCTTGAACAGATTCGAAAACTTGGCAGCAACAACATAATTATCTCATCGGTCAAGTCCGCGGAAGAAGAGGCCACCAGTACAACTCATTCACATATGAGTATATATGGGCTGACTTACGAGGATCATATCAGAGTCGCTGAGAGTTTCGGAAATGTCAAGCAGACCGCGCCGGTGAAACTCGTGCGAAAGGTCACACGTCTCGGCGAGAGAGCGATGGAACTTCGCGTGGTCGGGACGACACCGGAATGGTTCAAGCTTGTGCCCCGGGAGGTCCTCGCCGGCCGTGTGCTCATTCCACAGGATGAGGAAAAGCAGTCACCAGTGGCCGTTCTGACTGAGTTTGGCGCACGCAAGCTGCTGGCGACCGAGCATACTATCGGCCAGACTGTCCGCATTGGCGGCGATCATTTTGAGGTCGTAGGTATTGTAAAAAGTGAAAGCGGCCAGGCCGGGAGCATTCAGATACCTGACGAAGAGATAGACGTCTATATTCCTATGACGGTAGCACGCAAATACTTTGGTGACGTGTTCAGCAAAGAAACAGCGGGTACGCGGACGATGGAGCTTGTCGAGCTGCATCAGATAATTGTTCAAGCTGACAGCGGCGAGCATGTGGAGGCCATAGCAGCTGGGATCGAGGAAATGCTGGGGCGCTTTCACAAGAAGGTGGACTATGTTGTCAGCGTTCCTTTGGCACTGTTAAAACAGGCCGAAGCTACCAAGCGGACGTTCAATATTGTACTGGGGTCTATAGCCGGCATCAGCTTGTTGGTCGGCGGAATCGGAATAATGAATATTATGCTGGCTTCGGTAACAGAACGTACGCGCGAGATAGGAATCAGGCGGGCTATTGGTGCCAAGCGGAGGCAGATTATCTATCAGTTCCTTATTGAGACCACAGTACTGTCTACTACCGGCGGCATCATTGGGTTGGGTGTGGGGGTTCTTATCCCGTTTTTGATAACGTATTTTTCCGGGATGACAACAGTGATAACCTTGCAAGGAATTCTACTGCCGCTTCTAATCAGCATGACCATTGGCATTCTCTTCGGATTATATCCTGCCGTGCACGCCGCCAAAGTAGAACCCATCGTGGCTTTGAGGCATGAATGATACTCCCTTGTCTGCTGCCGCAGACGGCAAAGGGGGCGATTATGTGCAGCGATCTCTATTGGGCCACTCGACGGTCCTCATTTAGAACGTTACCTTCAACGCCGTAATGCCGGAAGGTCAATGTGGGCTTGCCCTCTGACCGGTCAACTGTGACGGCGAGGAATCCGCCAATCACATTTAAGTACCGATGCTCCGGAAGTCTTTGGTCATTGCTCCAGCCGCCGGCATGTTCGTTGCTGGCTGGCCCGCACGAGTATTCCCGCACGCCCGTTTTGGCATCCACCGATACATACTGCCAGTGACGGTCTCCACAGAGAACGTACATGTTCTTCTGTTTCGAGATAAACTTCCTTAGCTCATTGCCTTCGTGTGCAAAATCTACATTTGAATGATTGTCATGTTTATTCGTTCGGTCGGGCCCTACAAGAGGCGTTGGACTGATCAGAATACGAAATGTGGCGTCTGATTTGCGGACGGTCCGTTTGAACCATGCTTTCTGTTTTTCGCCCCAGATTGTTTTATCAGGTCCATCAGGCATTGTGTTGGGACTGCGAAAATCACGACCTTCGACCAGCCATATCTGCAGGTCCTTGCCCCACCGAAAGGTTCGCCAGGTTCGCTCACCCATTGGTATTTGCTCCAGGAATACCGCCTGCCCTTGCTCGAACGTGAAATCCCCCATAAATTTAGTTTCCATGTCGGGCCAGCAATCGTTCCTCCAGGTGTCATGGTCATCCTTGATGAAATAGCTGGCCACCTGGCGATGAAATTCAACGTTGGTACCCAAGCTGTACATTCTTTGCCAATGCCAGCGGGCCAGCTCAATCGTTTTGGCCAACTTGTCGTAATAGAGTATGTCGCCGGTATGGACAAAGAAGCTGGGATCGAGCTTGAGCATGGCCGGATATATCTTGAAACCGCCGCCGGGAACGTCTTGATCGGGATAAGCTTGACCCGTTGAAACCATAAAGACGACCCGTTCAGGTTGATCGGCGCGTGGTGCTGTTCGAAACCTGCCGGCTACGACCTGTCCTTTCTTTCCTCCTGCACCGGCGCCGGCCTCCACACGTACCTGGTACTCAGCGTTAGGCTTGAGGCCGGTCAATTTGAATTGACCGGTGTAATCGCGCTGCGGGTCGACG
The DNA here is from genome assembly GCA_030619925.1 of Phycisphaerae bacterium. Lineage (GTDB taxonomy): Bacteria > Planctomycetota > Phycisphaerae > Sedimentisphaerales > Anaerobacaceae > JAUXAL01. Next base: position 26,923 of record JAUXAL010000010.1, on the reverse strand, counting down.
GCTTTCCAATTAGTGGATTTCCAATCGGAAGCTCCCTTTATCTTGTACAGGACCCTGACTGTCCCCGGCGCCCCCGGTACGGCCCCTTCAATGGTCTGGATTGTTGAACCCTCGGGAAAGTTGACGACAGGTGGTAGATTAGGCCTTCCTCCGCGTCTCTCGGTTAGTTCGCCGGTCTTGGGGTCGCGATAAAGAATCTGCGGCATAGGTGCTTCTGTTCCGACCCGTTCCGGATTGCGCGTAAGACGCGTCCAGACTATCGCTGTATTGTCTGTCACCTCGCCAATCTTAATACCGGTGGCTTGATGAGGCCCATCTGAAAGACCACTTGTGCAACCATAGACACTCAAGAGAAGGCTTATCAAAACCGCTTTCGTAATTGATTTCAAAATCATAAAAGTATCCTTTCTCAGCAAAAAATTCCCTTTTGCACAAATTGTTCATACTCTTGACATTTCAATATAATAATTGCTCGGCATTATGTCACGAAAATTATTATCTCTATCTGTCGATACTCGATTCTCGATTCGCGATTCTCGATTTTACGAGTATCCAGTATCGAGCATCCAGTATCGAGGATGTCTTGCCGCCTAATTAGTGCGGGATGCTCGCCCAATGTTACTTGTCCTCGCAGAAACACAAAAGCTCACCGTTGACAGTGGCCATGTACAACCGTCCGGCGGCCCCGGCCATACCGTCGAAGACCGGCGGGCTGTCTATGTTATATTGTGCCAATTTCTTCCCGTCGGCAGCCGAGACGGCCAGGAGCAGGGCGCCCTTCTTCCCATCCAGAGCGGCATCCTGGTCGGCGAGGCTCTGCCTCACCTTCGGGTCGTCTATCTGCCTGAACACCTGTTGCTCGTCGATAACGTCGGGCGGACCGGCGACAAAAAGCGTCCCGCCCGCAAGGACCATCGCACGGACAAACAATGGCACGTCCTTCGTCCAGTAGTGTCTGACTAAGAACTGCGGTACAGGCCCGGCCTTGCCGGTAAATCGCATGGCCCGTCCGACTTTGCCCTTCACCGGCACAGCGCCCTCGACCTTACCCTTGTTCTTGTGGCCGGACGCGTCGCCGGCATCACCTTTGTCGAACGAGTACCAGAGGACCAGGCCGGCCTTCTCCATAGTTCCTTGCTTGCGCGCTCTCGTGCTTCGTAGCGAGCTACTTCGCAGAGTAGCAGAGGCGCGTTTTTTTATCTCGGCCCCGCTCAGCGCCCGGTGGTAAACCCTGACCTCGTCAATGAGGCCCTTGAAGGCGAACGGGTCATCGTAGTCGCCCACTTTTGAGTCCTCATCGGTACCGATCTCCATCGCCTCCTGCGGGTCCTCTGCAATGAGTCCAGGCGCTTTTGCCGACGCGACGAGTTTGCCGTCCACGTAGAGCCGGAGTTCCTTCCCGGCCGTCAGGATACCTGCAACGTGTGCCCACCGCCCGACGACCCCCTCCCTGGCGGTGACTGAACAGAGCTTGTTGTTGATGCGAACGGCAAACTGTGGTCGTCCGCCCTGCAGGTACAGCGCGTAACCATGGACACCGCCGCCCCGTGCAAGGACCGCGCCGCTGGGCTGTTCGGCCTTGACCCATGCTTCGACGGTCACCGGTTTGCCGGCGGGGTTGAGGCTCTTGGACTTCTCGACGCGAATCAGAGACCTTCCGGTGCTTGCCCCGCTCGAAGCCGACGGTGCCTTGTCCGCGGCGAACAGATGATGCTCGATTGGGGTGGTCCACCGGTAGTATTGTGGCTTGCGACCGAATCCGTACACCCTCGAATCATCGAACACAAGAATCCGCCCTGCTGGAGCAGCTTTGCCGGCAAGATAATAGCCGCACCAGCCGCTGACGAATGTGCTGCCGTACATCCAGTAGGTGCGGTGCCACCCGCTGTCGTCGAGAAAGCCGGTCGGGCTAAAAAGGTGCGCGTGCTCCGGGCGCTGCGTGGCCGGCGGCGCGCCGCGGTCTGCGTCGGACGCTCGCGGCATCTTCTTCAACGGCGGACGCGTCCCATCTAAATTGAAGGGCTGCGACCGCATATAGACCAGCCGACCGTCGCTCGACAAGATGTCCGGCAGGGCCGGGGGCATGTTCAGCCAGCTCACGTACGCCTGGAGGTCTTTGCCTGTTGCCCGGTCGCGGTCGTCGAGGACGGTCTTCGACAGCGCACGGCCCGTTTTCGGGTCAAGCCGCCATAGGCGCAGGCCGCCGTCCAGGAACATCGACCTGCCGGCGACGCAATACAGAACGTCATCCTGGACAAGCACGCTGCCGTGGACAGGCCAGACGGATTCTACCTGCTCGAACGACATCAGACGCTGATCCATCGGCGCTGCGCGGAAACGCCAGGCAAGCGTGCCGTCTGAGGCGGCAAGGCAGTACACCCACCCGTCAGCCGACCCGAATAGCACCCGCCCCTGATAGATAGTTGGCGGCGAATCGACGCGCCCGCCCGCCGTGTAGTGCCAGAGCCGCTTGCCCGAAGCGGCGTCGAGCGCATGGATTGTGTGCGTGTCCACCGAGGCCACGAAGACCTTGCCTTCGGCTATCACAGGACTCGTTAGCCTTGCCCCGATGTCGGCCTGCCATGCACGCTTCAGTGCCGCCGGAACCGCCGTGCTCGCCGCCCCGCTGCGCGCAATGTCGTGGCGGTAAGTAGGCCACTCGTCTTCGGCCGCCTTCGCAGCAATATCCTTGCCGTACGCCGGGCCTTCTTCGAGATGGGTGTCGTTTGCCGCACTCCTGGGAACGCGCCGGCCTGTCGAGGCGGGCGCCAGCGCGTTGAAGCCGTACAGCTTGCTCTCCAGGTAGCACGCGCAGGGATGCTGCGGTGCGTAAATGAGCCCGTTGGCGGGCATGACGCCGTACAAACACGCGCCTCGGACCCAGTGATGCGGGATCCACTGCTCATTGCGGACGTCTATGAACTCGATCCCGGCCCGTGACGTCAGCAGGTAGTTGTCCGTGGCCTTGCCGCGATGGCAGCGGTGATGGAACCAGTAGGTCTCGATGTTGGGCGGAAACTCGGCTTTAACCTGGCCCGTGTGAGGGTCGCGGCCCGTGAACACGCCCACAGCCCTTCCGCTGAGTGTCTCCCCCGTCCATACCAGACCGTTCGCAACGAGCAGGTCTTCCGGCGATCTGTACCCTGACGGGGGATGATAGGCCGTCCAGAGGACTTTGCCGGTCTTTGCCGACAGCGCCGTCATGGTATCATGGCCACTGGTGTACCAACCACTTTGCTTGCCCGCTGTCTCTCCTCCCGAGAAGAGGACCACGTCCTCGTACACAACCAGCGTCGGCGCATAGAATGAGCGGATTATCTCGGTTCGGGCGACTGGCTCGGACCGCCAGAGCTCCTTGCCCGTGCTGCGATTGAGACAAACAACGCTCCGGCCGTCGTGGAAGAAGACTCGTTGGCGGTCGGCCGCCAGCGTGACCGGTAGAACGCGCCGCTCAATGGCCCACAGGACTTGCCCGCTGCTCGTGCTTCGTAGCGAGCTACTTTGCAGAGTAGCATCGGCACTCAGGGCCATAATCTGTCTGGGCGCCTCGTCCCAGAACTTGCCTCGGGAGGCGTTGCTGATACTCTTTAGGCTGGCGAATTGGGGTTCTTCGGCGTCCTTGTTGACGAGCAGAAACAACACGCCGTCCGAGAGTATGACCTCCTCGGTGGCCTTGGTACCCGTGTAGGTTCGGACGGTCTTGCCCGTGGCCGCGTCGAGCGCCGTCAGCGGCGCGTCGAGGCTGAGCGTTACGTAGACGCGGTCGCCGGTCGCGGCAAGGCGGCGGGGCAGCTGTGCCGGCCCGCTCTTGAGCGGCCAGAGGTGCGTGTGCCACTTGCCCATCTGCCGCTTCCACAGGATAGTGCCGTTGAAGGCGTCCCGCGCGATCAGCGACCACTTCGGGCCGAGCAGGATTGAGACCCGCGACCCCTCATCGAAGATGTAGAAGATCCGTCCGCCGGCCGAGACGACCGCACTGACGCTCGACATGCGATCGTGGTGACGCGCGTACCTCGGACTTCCGACCCACTGCATGCGGCGGGGTGGGCCAACGACCGTATCGTGCGACACGGCGTTGTTCGACGCGTCGTACAGGTAGTGCGTCCAGTCATCGATTTCTTCCGGCCGCGGCTTGACGGTCTTGACCCATTTGCCGTCATTTCGGATGTACGCAACACCATTTGGACACAAGACCCGCATCACTTCGCTCATAGGGACAGTGCCGAGCCCTTCTGATACCACCAGGTTCACAAGGTTATCGACGTAAGGCAGACTGTCATCCTCCAACCTTTCCACAGACACAGCTCCGTAGACTCCGAGTGATTGGATGTACTGGCGAGCCCGAACGACACGGCCCTCACTGCGGTCCAAACCATGAACGAGGTAGCCGTCATTAACGCGCAGCGCTGCAGTAAGCCCGCCGAAGGCGGGCCAGAGCGAAGCTCTGGACTGGATCGTACCGGCCTTCGGCCGGATCAAGGCTGCCGGTGGCAGCCCGTCACCACACCCAATGTGAACGATTAGACCGCCTTTGACGTTACATGCTTTTAGAATCTGCTGGGCTTGTTGTTTTGCAGTCAACGGCTGAGCTGTTATGAAAGATGAAGTGGCCAAAATCACCGACACAATGGCCAGGAACATGCGAAATTGGTTCTTTTGCTTCTTCATGATCACACTCCTTATTGTATAATTGTTATGTTCCAGATTTTATGCTGAATCCGGTGGCTCTTCAACCGATTTCTTCGGCCGCTGTTGCCCTTCAAGGTGGGAGATGTTAATTCTAAGTGAATTTGCTTGACGAGGAACGGCTTCATGTGGCAAAATTGTTTGAATATAATTAATTCAGAACAATCGTTTGGCTAATTTGGGAAATCCTCGTGCTTCGCAGCGACTCGCCGCTTCGCAGAGTAGCATCGGCTCAAAGGTGAATGGATTATGAATCGTAACGGACGAATTGGAATATTATTTCTATTGTTGACTGCGGTGTTACTCGATTCTCGATTCTTGCCCGCCCAACCCACGGCGGGCGAGATTCCCGATTCTCGACGAGTATCGAGTATCCAGCATCTAGTATCGATGAATGATTGGCCTCATTGGCGAGGACCGTTTCTAAACGGTTCTTCCGACGAAAAGGACCTGCCTGGTTCGTGGAGCCAGACAGAGAACGTTGCCTGGGTCAGTCCTCTTCCCGGGCCGAGCGCTGCTACACCGGTCATTTGCAAGGGCAGAGTTTTTGTCAGCTCAACCGATAGTCAAAGCGATGACCTTCTGGCGCTGTGTTTTGATGCCAAGAGCGGCGAGGAACTTTGGCGAAAGAGACTTGGGGCTTCGAGTCGTAACGTGCGACGCAACAATATGGCAACGCCGTCGCCAACAACCGACGGTGAACGTATCTACTTCTTATTCGGGTCGGGAGAACTATGCGGACTGGACTTTGACGGAAATATCCTTTGGTTGCGCAACATCGAGACGAAATACGGCAATATATCTTTGAAGTACGGCTACAGCTCAAGCCCCCTCGTCTGGGGAGATAAGCTCTACGTTACAGTCCTTCGCCGTGACATTGCCTGGCGTGCTCCCGAAAGTGATGAGCCTCTTGACTCGTTTTTGTTGGCGGTGGACCCGGCGACGGGCAAGGATCTTTGGAAGCACGTCCGGGCAACCGACGCCCTGGATGAGTCGTTTGACTCATATGCTTCTCCGATAGTTTCTAATAGCATGGGCCGAACAGAAATAATTCTGATAGGGGCCGATTACGTCACGGCCCATGACCCGGAGACGGGTAAAGAGTTTTGGCGCTATGGGTACGCACAGGAAAAGGACGCCCACTGGCGTCTTATTCCGTCTGTGGTGACAGGGGCGGGACTGGTTTTCGGGGTTCAACCCCGCGGCACCAATGACCTTTTTGCCTTGAGAAGCGGCGGCACCGGAACCCTCTCACGAGACTATGTTGCCTGGGTGTTTGATGGTCCCACACCGGACGTAAGCACCCCGCTGTACTACAAAGGCAATCTCTATGTTACGGACGGAATCAGAAACGGCAAAGTCGTAACCTGCCTCGATGCAAAAACAGGCCGGAAGAAATGGCAGGGCATACTCGGCGGCAATGCGTTCTGGCGTGCTTCTCTGACAGCCGCCGATGACAAGCTTTATTGCATCAACGAGGCTGCTCAAGCCGTGGTGCTGGCCGCCGGTGATGAAGGATTCAAAATACTTTGGCGAATTGACATGGAGGACAAGCCGGTGCAGGCCTCGATTGCAATCGCCGACGGACACCTGTTTATCCGCACAGCAAGTAAGCTGTTCTGTGTGGGCAATTAGACTGGGACCCTAAACCACATGGGGTTTATGGCTGTGCACCCCACGTGGTGTACTGCCCCAAACGCGACTCCACAGGACGGCCCACCACGCCGGAAGAGGAGGACATCTGGCATGATTTTTTCTTGAAACGAGACGGCTAATTTGGTATAAAATAAGGTGTGGGCTGTGTATTTTGGTCTTGTGGCCTACAGAGTCCTTGTGGTGCTCTGATAGAGGAATCACTGTCTACAAAAAGGAACGTTTCTAACGGGATGAATCGGCGTGATTTTTTGAAGAAATGTGCAGGCGTAGCAGGCGGGGTTGTGCTGTCGAATTCGGCTCTCGAAGTCGGTATCGGTATTAAGCGGCCTAATATTGTCCTTTGCATGGCCGATGACCAGGGCTGGGGTGATATGGCCTACAACGGTCATCCCGTTCTCAAGACTCCAAACTTCGACGCCATGGCCGCCTCTGCATTGCGTTTCGACCGCTTCTACGCCGCCGCGCCGGTCTGTTCACCTACGCGTGGTAGTGTATTAACGGGCCGTCATCCGAATCGCTTTGGATGCTTTACGGCGGGCCACACGCTTCGCCCGCAGGAAATCACTATCGCCGAAGCGCTTAAGAGTGCAGGATACGTTACCGGCCACTTCGGAAAATGGCATCTTGGCTCCGTCCGAAAGGGAAGCCCTGTAAATCCCGGCGCGAGCGGTTTCGATACATGGCTCTCGTCTCCAAACTACTTTGACATCAACCCCATTCTCAGCCGTGAGGGCGTTGCAGTTCAGTTCCAAGGTGAAAGTTCCATGATTACAGTTGACGCTACGATCGAATTCATCCGTAAGCATGCAAAATCACCGAAGCCATTTCTGGCCGTAGTCTGGTTTGGTTCTCCGCATGGGCCGCACCGGGCGATCGAAGAAGATCGCGCACTCTACGCCAATCAGAAGAAGAAACAGCAGCATTTCTACGGCGAGATCACCTGTATGGATCGCGCCTTCGGCAAGCTTCGGAAGGAATTGCGGACTCTCGACATTCACGAGAACACGATCCTCTGGTATTGTAGTGACAATGGTGGTCTTGACAGCAACACCTCGGGAGGGCGTGGCAAGAAGGTGCAGATTTACGAAGGTGGTCTCCGTGTTCCTTCGCTGCTCGAATGGCCTGCTCGCATTCCACGTCCCCGGGTGACCAATGTACCCTGTAACACGTCGGACATCTATCCTACGCTTCTTGACATTACTGGTGTACGGATGCGAAGCCAACCTCCCTTGGACGGGATCAGTCTCGTTGCTCTACTCGACGGCGAGATGACTGCTCGCCCCAAACCGATAGGTTTTTGGTTTCATCCCTCGGTCGTTAGGCTTACTTACAGCAATAGGTTGATGGCGGCGCTTCTGAAAGCGCAAAAGTCGGGGAAAGAAGTCGGAGACACAACCCGTCCGGACATGAACGCCGACGAAATCAGCAGGCAATATCCGGAAGACAGTTTCCCCGGCCATGCCGCGTGGCTCGATTGGCCGTGGAAGCTTCATCGCATCCAGGACAAGAAGGCAAACGTTAAACTGGAGTTGTACAATCTTGCAGAGGACCCCGGAGAGCAAAAGGACCTGGTCGCCCAGGATACCGACCGGACAAACTCCATGAAATCCCAGCTTGAAGCCTGGCTGGCATCTGTCGTTCGCAGTCTTAACGGTAAGGATTATCATTGACGCGGCAGAACATGTTCGAAACTTGTCTGACGACAGTCAAGATTCGGAACCCGACTTCAAGAAAGCCGCGGCTTTCTTGAAGCGGTTTACTCATCACGTTAGCCTTGGGAGAAAAGAATGAAAAGACGAGAATTCATCACCGCGACGGCATCCACTGCAATCGGACTAATGCTCAACCGTGGAACATTAGCCACGCAAAGTCCAGACCGAGCAAATAGGCCCAATCTTGACTGTCGTCAGACAAGTATCCTTTTCATCATGACCGATCAGCAGCATGCCGGCATGATGAGCTGCACGGGAAATAAATGGCTTAAAACGCCGGCGATGGACCGACTTGCCGCTTCGGGCATCAGATTCGAAAGAGCCTATGCCTGCAATCCCGTCTGTGTGCCGAACCGGTTCAGCCTGCAGACAGGTCTTATGCCCAGCGCCATAGGAATGGGCCAGAACAGTGACTCTAAACGGGCAGCAGTAACCGATGTTATGATACAACAGTCACTCGGCCACCTTTTTCAGAAGGCGGACTATGAAACAGTCTATGGTGGCAAGGTGCACCTGCCCAGGAAGATGAAGGGTGTGCAGAACCTTGGATATCGAAATCTAACCAGCGACTCACGTCAGGGATTGGCCGATGCCTGCGCGAAATTCATCAAGGGACGGCACACAAGACCATTCTTCCTGTTCGCCTCATTCATCAATCCACACGACATCTGCTACATGGCCATCAATGATTTTAACCGCACACAGGGAGAGTCCCCAAGAAACAACACGGATTCTAAAATATGCGAGGCTGTATTGGATCGAGCGAGAAAGACCGGCGACATCAGCGCTTTCGTGGAGAAGAACTGTCCTCCGCTTCCCGCCAATCACGAAGTGCCCGAAGCTGAGCCGGAATGTATAGCACAGAAGTATATAAATCCAAGACCTTTCCAGGCGTACACCCGCGAGAAGTGGACACAGAATCAGTGGCGTCTGCACCGCTGGGCGTATTGCCGGCTGACCGAAATGGTTGACGCCGAAATCGGGACAGTGCTGGATGCACTGCGAGAAGCAGGGATGGAAGATAACACGTTGATAGTCTTCACCAGCGACCACGGCGACATGGATTCTGCGCACAAACTGGAGCACAAGCAGGTACTGTACGAGGAATCCGTGCGTGTTCCCTTCATAATGAGTTACAAAGGAGTGATTCCTCGGGGCGTGGTTGATGATACGCATCTGGTTTCCAACGGTCTCGACCTTCTTCCTACCCTTTGCGATTACGCAGGCATAGACGCGCCTGATGGACTGCATGGTAAGAGTTTGCGACCTTTGGCTCAGGGAGAAGACGCCGACCAATGGCGTGATTTCGTCGTCTCAGAGAGTCGGAGCGGAAGGATGCTGCGGACAGACCGCTTCAAGTATTGCATTTACGACTCGGGCCGAGGCCGCGAACAACTCACAGACCTCAAGAATGACCCGGGTGAAATGAAGAACCTCGCTGAGGCCGAGGACTACAAAGATGTCTTGGATAAGCATCGTCAGCTTTTGCGAGGATGGGTCGAAAGAACCGGTGACAGGATTGCGGCCGAGTATGTTAATGTCGAGTCCTGAAGACTCGATATCGCTCGAGTCAAGGTGACGGCCCGTCATTCGTTGTCCGCTTTGAGTTTCGTGATGAAAAACGCCGCATTAGACCGATACTTTGTTTGGGCGCCCGGATATTTCAAGTCCGCTTCCACGCCCAGCTTATCCATTTTCTCCTTGAGCTTGACACCGAACATAACGTGATGGACTTTCCAGCCTTGTGACCTGCTCGAATCAGCCGGTACCGGGTCGTCCGGCTTCATGCCGTAACTCATGAAAATGGGCGGGTCGTCGGACGTGATAAGGGACAGGGCTGAAATATCCCTGATGACCTTGTGAAGTTTTTCATCTGTTATGTCGCCGAACACTTCGGTCCGGTCGCGGTGCGGCTTGGCGTATTCTGGAATCCACCGCATCCACCAGTCAAAGTCCATGGTGGTCTGGCCGCCACTGGTCGCCACACAGGTGAGCCGTGAGGACTCGCGCTGCACCGGATCGCGGCTCGATGGCTCAGCCATTTCATCGTGAAAAGCCAGCCACATGCAGATCTGCGCACCTGCCGACCCGCCGAACGCGCCGACGCGCGTCTTGTCAATGTTCCATTGTTTTGCTTTGGAGCGCATGAACTGAAGCGCCCGCAGTGAATCGTGGTGCGCCGCCGGCAAGGGCTTATCCGAGACAAGGCGATATTGAATAGCCGCAACCGAGATTCCCGCATCCAGCAACTCTTGCAGAGTACCGGCATTCAGACTCCTCTTGCTGCCTCCTCGAAACCCGCCGCCGTGAATATAAACCGCCACCGGAGTAGCTGTGTCGGACTTGGCTTGGTAGAAATCCAATACGTTTCGCTCGTGAGGTCCGTATTTGACATCTTTATGGGTTGGCGGCCTCAATTGGGGTCTGCTTCTCGCTTGCCTGCGACTTCTGGAATCGGCTCTCGGCTTCTGCGTCTTCAAATGCCTGTCGAAGAAGGCAGCCACTATTTCAAAGAGTTTCTCGGAGCTTTCTTCGCCGTCGCGCAACCCGTGTCCTGCGCCTTTGACAACATAGAGTGTGGCGTCAACGCCCGCCTTCTTCAGAGCGTCGTACAGCAGTTCGCTTTGATGAAGAGGCACGGACATATCTTTGTCGCCGTGCATGATAAGAAAAGGAGGGTCGTCTTTTGTTACATACGTGATCGGGTTGGCCTTGCCGGCCAATGATCGGTATGGTTCATCCTGAATTGGCCCTCCAACCAACCGCGACTCGGGCGACTCGGGGGCATCGTGAATCAGCCGGCTGCCCTCGATCGAGTGCTTGTCCATCTGCAGGAAATCCGTCGGGCCGAACCAGTCACATACGGCCTGCACACGGCTCGAATACTCAGCGTTTGCCTCGGTGTCGAATTCTCTTACATCGCCCGCTGTGCCCAGGAATGCAACCAGATGCCCGCCGGCCGACCTGCCCCATGCACCTATGCGGTCGGGGTCGAGACCGTATTTGGCCGCGTTTGCCCGCACCCAGCGTACTGCTGCTTTGCAGTCTTCGACCTGGGCGGGGAAAATGGCTTCGCCACTAAGGCGGTAGCCGACATCGACTACTGCATAACCTCTATCAAGCATAGGCCGGGCCTGGCCGCCGGAGCCCTTGCTGCCGCCCCGCCAGCCTCCACCGTGTACCCAGAGTATCACAGGCAATCGGGCCGGGCCTTTTGCCGGTAGATAAAGATCGAGAAGCAGTTTCCTGTCCCCGACTCGGGCATAGACGATGTCTCGCTCGACCTTTGCGTCCGCCGGAACCTGCGACTGTCGGGAGCGGTCAGATTGTTGCTGAGTTGTTCTTTCGCTCGTCTGCCGCCGTGACGAGCGGGACTTTCGGTAGGTGACGTCCTCTTGGAAGCTGATGAGACCATCCTTGTCCGTGTCGATGCGGTCAAACAACCGCCTCGTGGCCTCAGGGAACTCCTCCTGTGAAAGCTGGCCGTCCTTGTTGCGGTCATTCCTCTCGAAGAGCTGTGCGGTCTTCTGCTGCGCGGACCGCCCTTGGTTCGGCACCCCTTTGTTCTTCAGTGTCCGTGCGAAGAACGCCTCTCTCGCTGGACCCATTTGTTCAATGTTCTGCCCAAACACACCGTGACCGGCTCCGTCGATGCGCATATAGGTGACGTCCTTGGCGCCGGCCTCCCGCAGGGCCTTGGCGAGCTCATCGGACTGGCTCACCGGCACTGTCCTGTCGGCGGTTCCGTGAATTATCAGGAAGGGCGGAGCGTCAGCCGTGACATAGGTCATGGGCGAGGCCTGCCTGAGGCGATGCTGGAGCGTTTCTTCCGGTCCGGCAAACAGACTGCTCATTAAGCTTCTTCTCCTTGTCGAATCAGTTTTTTCTTGCGCCTCGCGGCGTTTAAATGGGAAATTGGTTGGTGTGGCGCTGCACACGACGGCTTGAACCATGCTGGAATACCCCTGCCAGGGTCCGTCGCCTTCCAGCGCCGCCGAGCGAGGGCACAGGCCAAGCATTGCCACCAGGTGTGCGCCTGCCGAATTGCCGTACGCGCCGAGGCGGTCCGGGTCAACATTGTATTCTTTGGCATGTGCCCGCAGCCAGCGCACGGCGCACTTTACGTCTTCGATGCACGCAGGCATTGGCGCCTCGTTAACGAGCCGGTAATTGATGGTTATGCAAACATAGCCCTTGGCGGCGAACTCCAGGGTAGGGCCGAGAAAGTTATTCTTTCGTTTATCGCCGCTGCGCCAGCCGCCGCCGTGAACGAAGACGATTGCCGGCCTCGGCTCATCGCTGGGTTCTTTAGACATGGCCAGGTCGAGGCGCCACGCCTTGCTCCGGCCTTTTCGGTAAGCGATATCGGGGATGACTTTTACGCCAGCGGGGATGCCGGCGATAAAATCATCCGCGTTTTCTCCGAGTCCAGGCTGAGACTTTGCCGCATATGTGGTATTGGGAGCAATAGCCATAATCATCGTCATAAGCGGTATAAGCAACGCCCATTTAGTCTTCATAGTCTTCATAGTATTCGCCTTCAACTTGTTTTGATGTTACCTTAGATTTTTTGCTTCTCTTTTAGTTTGTGCTTTTTACGCCTTCTCCTGGTCCGTCAACGTTATGTCCTGACGTTGAGAAACTCACGGGTTTATATTATACCAACCCGCTTGTGAGAAATCAACCGCTGCCCCACCGAAAAACCCAATCCCAAGCCGGATTCACAAGTTGCCGCTAAGAGACTAACTACGAACAAGCACCGGCCGGGACACTTGGTGTGTGACCGACGGGGGGATTGGGACGGGAATATGGCTTACCTTTCTCTATCCTCGTAGAAAACGCCCGGCATCCACTCAACCACGCCCGGCAGGACTCGAACCTGCGACCTACGGATTAGAAATCCGTTGCTCTGTCCACCTGAGCTACGGGCGCAAAGTCTTGTCTTTTAAGACCTCGTAATATTTATGTTAAAGGGCACGTTTTTCTTAATACAACCTTAACTACAGCCAAGCTGCAATTTACAATATAACTGTTTTGGGACAGTAATCAATAAAATTGAATTTGGCATTTGGTAAAATATTGAGTATAATATAATAAACGGAGCGAGCATAATTGAGAGGAAATTGTGGGGCGGAAAAGCCTAATATTATCGGTTTCTTTCGTTCGCAGTCTTTGATTGTGACGGTACGTTTTAGAGTATAGCGGACGGGTTTGAGCGGTTACCCTGCTATTTTGCATAATACTACTCCTTCCTTTTCTTGGGGGCTGGTCTCTATGTAGGTCAGCCCTTTTTTTTTGCGCGGTTACGTCCGCTCCGCAAACCAGATCAAACATTTATATATTTTCCTTTGTTACTGCTTCTCTCATTCGGTCTTTCGATTATCTTTGCCTGTTCACAAAATCACTTTTGTGGTTAACCTGAAAAATCACAATCTCTCGGCACAAAAATTCAGAGTTAATTATCACTCTAAAAGCCTCGCTTAGGTCCTAAAACTATTTTGTTTTCGGCTAAGCAGGGGCACACATCAGAAAAATTTCGGTCATTCTTAGGCATTGCTGCTAAAAACTCTTGACTTTTGTGAGCTAATACGGTAAACTTACTTCTATCAATCGTTTCCGGGGTGGTCAAAATCGGAGTGGGGGGTTCTCAAGTTTCCCCTATTAAGCATCTAAGTTATCGTACCTTGATGATGTAGACTCAAGTGCCTGATTTGCTTTACCACCAGTCAGTTTTGGGGGTATGGAATAATATCAAAACGGACTGTCTTAAACCTAAGGTTGGGAAAAACGAATCATTTAGCTGTGGATGGTCTACAGTGAAGAACACATTAATAGAGGTTGTTTTTGGGGGAGCAAGTAAGATGTTGAAGTTGGTAAAGATATCAGCAATTTTTTGTGCAGCGGTTGTGCTGGCTCTGCCGGGCATAGCAGAAGCTGCCCCTCTCGGTACTGTGGATATAGCACATACTGGTCAAGGTGCATATGACACAATGAACGTTTGGGCCGGCGGCCACGAGGGTATTACCGGCAATGCTGGAGTTTATATGCTCGACAAGAGTGGCGGCACCGGCGAGGGAAATATCTGGCCCAATGGTCCGATCGGGGCCTTCTGCATTGAATGGGCCGAGATGGCGTCGAGCAGCACATTGACGTACAAAGTGATTATGCCGGAAGACGGGCCTCTACCGACCAGCTTTCTGGGTGCTCCAATGGGCGTCACCAAGGCCAATTACCTCGAGGAACTATGGGGCAGGTACTTCAGCCCAGCCTGGGTGGGCAGCGGCGCGTTTAGCAACTACTATAACTACCAGGCCGAAGCTTTTGCTGCAGCTGTGTGGGAGATTGTTCACGAGGACCTTCCAATATCCCCGCTGGGGTGGGATGTCACGGTCGACGGCACCGCTGGTAGTCGTGGTTTCCGTGCTGAGTATTTGGATGCGTCTACTGCCAATACGTGGTTGCACTCCTTGAACGGCACCGGCCCGATGGCAAACCTGCGAGTCTTTAGTTACAACGGACAACAGGACTTTATTGCAGAAGTTCCGGAGCCGGCAACAATAGCTCTGCTTGGCCTCGGTGGTATGTTGAGCTTGCTGCGCAGAAAGAGGGCCACCACATAAGCTAATATAAGAGGGGGGCCGAGTCGGTACTCTACACGGCTCAAAACCCTCCACTTTTTATTATCGCTTGGAGAGAAATCTTTGGAAAGGAAAAACATCTTTGTCAACCTACTAACAAGACCGAAAAGCTGACTGGAGCAGAGACCGGCAGAAAGGGGGGTGCTTGTGAAACAATATTGCTACTGACTCAAACCGAGTAACTCAAAACCAGTGGATTGAGAGGGGTCCCCAAACGCGAAAGACGGCGTTTGGAGGTCCCCGGAAAACAGTCAGAATTGCTGCGAGCGGTCCGTAGCACAAAAATGAGGAAAGTTAAGAGCTTAAAGACATAAACATGGGGGGAAAACAAAATGAAAAAGTTAATAATGGTTCTTGCACTGGTGGTTTGTGTGGGCACGCCGGCGTTCGCGACGCCGACAGTCGAATTCAGTCCTGATACAGGCACTGCCGGTAACTGGAATTACGATGGGGCCGGCACGCTTAGCTTTGACCAGGATATTGCCGTTGATAAGGGGTTGGGTAGTAACGCCGATGCCTTGGTTGGCTCTTTGGTGTATATCCCCACCTTGGCGGTAAGTGGAATTCCAACTGGTTCCTACACGGTGAGCCCGATAGGCAGCACAACCATCTCGATTCGAAGCTCAGATGCCAGCGAGACCTACTTAGTGGGTACTCTTACCGGGGGCGACTTGGTCCCGATCGGAACAATAGCCGGAGGCTACACTAATTTTAGAGCGGATATTACCGACGTCGCTGTAACTGCTGCCGGCCAAGCCATTGGTTCTGCTGCGTTGAGCGCCATTATGTTTGCCAAGGCACTTGATTTTGAACTCTCACTGCAGGGTGGAAGTGGAACCAACTATCTTAGCTTTGCCAAAATGCTGAGCGGTGGCTATGCCGGCTACAACGGTTTCAGTGGCGCTATGACGATTCCTGAGCCGGCGACAATTGCTCTGCTGGGTCTCGGCTCATTGGCTTTGTTAAAGAAACGCAAGCCATAAGAGGGACCCCATTTTGCAAAACAATCGCAAAATGGGAACCCAGACAGTTTGCCATTTACTAACCGCTGGGGCTGTGAGTATTATGCTTGCGGCCCTTTTCATATTATATGGTGGGCTTGGGCACAGAAAAAAAATTTTCGCCGTCGACCGATAAAAGGCTTTCTGCTTCATCCGGCGGCCTCAATCGTCTTGTTAATTATTATTTTTGTGTCTTTTTAGCTGGAATTGAAACAGCCTTTGTGGTATAATGATAATAGTATTTTGGAATGGAGGTGTGATGTGAGTGTACTACGATTTGTGTGGAAATGTTGGTGTCGATTATGGCGGTCGGGCGCGGCCCCGCCGAGTGGGATTCATTCCCATGATTCTCATCAATGGGAATGCAAAATCGAGACTTTTAGAGGTATATCGGATAAGCATCGTTGAATTTTTGTGCTAAAAGATTACATGTGGTCAATAATCTAAACCGTCCACACTCTTAACTGTTGTATTCCGGCAGGCGAGTATGGACGGTTTTCGTTTTCATCTCAAAGCTGATGGCCAGCCATAAATGCCAAGGTCACAGGTCCCACTCTTTGGAACGCTTCACGAATTTATTTTGCAGGATTACTCCCAGTAATGTTGGTGCCATCAGCATAGTAGGCAGAAACCATTTTTGAGTAAATATCAGTTCTTCCACCTTCTCTGTCGTCTGCGGATAAAGGTATAAAAGTGCCAGGATTCCTGTCGCCATTAATCCGCTGCCCCCCAGGCTGGAAAACAGTATGACGGCGACTTTGAAAATGATAAAGGAGATCATACCGCCGGCGATTATCCCGATAAGCGCACCGGCCCAGATGTATGTTTCGGTCAGCCCACAAGCGTACCATATTCCCGATGTGAGTATTCCGCCGGCGACCGCACCTAATATACTGATCGCCCATCGCATCAACGGCACGGAAAGAGCCGCCAAGAGACCAAGGCCTATCAGTCCACCCAGAATTTGGCTATCCCCACCGCTGATTTTGTCGCTTACTGTTATTCCCAAAAGCAGACCCAATAGCCCAAAACTGATTACCACCAGCATCTTGAAGACGCGCCAGCCGTAGACAAGGCAAACCGCGCCGAAAGATATAAACGTCAACGCTTCGAGCAAGCCGAGTGAAGTGATTTGTGTCCAAAACAGGTCCATTGGGACGATTGCTTCTTCCGCCGCCTCCGGGCCTGCAGCTTCAACCGCCTGTGCAAGGATAGTAACGCAATCCATTATTCTTCTCCTTAATTTTCCTTCTTGCCTTTTCCCATAAATTGGTACAGTTATGTAGTCCTCCAGGCCTGCCTTGTTTCCTTGGGCTCGTCCTTATTCTTATCGGCCCCCTTTCTTCTTATCGAATCTCTTTTGGCGCGTTGACAAAGTAACAACTGCTCAATTGTACCGAAAACCGTCATTGCTATAAAGGCAGCACCGTAAAATGGCGGCTTGCTGCAAATGCTGCTGATAGGCACACTGCCTTTATACAACAACAGCAAAATCATCCCGGCGAAAATGAGCATCGTTCCCAAGGCCGAACAGCACAAAGCCGAAGCTAAGCGTGGAAGGAAAAAGCCAACCACTATAAAAATTGCCGCCAGCGCCAGCAATATCGGCCAGCTGTATACCGGCATCTGTGAACAAGCCTGTTTTATCTTTTCGCTAACATCAGCTGCATAAGCTTTCACTTTTTCTATACTTTCGCGGACGCTAAGGGCTGGGCCTTGAACCGGCATTCTACGGATAACTTCTTGCGAATTTTCAATGTACGGCCAGGCCAAAACGGCAAAGCCGAAAACTGCCGCCAATGCCGCTGCCAGTATTGTGATAAATAACCTTTCAAATATTATTGCGATAACTGCCGCCACGCTCGCGAGGATAATCGCTGCCATAATATTTCGGCCGACTATGAAAAACCCGCAGATGCCACCGCTAACCGCGCCGGCAGCTGCTGCTAAAAGTCTTTTAAAGCCCAACCCGCCAAGCCAGATAAATAACCCCACCAGGACTGTCGCCAACCCCGGCCCGATTAAGACGATGGGGCTGAACCGGGCCGCTGTTTGTTCGAAATTTTGAAGAATTTCAAGCATAATACTCAGATGTCAGAAGTCAGATTATCTCTCCTCTGTCTTCTGTCCTCTGCCTTCTGTCCTCTGTTTTCTTACTTCTCAGTGCTGTCTCACTATTTATCGGCCTATTGGCACAATTTCCGTTAAATAGTTGCCTGCGTGTGGGATATGAGGCCAAAAATGCCGGTCTTTGCTAAAATCAGGGGAAAATGCAGGAAAGCCCCATAATCTACTGGACATTTGTGCCTGAATATTATACATTGGAGTTTCGCAATAGTGAGTGGAACAATAAAGGAGGACTTCCGCGATTTTGCTAACGTTTCTATCACAGGAACTCCAGCCTGCTGTCCTTATAGCTCGAACGCAATAAGAGCGTGAACGGGAAAATGTTAATTCAGGAGGACCGTATCTCAAGGGCTTGGCCAAACAATTCGTTTTGCTTGCGAAAGAACGCTCATCTTGAAGGAGAAAGAAAATGGTTAAAGTAAAATTATTTCTGTGCGTGTGCCTTTGTGTTGTAGCTGTCCTGACAGGCCCAGCCAAAGGCGATAGCATCCAAGTCGTGAATCCGGGGGATCCTAACATTCCTACTAGGTTGACTGACCTCATCGTGTACGGCGAAGATCCAAATAAGCAAAGAAAGGTGATCAAGGCCCCAGATGATCCAAGTGATGACATAGTCTTCACTCCAGGGATGCGCCGGATCTTCCATGCTCCCTTCAAGATTACAAAGTATGAAATCTCGGCGGGGTGGTATGATTCTAAAGGAAATTACGAGGAATTTCCGACGATATATTTTGATGTGAACATAGTTAAACCGAAGAAGGTTGGCTTCATCCGTGATCCTGATGGACAACAAAAAGTTGTGCTTGCGGTTGACCAGGCTGTGGCGCCAGAGCCGCCTCCGGAGGGCACAGTTTTAGCGTTTATTGAAGGCTATAACGAGCTGATGCCCGGGTGGTTTGTCGGAACTGATATCAACTTTGAGACCGGAGAGGTCACCGGCGCTTACACCGGTCTGGCGGAGGTGTTTTCAACGGCTTTCGAGGTCACCCTTTTTGATTTTTATCCGCCTGACGGTGCGGTGGATGTACCCCTGGATGCGAAATTATGCTGGCCCAAATCAGAAGAAGCAGTTTCATACGATGTGTACTTCGGTACAGATTTTGATGATGTGAAGTATGGCAGACGCGGCACATTCAAAGGCAGCCAGTTAGGTACAACCTATGATCCCGGAACTCTTGAACCCTGTTACGACTACTTCTGGAATATCGAACCGTTCATCGAGGAGGAGGAGGAGGAAGAGGAGGAGCCGCCCATTTTCGTGGATTCGGTCATTACTACAGGCGAGGTCCGGATATATGCCGATATGTATATAGGCGATGTCTGGAGCTTCAAGACGGCTGGGAGAAAAGCCACGAACCCCCATCCAGTCAATGGCGCCATACATGTGGACCCGAATGTCATCCTTAGCTGGACACCGGGATGCTGGGCTGCCCTTCACGATGTGTACCTCGGGATCGATTTTTATGCTGTTGCTAATGCCGATACATCCGATACGACCGGCATATACCGAGCGCGCCTGGATGTCAACAGCTATGATCCCGGAACCCTCGATCCAGGCACCAGTTACTACTGGAAGATCGAGGGGGTCAATGAACCGAATAAACCGCCCCCAACGTGGCAGGGCCCTATCTGGAGCTTTAAGACCGCCGACGATCTTTTTATGGACGGTATGGAGTCATATACCGACGATTTGGGCAACAGGATATTCGAGACGTGGATTGATGGACTCGGGTACACTGACCCGCTTAACCTGTATCACATTGGCAACATGACCGGCTTGATGGTGTACATCGATTCCGTGACCGTTCACGAAGGCACGCAGTCGATGAGATTTGTTTATGACAACGAAAGCCATATAATCCCGCCGTCGCGGCCCAAGCCGCCGCCGGATCCCAACTCGGATCCCAACAAGCCGCCGCCGGATCCCAACAAGCCGTCCATTCGCAAAGCCTTTTATTCAGAGGCCGAACGGTCGTTTGATACCCCGCAGGATTGGGCCAGGTGTGGCGTTAAGGCATTGTCGCTGTGGTTATATGGCGACCCGGCCAATGCTCCTGAGCCGATGTATGTGGCTGTGGAGGATACTACCGGCATGAGTGCGGTGGTGGTCCACGATAATCCCGCCGCAGCACAGACAGATACCTGGACCGAATGGAGCATCGACCCGAGACAGTTTGCAGATCAAGGCATGAACCTGGCCGATGTCAGCAGCATCGCTATTGGCTTTGGCGACAGGGACAATCCCCAGCTTGGTGGCACAGGTACCGTGTACTTTGACAATATCACGCTGGGAACGGGGCCGTGTGCCGATGACGTGGTCACTGTCGAGAGCGACAGCCAGCCAGACAAAGATTGCGACGGCAAGGAATATGTAATCTATAGAGCGAGCGCAAAAGGTGTCTACCACATAACGATATCCGCATCCAACGAATTTGGTCATAGCGAATGCGACGTCGAAGCCACATTGGTGGAAGAAAGCTACACAGGACAAAACGCGGCCACAGGACAAAGCACGGCAACCATTGCCATACCCCCCGGAACCTCCACGACATTCACCACTGAGTTGTATGAGGAGGATCCGTGGCGTCCGCATAGGCCATTCAGTCTCACGGTCATAGTTAAATGTCTCGGTAAAGCAGACAGCAAGTGTCGGATTTCATATTATATAACAATAAACTTTCAGTAAAATACGTAAATCTATGTTAAATAATGATTTGCAACCATTATTTTCTTGCAATCTCCTCCATTTTGGTTATTGTGTAAGTACCGTTACGGAAGACATTTACAACCAAAACAAAGGAGGTTTTATCATGCAACATCTTCAAACATCTTTCTTCTACGACCTGCAGGAGCTTATTCGAAACGCTCCGCCGCTGCTCGCCCGCGGCAGACTCGTGCAGATGACAGCCAGCGAGATGGAGATGGTATGATCCCGGAACTCTTGAACCCTGTACGACTTACTACTGGAAGATCGAACCGGTCATCGAGGAGGAGGAAGAGGAGCCGCCCGTTATCGACTAGGTAGCGCCTTGAGAGGCTGGTTGGGTAAGGTCTACCAGTTCAACGGTTGAATGATTCGCCGCTTCCACGCGCGATACGATATACTAGTCCAATGCGGATGAGAGGAGTCGAACCTCCACGTCCCTAAGGGACACAGGCACCTGAAGCCTGCGCGTCTGCCAATTCCGCCACATCCGCAAGGGTCCCCATTTTGCGTTCTTTTTGCCGGATGGGGCCCAACCGATACCAGTATTAACGGTTTTCGCCGTTTAGTCAATAATTTTATTGAGCTTTGCCCCGTTAGAGACTTTGTCCTTGGGCCCAGGGTCCTTCGGCGCCGTAAGGTGTCCCCAAGGGAGTCTCTAACGGGGTTTGCGTTATCAAAGCAACACTGCGTGCCACCGGCTTGTGCTTCGCAGAGTAGTACAGACTTCTTTGGGGGTGTTGAAAATAACCTTTTTGCGTCTTTCGTTCTTGTATAACTAAATTTACGAAGACAGAGGTCTTAACAACGCAAGCAGTTATACCTCTGTGTACAATTTTAACGGTAGTATGGGTTGTATCAGAGTCAAAGAATAGGAATTTTGTCTCCGATAAAAGCAAGGTCACCATAATCAGCGGCACCCGTTTTGGGATTAAATTATCAAACCGTCCTAAATAAATAGTGTCCCCAGCTTTATGAAAGCAGCATTTTTTCCCGGCGGGATTTGCTCAAACTGGGCGTTTTTTATGACCGATTTTTGCCTTAAACCGTTTATAGACGAGAAGTTATATCGTATTTCAAAGTTGGAGACATCCTGTTTTACAATGCAACGTAGTTCGACTTCTTAGTATCGTTGATTTATAAGATTTAAGTGAATTATTGCCGCCGGTTGTCCGAGAAAATGTATCAGTTTGAGCATTTGCTATTGCCAATAAACCAAAACAAACCATTTTTTTGTTTTAGGTGGTTTTTGTTTTATATTTTAAATAAAAAGGTGATTTATTAAGTGATATGACTTGGAGAGGGTGGGCTCCCTAACCACATTTTCGAGATTCCTGCCCTTATTAAGCCGGGCGGAGTTCGTCCCGGCGAATAGCGTTGTTGTTTGCGGTTTATGGAGATTGCAAGCTGATAAGCAGAAGTATTTAGGTGGAGGTAACGGTAATCGAATGGGCTCTACCCAAAATATCTTCAACATCCCTAAAACAGGAGCCAATCTTCCTTTCGGCGAACTGCTTGTTTCCAAAGGCCTGTTAAGCCGCGGAGATTTGGCCAAAGTGCTGAACGAGCAGCGTGAGCAAGGTGGCCGGCTCGGTGAGATATTGCTTCGACTTGAGATGCTGAATAATGAGGAGGTTACGCGCACCCTGGCTGAGCATCTCTCGCTGGAATACATTCGTTTCGATGATATCGACAAGGTAGATGTGAATATCGCTCGAACCTTGCCTGAGAGCATCGCCAAGCGATTCTGCCTTGTGATTGTCGGCGAGGTGGACAACAAACTTGTCATTGCAATGGCTGATCCGCTCAATGTTATCGCGATAGATACAGTCACACTGAAAATGAAGCGTCAGATTAAGCCGGCGATTAGTTCGCCGCGGGAGATTTGCCGGGCGATAGAGTTGATTTATCACGGTTCGGATATCGAAGAACAGCAGCTTCGCGACCTGGTAGAGCTCGAAGTTGGTGAAGAAGAGGAACACGCCCAAGATGCACTATTAGAAGATGTCGCCGAGACAGATGCCGGCAGCGCAGCAGATGCAAACAAGGCACCTGTGGTTCGGTTTGTTGACTTGCTCCTGAGCCAGGCGGTAAAAAGCAGAGCAAGTGACATTCATATCGAGCCGCAGGAACATTCAACGGTGGTTCGCATGCGAATTGATGGCATGCTTCGGGATATGGTTCCGCCGCCCAGAAAAATGAGGGCCGCGGTAGTTGCCAGAATTAAGATTCTCGCAGGAATGAATATTGCCGAGCGCAGATTGCCCCAGGACGGTCGATTCAAAATGGATATCTCCGGTAGAGATATAGACGTCCGCGTATCGGTAATTCCAGTAATATATGGCGAAAAAGTTGTGATGCGAATCCTGGATGCAGCAGCGGTAAACCACGAGCTGGACCAACTTGGGTTTGAACCTGAAGCTCTTGAAGAGTTTAAGTCCGTGTTGTCGCGGCCGCATGGCATAATAGTTGTCACAGGGCCGACCGGCAGTGGTAAAAGTACCACGTTATACTCAGCGCTACGTTACCTAAAGGACCCGGCGAAAAATATTACAACGGTCGAGGACCCTGTCGAATACCGTCTTGCCGGGATTAACCAGATTCAGGTCAAGCCGGAAATTGACCTCGGCTTTGCAGTGTGCTTGCGGGCAATTTTAAGACAGGACCCGGACATAATTCTGATAGGTGAAATTCGAGACAAGGAAACGGTCGAAATTGCAATAAAAGCATCCTTGACCGGCCATCTGGTCTTGAGCACGTTCCATACCAACGATGCGCCCAGCGCGATAAGCAGGTTGGCCTATATGGGAGTTGAGCGATATCTGCTGGCCTCCACGCTGAATTTAGTCATTGCTCAGCGACTGGTCAGAAAAATCTGCAGCCACTGCAGGGAGCCTGTAACCTTAAGTGAGGAAGTCTTAAAGCGTTTGAGGATCGACCACGAGCAGGCTAAGGACGCTGTCTTTTATCACGGCCGAGGCTGCACAGTCTGCGGAGGGACAGGTTATTTGGACCGGATACCCATATTTGAGTTCTTAGTTGTGGATAACGATATAGCCGAAAAGATAATTGCCGGTGACAGCGAGGTTAAGATAAAAGCAGCAGCACGTCAAAAAGGATATGGTGACTTACTTGAAAGTGGCGTAAATAAGATGTTGCAGGGTTTAACGACCGCCGAAGAGATCATTAGTGCAGCTTTTACAGGAAAGGTTTAACAGTTCGTAGTTATGGGTTCATTGTTCATAGACAACGAACAACGAACTTAACAGGGTTCGGTAAATGAAAATCTACAGGTATATCGCTCGGGATGTGGCGGGGGGACGGAGGAAAGGCCTTACACAGGCGGTTTCCTCAAATGACGTACTTAACTGGCTTCGTGAGCAGGGGTTCACACCTATCTCTATCAACGAAATATCAGGGCACACCGCGCAAAGCTGGCGAACAATTCACCAAAAACGCATCAAATCAGCAGATCTGGCAGCATTTTGTTGGCAGTTGGCTACAATGCTCGATGGAGGAATTCCCATTACCACAGCCTTCGACACCATTGCCGAAGACATAGAAAATTCACGGCTTCAGCAGGTTCTCCAGCAGCTCTCGGAGAAAGTCAAGAAAGGTCAGTCTTTCTCGGAAAGTATTGCGGAGTTTCCAAAGGTTTTCAACCGACTCTCCTGTGCAATAATCTTGGCCGGTGAAACCAGTGGTAATCTCGCAGAAGCGATGAACAAGCTGGCAGACCATTTTGACAGTCGCGATAAATTGGCCAAAAAGGTTAAAGGTGCAATGGCTTATCCCATCTTTGTATTCACATTTATTGTTCTGATAGTCGTATTCATAATGGCTTTTATTATTCCGCGATTCCGCACTATATTTGACCAGCTCGGCGGCGAGCTGCCTGCTTTAACCAGGGGATTTATGGGGTTTTACGATATACTCCGCTACAATCTTCACTTCATCATAGGTTTTGTTCTTCTTCTGATAGTTTCTGCGGTTCTTATCTCCAAAACCAAAAAAGGCCATTGTTTATTCAGCAGAATCGTCCTGGTCGCGCCTTTGTTTGGCAAGGTAATCAACCAGGCCTTCGTTGCAATGTTTTGCAGGACGATGTCAACTTTGCTTGCTGCGGGCGTTTCGGTGCTTGACGCCCTTGATATTCTCACCGGAATGACCGGTAATGATATTATAAAGTCGGCCGTAATGGAAACCAGAAAGAATATTGTCGACGGCTCAAACATCTCTTTGAGTATGGCCACAGCCGGCTTTTTCCCTAATATGGTCGTTAAGATGATGCAGGTCGGTGAAGAAAGCGGCTCACTGCCCACAGTGCTCGAAAAAACCAGCAACCATTACGAACGAAAGGTCGATTCTACGATAACCACCATGTTGAGTCTTCTTGAGCCGATAATGATTGTAACGGTTGGCGCGATTGTGTTGGCGGTAGTTCTTGCACTGTATATGCCGATTTTTACAATGTCGAACGTAGCAGGATAGCCCGGCGTCCGACGAGTGACGAGGGACGAGTGACGAGGGACGTTTTCGGTTTTAGTTCTTGGTTTTGGTTACAGCCGCTTATTGATTTTGCTGATTGTAGTGAAGTGTAAGGGATGCGGCCTTAAAACATTTTTGGAAGAAGTTAAAACGTATGAAGCACAGAAAAGGCTTTACACTAAGTGAGCTGATGGTGGTTATTTTCATCATTGGCATCTTAGCTGCGGTGGCAGTTCCGCTTATGCGCGGCCGAATTGATTCGGCGAAATGGTCGGAAGCCAGGGCCGCGGCCGGAACCATCAAAACAACCGTCCGTTCCCTTGTTACCACAATGGACCCAAATTACACAGACTACGTTTTAATAGAAGATTCGCTTGGAAACGGCTTGCTTGCATTATTGTTAGGCTTCACCGACACATCCCTCAACGGCTCTTATTTCAACCAGGTCGATTATACGATATCGGATGTCAACGGTGTGGATGGCACCTGTGTCATTACGGTTAATTCTACACACCCTAAAGGACCGTTCGGAGTTGGAATACTGGCTGCAGACGGCTCCTGGACGGTAACTACCGGCGGTGCTGCCGCCGCCGTC
The DNA here is from genome assembly GCA_030619925.1 of Phycisphaerae bacterium. Lineage (GTDB taxonomy): Bacteria > Planctomycetota > Phycisphaerae > Sedimentisphaerales > Anaerobacaceae > JAUXAL01. The sequence continues at coordinate 1,316 of JAUXAL010000010.1, read as the reverse complement.
GGCGGTGATGCTGACCCCAATGGCGGCGCCCCCAGGCCTCGCCGCAGGCGGCCATGGTGGTGGTGGCGATAAGTAAGGTAATTTCAAAACATTTTGAGAAAAGTTGAAAATGGAAAGTAAAACAAAAGGCGGTTTTACATTAATCGAGCTGATGGTGGTAGTAGCAATCATTGGAGTTTTAGCATTACTGGGATTAAGGGTTTATTCTGGTCAACAAGCTAAAGCTAAGGAAGCAGTAGTCAAAGCAAATGTTGGAACAGTCCAGACGTTAATCCAGTCAGAACTTGCAGACGGAATGATTGAACGAGATAAAGCTGTAGCTTTAGCAATAACATCAAATTTACACGATCCATTTACGGGTGTCGAAATGAATGTAGATACATGGTTTCCAGAAACTGCCGATGCATCTGGTGAAATTCAAATTACCCTATCAGGCGGAGTTTTTTCCATTCGAGGATATGGAGCCGATGGCCTACTTTCAGATATACTCACCGCAAGGAGATAAAATGGATAGAATAAAGAAAATCTTAGTTGTTCTAATAATAATAGTTTTGCTCCAGAGCATAGCGATTGTTACTTTCTATAGTAGGTGGCAAATGAACATGGATTTAATTAACGATTTAGCAATTAGAGGAGTAGTTACTTCTGAATTAATTTACAACTTGCAAAAACAGATATCAGAAAAATAATTATTTACATTATTTAATTATCCTTACTACACTTAACCATAACATTGCCCTTGCGGTCGAGGACGCAGGGGTTTTTTTATTTCTTCAAAAAAAATAGGCGCACCAAAATCTCTTTTTTAAGGGTGGGACCTTTTTTCGTCTAGAAAAAAGAGGGATTTCGGACATCCTTTCTAACAATTCTCTATTAATTCACCGGAAAGCTACCGGGATTTAAGCATCCTGGTAGTTTTTTTTATTTATTCTGCTAAAAAATCAAGGATCTTCTGGATATCCCAGTTAAATAATTAGCGATTTTTGAAGTTATTTCTGCCGAAAATCAATGTAACGCTTTAAATATAAAGATTTCGGCGATTTTCGAAGACGCACCAGGAAGTCCCCTACGGGATTATTTGGAGGATGCTGGTATGATTGGCCATGTAGGGGCAAAAGAGGGGGCTTAAAAGCGAAATTTGAGGGCCTAAATTTTCCAAACTGCTTAAAATAAGGGAAAACTAAGGAAATTGCAAAAATATCGAAAAAAGTTGAAAAATAATGGATATTTCTTTAAAAAAGACTTGACAAATGGTAGACAAATGGTATATTATATAGGCAGAAAGAGAGAAAAGAAAGGAGAAGAGAATGACAAAG